>CAYMRU010000024.1:0-14685 GCA_964392975.1 uncultured Candidatus Poseidoniales archaeon | reverse complement strand
AGCCACCAGGAATGTAGTGCTGTGGATGGCTGCTACCATTCGCCAGAACGCCTTCGCCGGGTAGCCTCCACTTGGAGACTAGGAACGGCTTGGCCGGGTCTGTGGTGTCTATAGTCCAGATGTAGCCCGTGTGGTTGGCGTTGGAACCATACTCTGGAGCGATGTATGTGTAATGCCTCCAATTCTCCCCATAGGTAGAATCAGATGGCCCAGTTCCGCATTTGTCAGGCCAAGTATCCATTGGATCCATTTCACTGACTCCCGAACATATCAGGTAATCCTGAGGTACTGCATAGTGGATGTTATCATTGCCTTGATTGGCATCTAGCCACTCTTCAGCAGACATCCCGGCATGACCTCCTCCATCAGGTCCGTACCAGCCCGAATCATCGGTCGGACAGCCTAGCCAGCGCCCGACTTCAGGAGGCCATGAGATTCCTAATGGATCAGGTACAGTTGGAGGGTCGCTAACATCAACCAGCCTCAAACCTGCTCCCCAGTAGGATACAACCAGAAGCTTCTGCTTGGTTATAGGGTGTATGAAGAATACATTGTCATGGTTAAAGATCGAGCCGCCGCAGGTGGTATAAGGCTCAGGAGTGTAGCCACCCCAACGCAATATCTCACGACTAGAATTCTGCTGCTCCTGATTCTGGTTTGGCAACCAAGACTCAAGACCGAGTGGAACGTAGAACACCTGAGTACCCTTGTAGAAGGTTCCAGAGCTTCCCTCGACCATCTCTGGGTAGGGATCTGCTCCGAACAGGAATAGGCTACACTCCTCTCGTGGATCTATTGCTCCGTCCCAATCACAGTAAACGTGCAGGTCCTGATTGTGAAAACCAGCAGGTGGATTGTTCCACTCTGCGACCTTGACAGGACTGGTCTTGTCTCCGACATAAATCACATCGAGTCTGTTCATTCCGCTGTTGGCATCATCGTCATTGGGAATTGGGTCCAACTCGCTGTTCGTTAGCTCATGGTTGACCAATACCCAGTTGTTGTCTGGTGTGACCTTGATGTCAATCATCCTAGCGACTTCGGCGTAGTAGGTAGAAAGTAGAACGATGTTATTCGGATTACTAATATCGAGGATTTCGAATTGGTTGTAACTGGAGACATAAGCATAGCAACCCCCCGTCCCGTCGGCATAGATTTCGCAATCCTCGTCGAAGTTGCCCTCTATTGCAATCTCGGAATTGTCGCCCGGCGTTGGTGCGACATTCTTGAATTCCTCTTTGCATGGCCTACCCATCGTGTCGTCCAACTCAGCAGGCGGCTTGACATTGCCATCACAGTTCAGATTGTGATAGTCGATTAATCGGGCATTGGGTGTGGAGAGTCTGTGAGCGAGAAGGTCGTTGTGCGAGTGGTTAGCGTCCTCGACCTCGGTTACAGGGTCGATCCAAGAATGCCCGTCATCATCCGAATCAGAATCTCCGATGAATGAGAGACATCCCGAGAGCGGGGCCAGCGCGACAAGCGTCACCATTAGCGCCATCTTTGCATTAGTGCCAATCACCAAGTTGCCACCCCGCCCGCCGACGCTGTCGGTCAGTTGTTCAATGCACCGGTCGCCCGAGCGCTACGCGCTAGGGCGATTAAATCAACTCCCATACGGCTGGTCTAGGTCCAATTGGACAATATACAGCCCAGTTGTGATGCATGACAAGTAGGTGTATCCCTTGTGATACTCGGCAGCCCACAGGAATGGGGTCCATCCGAAATCGTAGTATGAGCTGTCTAGGGGCTCGCCATCGACCCCATGAGGCAGGTGGAAGCCCACGGTGGCATCCATGTGAGTATTCGTCTTGTTACCCTCAGACAGTCCTGCCACCATCAAAGTCTCGACATCAATGACCCAAAGTCCAGCGTGATAACTCGATAGGTAGATTCTCCCATCCCAAGCCCCTCCGTGACTCGTATCTGGAAGCCCCGGCAACCCGGTCTGGAATATATGGGTGTCAGCGTTGTGCGGGCTGAACAGTAACCACTCCTCGCCGCCCGGTATGTGATGATTGTTGGCGAACGGAATCTCCCAGCCATGGATTAGTTTGGGCATGAATCTGACATTGCCATTCACCTCCTCGTACCCAGTTGTATCAAGCAGGTATGACATCCCAGTTCCAACAGTTGTCTCGAGCACTTCGGTCGCGAGCAGAGTCAGGTGCATGTTTCCTGCGGGATATCCCAGATGTGAAGCATCGACCATCTCGTCAATGGGTTCGGCATAGTGGATGTACGAAGCGCGCCCGCCATTCTCGTTGCTAGTGCAACCACAATCAATCTCTCCATCGCCATCGAAGTCTTCGAATTCCATCCACTGACCAACCTCAGGAGCCCGCCAGTTACAACCAAGTTGAGTACCCCAAGAAACACGACATGCTCCACCGATGAATAGGTACTCTCCCATGTCCTTGTTTGGATGAGGGACATCTGAGACATCGAAGATTCTCAGCCCGGCCTCCCAATATGCCCCGTAGACATAGGTCCTTCCGAATCGAGGGTCGTTGGCATCCTCGCCCGGCCAAGTCTGGACTGTCATGTCGTGGATGTAGATCCAGCCTCCGAGCGTCGACTCCCAACTTACCTCGGCCTCTCCTACCTTGACGATTCGAGGTAGGTCCCCATAGCCGGCGAAGTTGAGGTGAGCGATGGTGATGCCGCCGCAGGCATCCCCTTGGCCGACATCACAGGACTCGTAGTCAGGGTTGGCAACGAAGATGTACCACTCGTTGTCAATCATGTGAGTGTACAGGTTGTGCGGACCACTGGGGTGGTCAGCATCATACCACGAGTCTACCCAACTCGGGTCGCTCTTGTCGGTGACATCCACTAGAGTAACAGTGACTTGTGCAGGATCCTCCCATTCTCCCACATTGGGGTCGGCAGCGCCAGGGTCGACCAACTGGTTCTGTACAATCACATACTCCCTGCCGTTGTACTCGAGATACTTGACATCGAGGACCTGAGTGTTCGGGTCATAGTAGACACCTGTCACGGTTGTATTGGCGGGATTGGTCACATCGACGATGTGCATTTCACTCCAGCCAGCTATGTAGGCGTATGTCTTACCATCGGGAGAGTCGGCCACTTGAATCTCAGCATTACCCGGAGCAGTCAGTTCGTTGAACGACACGGGCAGGATATTGTCTGTGTACATGATGTGCTGACTCGCATTCCTGTGGTCGTGCTCCTCGTCCTGCAATAGCGGATCGAGCATCTCCGAAGTCCCTGTTTCGACATCATCTGAGCCACCGGATAGCATCATCACCGCAGCCGATGCACCCACCAAGCAGACCACTAAGCCGAAGGCAAGCGCCATGCGTTCGGATTCCACGATGCCCGCGAGCCCGCAGGTCATGTTGAAGCCATCGCCCCTCTACGGAGGGGCGTGCGTGCCATCGCAGTGTCAATATGCATCTCACTGATTCTGCTCTCAGCGCCAGTCTCAGCGCACGAGCCCAAGGAGTACACGATGCTGCTCAAACAGGACGGAGTAACTCCTAGCGGTGTGCCCGACGGGATTCTGGTGACAACCGACTCCCTGTTCTTCCGCAATGTCGATGATAGGGAGAACACATCTCACAGGATTCTGATTGATGCAGATGGAGATGGTACCTTCGATGGCATCGATGACATCGCCACAACTTGGTTGACTCCCTCGTGCGAGCTCAATGAGACGGGGCATAGGGTTGATTCCGAGTGCGAGGTCACCGCACTGGTGTATCTTGACCCCTCTAATGGACTCCTGCCTGGAACACTGGATCTGATGCATCAGATTGACAACAATGGATCTGTATCAGAGAGTGCATTTACGGTCACTTTCTCAGATGATGTCCATACTCCTGAGACTCCTGCACCAGAAGAGGAGATTGAGGCCGATACTTCAGACGAGACCGACTTAGCGACCCTTCTCCTAATTGCATCTCTACTGGGAATTGTAATCATCCTGCCTAGGTTAACCCAATCAAGCAAGCAAGATTGACTTCTGACAACGGTTGCACTCAAGAACTTCCGCTCGGTCGGCAGCCTCACAGGGCGCTTAGCTCAGCTTGGAAGAGCACCTGGTTTGCAACCAGGGGGCCGGGGGTTCAAATCCCCCAGCGTCCACCATTGTTTTCGCGGTTCAATCTACTCAGGTAGCAGTTGGGCTAAGATCTTCAGCAGACCTCGTAGGGTGACCTCACTGATTCCGGAAACCTTGCAAACCTCACTCTGAGTTCTCGGTGACGAACTCTCTTGTGATGCCTTGTAGATAATGACCCCAGCGATTCCGGATGGTTTCTTGCCCTGCCAGGCCAGATTGTCCTTGACTGAGCCCCAAAGGTCGCGAACCTCTCCTAGCACATGAGGTGGCAGCCCTAGGTCGGAGTGGAACTTCTCGAAGTACTCCTCAGGACCTGTGATGTGGTGGGTGCCCAGAGTTCTCGCAACCAGTCTAATGGTTCTCTTGAGCTCCTTCTCTTCGACGGTCTTGGTCATGTCGAAGGCCTCAGCGACATCTTCGATTCTGCGCGGAATCTTGGCTTCACGAGCTGCGATGTAGACGCAGGCTGCCGAAACTCCTCTGATGCTCCTGCCGGTAACCAAGCCACGCTGCACGGCGTGCCTGTACAACGATGCCGCCTCCTGCTCAATTTGAGGAGGCAGGTCGCCACGGTCGCGAATGAACTGCATAGCCTTAGCTAGGTTCCTGCTGCGACTGTCGCGAGTCTTGCTGCGTTGGTCTATGCGCTGTCTCCTTCTCCACTCTCTGATTCCCTTACTGCTCATGCCATGACGCTTGGCAGCGCCTGCAGTAAGGTCGCGTCTTTGAATCTCAGAGGACAGTCCCTTGTCTGAGAGAGTCAGAGTGGTGGGTGCACCGACACGGCTTCTATCATCTCCGTCTGAGTGGTTGATCCATTCCGCCCCGGGGTCAATCATGTTCTCAGCGGCGACGTATCCGCAATCGGAACAAGTGGTCTCTCCACGCACGTCATCGGTGTCCCAAGAACTCGCTCCGCACACCTTGCAAGGACCAGCCATGGAATCAGTAATGCGACCTCTTGAAGGCCTCATTGCGGGGCTGAACTGCGAAGAGCGGTTACGCTGTTTCGAATTACTCTCAGACTTGCCGGCCTGCCTAGCAGTGTCTCGTTCCATCTTCTCAACCTGTAGTTGTATAGTAGTGTCATTAATATTTAAATATTTCGTCTCATTGCTCATACAAATTATGGCGCCTGCGCCAGCACTGGTCTGTATTCGCTTCCCGTAACTTCTTGCACCCAATCTCCATGCAAAGGCCATGCACGGGGAGCCGAGCAGGACAGCGCTGTTCGACTGCCACATTGAAGGAGGCGCCAAGATGGTCGACTTCCACGGCTTCGAGTTACCGATATGGTACTCCTCAATTCAGGAAGAGCATCTTGCCACTCGAGCGTCCGCTGGTCTCTTCGACGTCTCGCACATGGGGTTCTTCCGATTCTGCGGTGAGGGAGTTCGTTCATGGCTGAGTGGTATAGCGACTCAGGAGTTTATGAACTTCTCAAACGGAAGGTGCGGCTACACTCACTTCCTCGACCATGAAGGACATATCATCGACGACATGATCTTCGCTGTGAAGTCCGAGACCGAAGTCCTCGGAGTTCCTAATGCATCGATGGTACCCGTGATGCTGGATTGGTTTACCTCTCTGTTACCTCGGGATGGCTCAATCACGATCGAGGATCTATCGGACATGACAAGCATCCTAGCCCTGCAAGGCCCCGCCTCGACCAGCATCCTCTCAGAAACCATCGGTGAAGACAATGCCGTGAGCAGGTTCACTTGTCGAGATATAGCTGACAACGTTCTGGGTATCTCTGGCTGGATTCAAGGTACTGGATACACCGGTGAGAAAGGATTCGAGATATTCGTCGATAATCAGCAAGCCCCTATTCTTTGGAACTCTATTCTAGAGGCCGGACGCGCCCACGGACTAGTTCCTGTAGGTCTGGGCGCCCGAGACACGCTACGCCTCGAGAAGGGCTACCTACTTTCAGGACAGGACTTCATTTGGCCCGGCCTGGGAGTGAGCGCTGAGAAACCTCTGCCCGAGGATTTCCTGTATAGAGACACAGCCGAGACTAGTGTCCCTTTTGGTTTAGACATGGAACATGATTTCATCGGCAAGAGTCGTGTAAAACGGTCAATTGAATCGGGTGATGAATGGCACGGTCTGGAGTGCTTGGAAAGGGGCCCAGCGCCCCGCCCTGGCCATGTAGTGCTATCGTCCGATGAAGATGACGCAGAAGTCGTCGGCAGAGTAACGAGCGGCGCCCCTTCTCCGAGCAAGCACAGGACAGGAATCGCAATGGCGTATCTGAGCGGTGTCAATCTAGATAGCGAAGTCTGGATTCAGACAAGTCCCCGAAGGAGAATCAGGGCCTTGGTAAAGCGGCCGCCATTCGTATAGCGAGTACTGTGCGGTATGAGTTGCCGGGACAATGCTCATTTCCAAGTTCCAATCTCAAACGCCATGCAGTCGCGTGTGCGAGGGGCCGTTGAGGCAGTAGCAATCAAGAATCTGCAAGAACTTCTTCGCAAGAGAGGCATCACAGCAGAAGCCCTATTCACCAAGTATGACTTCGATGGAGATGGCTCGATTGACCAATCGGAGTTTAAGGCATCACTGGAGTCGATTACCGGCCAGCAAGCCCCCGACGCAATCTTGTCTGCTATTTTCGGTGCCGTAGACACAAACAACGATGGCACACTCAATTTGGAGGAGATTTTAGCTCTTCTAGACGGAGGCCCCTCTGAGGCTGTTTCCGAAGGTTCCTCAGTCGAAATTAGAGATCACCCGAATGACCAGTATAACGGAGTTTACGTATCTCAACCGGACAAGATTAACGGCAAGACCTGGTACATGAATCCGACCGGAGCAAGATTATACTTCTACAACGCAAATTCTGGAGGAGCCCCTTCATGGAGCCTCGACGACAGGGAGCAGGACGGCAGCAACGACTGGTACAGGGGCGGTTGGGCCCGGCCCAAGTCGGATAAATCACTTCCCACAGGTGTGCGCAGGTGGGTTGGAGTAGGCAAGATATCGGTCACTCCAGTCACGACTCTGGCCTCGTATTCAGAGCCCACACCAGAGGAGACTCAAGAAGAACCCAGTGAAAAACAGCGTGACTCCATCGAGATCCTAGATGCGTCTCTAGGCCAACCCGTAAGATTCAGGATTAATGATGTCCCCAGTAGCAACGATGCTTGGGTCGGCATCTTTCCAGCAGGTGCGGGCGACCATGAGCATGGAGATCAACATCAGAGATGGCACTGGCTACGTGATATTGATGTGAACAACGCATCATTCCCTGCGCAATCAGCAGGCCAATGGAGCATTCGCGTCTTCTCCGATGGAGAATTCACCTTACACCACAGCGAGGATTTCGAGATTGAAGATGGCGGTTCGAACGAATTCGACAATTTCTCTGAGAGCATGCTGTCTAAAGTCGCCGCTTTTGAGAGGGACGTCCTAGAGGGTAGAATCACAGTTGAGGAGGCTAGGGCCACGGCCGATGCCGAGGCCAAAACTCAGATCGATAATCTACCCTTTTTCCTTAGATCTCCAGCCCAATCACTTTGGAAGGCCAATGCAGACAGGATGCAAGCGGAAGTAACGGCCCGTTTGGCCGAGCGAAGCGCAACTATTGCCGCCGGAGCCGCGGTTGCTGGTACGGTTGCCGGAGTCGCTGCTGCTTCCAGTATGGCACAGGATTCTCCAGAAGAAGAAGTTCCTGCAGCCACCGAGAGCCCAACTGAGACAGAATCTGAGTATTACAGCCATGATGATTGGCATGAAGAGCACCACGTCGATGTCCCGGACCGCGTCGAGGTTGAGACCGAGGTCGAAATTCCCGATCAAGTTGAGGTTGATACCGAAGTTGAGATTCCTGAGTATGAGGATCCAGATGATTGGTACAGAACTACCAAAGTCAATGCCGGCCCAAGAGTTTCTGTCCCCGACCGAGTCACAGTAGCCTCGAGACGAAGCTCATCCTTCACAACACCTACATCAGTGGCTAATCCTGCGGCTTCTGAGCCAACTCCCTCCCAACAGACGGCCGACTCATCCTCTGATTTCTCTAGTATGTCCGCTATCGCTGCTGCGTTTACAGAAGCCAGAATGCTATCAGACCAGCGCAAGCTTTCTGACTCTGTGGAAGGCAAGACCTTCAAATTCGAAATCAAAGTGACTTCAGATGCCGAGCGCACATTCGGCATTGGCATAGATGATGCCTACCGTGGAGGAATGACGTTGATCGGCGAGGTACAAGAAGTGGGTGAAGTCGAAGTCAGACTTCCATCCGGAGCAGACAGCGGGTCGTTACCCAAGGGCAGGAACTCGACAATCAGTGCCAGCATCTCAGGCTGGAATGGCATCCGCAAGCGGCTGATTGTGAACGCTCAGTGACCGGCAGCCTCAAAGGCCTCATCAACCATCTCTTCGAGACTAATCTCGGGCTTGAATCCGAGCCTCTCCTGTAGTGCCCAAGAATCTACCATTCCGAACACCTCTCCGGCATCGCTTTGTCCGAATTCAGTATCGCACCCGGTGCGAGAGTGGAAGATTCCGGCCAACTCCTCCATGCTGATTCCCTTGCCCGAGCCAACAGCGATACTCTCTCTGGTCGGAGGAGGATTGGCGAGAACCGCATCTACCACTCTGACTAAGTCTTGGACGTGAACGAAGTCCTTGATGTCCGAGCCGTCACCGGGGATGTTAATCCAACCAATCTGGCATTCTTCGGCCCATTTGTGCAGAAGGCCGTTGCCAGGAGGTCCCCCGAGAGGTACTCCTTGGACGTTGGACGCTCTGACTATACTCACTGGGCGCTCGGCCTCGGCTCTCTCAAGGGCGTTTTCTTCCATCCAGAGTTGCCCTTCCGCCGCTGTATCCCGAGGAGCTAGAGTGGAGTCGTACCCATAGTAGGCTTCACCCGGCTCCCATTGCGGATGAACCCTGAGCGTACCGAGAATCACAAGGTGCAGGCCACCGTGCCTGTCAACAGCATCCAGTATCGGTCTGGAGGATTCTCGCATCGAAATGTAGGCATCCCTGTCGGCTCTATCGACACTCTTGTCGACAGGACGGGAGTTGATGTGAATCAGTGCGCTGCATGGAGTCAGCAGGGTGTCGAGTGCCATGGGGTCAGCTAGGGCTTCCTCTGGGACGACAATACCCGAGTCACCTAGCATTTCCACCAGATAGGGTGCCACGAACGTATCTGCGGAGGCGATTGCGACCTTCATGCTAAACCTACCAGTTCGAACGAGCACATAAGTGTATGTCGCTGTCTATGGAAACTCTCACAACGAACATTCAAGGGCGACGCAATTCTGCTCGGGTCGCCGAGAGGCGGAGTTAGCAGATATGGACCAGTTGCCAAATCTCGGTCGCGAACTGGAGATGCTTGAGGCAATGGGCTTCAAATCCATGGATGACCTGTTCTCTGACATCCCCGAGGATGTGCGCAGAACACAGCCCCTTCCTCTGCGTGGGCCGCAATCGGAAGAAGAGATATGGGCTGACGCCCAGTTTCTGCTTGGAGTCAACGCCGATCTCGATTCTCGACCGTCTTTCCTCGCTGCCGGTCTGGCTCGTAACTTCGTGCCCACCATGGTTCCTATGATTGCCACTCGAGGAGAGTTCCTCACCTCCTATACCCCCTATCAGCCCGAAGTCAGCCAAGGCATGTTGCAAGCGATGTGGGAGTTCCAGACGATGGTCAGCGAACTGGTAGGGCTGCCCGTTTCGAATGTCTCGATGTATGATGCTAGCACCGCTGCCGCCGAGGCGATTACATGTGCTGTGAGAGTCAAGGGCCGCAAGGCCACACAGAAAGGTGTCGTCTACGTCTCTCAGTTAGTACCTCCTCACCGACTCTCAGTGATTGAGAACTATTCACAGGGCGGAGGTATCGAACTTCGCACCCTTGAGCACAATATGGACGGACGAATTGATCTAGATGCCGCCGCTACAGCGGCAGGAGCATGTGCTGTATACGTAGAGCAGCCAAATGCATTCGGCGAGTTGGATGAGGGCCTCTCTGAACTCAAGGAGATTATCGGTGAGAACACTGCTCTGATTGTAGGAGTCGATGCAGTCTCATTGGGAATTGTCGAGGCACCCGGAAACTACGGGGCCGACATTGTCGTTGGAGAGGGTCAGCCATTCGGCATAGGACCTACAGGGGGCGGGCCGATTTACGGCTTGTACGCGTGCCAGAAGGAATACCTGCGTCAGATGCCAGGACGAGTCGTTGGAAAGACGATTGACGAGGACGGTCGGGACGCATTCACTCTCACTCTCTCGACTCGTGAGCAGCACATACGCCGCCATCGAGCCACGTCCAACATATGCTCCAATGAGACACTGATTGCCCTGATGGGTGCAATGCACATGGCTCTGCTCGGCCCTGAGGGACTGGAGAGACTGGCACTCCGCGTCGCTGCTGCTACTGAAGCGACCAAACGAGCGGTATGCGCTATTCCAGGAGTCGAACTGGTCGACCCCGACACTCCCAACTTCCGAGAATTCGCAGTCAAACTGCCAGGGGATGCAGGAGAGGCTGCAGCACATATGGACCGGGCTGGGGTACTCGGAGGTCTGGCTATGGGCGAGTGGTGGGATTCGATGTCCAATTGCTTGCTGATTGGCTGCGACGAGCGCACCAGTCAGTCGGACATCGAGGCACTCGTCTCAGCATTGTTGTCATGGGTCGAGGTGGTGAGCGCTTGAGTGATATCTTCGAATTCAACGGTGCTGCCGGATCGGGCTGGTCCCAGCCCGATCCGATGATGGAAGGGGCACTCGAGACTGTGCCCGAATCCCTCAGACGCGGTAGTCTGCCAGAATGGCCCAGAGCCAGCGAGCCCGAACTGGTCCGGCACTATACCTGGCTCTCACAGAGGAACTTTGGTATCGACACCGGATTCTATCCATTGGGATCATGCACTATGAAGCATAATCCGAGAATCAACGAGAGAATCGTTCAGTTACCCGGGATAGATAGGATCCACCCACTTCAGCCCGAACATCAAATCCAAGGTCTGCTGTCAATCTTCTACGAGATGCAGGAAATGCTCGAGGTCTGCTCCGGCATGGATCAAGTCACCCTACAACCGGTCGCCGGAGCACAGGGCGAATTCACAGCAATCCGATGCATCCAGGAGTTTCATCGTAGCATTGGCGAGGACCACCGCGACAAGGTCATCGTCCCTGACTCGGCTCATGGCACCAATCCAGCTTCTGCAGCTATGTGCGGCTACGATATCATTGAGATTCCCAGCGCAGAAGACGGCCGCATCGACCTAGATGCCCTCAGGGCGGCCGTGGGAGAAGATACCGCGGCGATGATGATTACCAACCCAAGCACACTGGGTATCTTCGAGCCCGAAATTGCCGAAGCAGCAGAAATCGTACATTCTGCGGGCGGCCAGATGTACTATGACGGAGCCAACTTCAATGCGATTCTGGGCAAGACTGACCCGGGCCGGATGGGTTTCGACGCCGTGCACTACAACTTGCACAAGACATTCAGTCAGCCACACGGAGGAGGTGGGCCGGGAAGCGGTCCTATTGGAGTCAAGTCACACCTCGCAGACTACCTGCCTTCACCTTTGGTAGACCGTGAATCGGCCGAAGACGGAGGAGCAACCGGGGATGGCTACAGATATTTCTGGCGGACTCCTGACAAGAGCATCGGCAAGGTGCAACAGTGGCACGGTAATGCTGGAGCAGTAGTACGCGCTTGGGCGTTCTACCGACGCTATGGCCGCGAGTTGGAACTGATGAGCGAGCACGCGGTCCTCAATGCGAACTATCTGCGTCATCGAATCATGAATCCCGACTCCGACACTTTAGCAGACATACCTGCGATGCCCTCCGACGGAGCTCCGGCTGAATTAGTGAAGCATGAGTTCACGCTCTCTATGCAGCCACTCAAGGAAACCACAGGAGTCACAGGCAAAGATGTAGCAAAGAGACTGCTCGATTACGGCTACATGTCACCCACACTGTACTTCCCTATGATTGTCCCGGAATGCCTGATGATAGAGCCGACTGAGACCGAGAGCCGCGAGGTTCTGGACAAGTTTGCAGATGACTTCCTAGCCATTCTTGCAGAAGATCCCGAAGTGGTGATTACCGCCCCTCACAACACCGATGTAAGAAGGGTCGACGAGGTCTGGGCAGCACGCAACCTCATACTGAGACATCCTGGCTCCGAGTAGCGAAGAAACAAGACCAGCAGGCCCACCCGCAGTTCATGCAGGCGCACCAAGACCATCTCTGGTTGTCCGGAGAACCTAGCTGGGGCAGTTCTGCCAAACAGCCTTCTGTAGGTGATGATTCAGATCTGCCTGAGTCTTGGTCGACGCCTTCAGACGACTCAGCGAAGGGATGGTTGCGCCAAACTCTCAGGCCAGTCGGCACCAGATTGCTGCTGCCAATGTCTTGGTCCCCTTTCTTCCTAGTCATCACAGCAGTTCCTCTAGCTCTTCCAGATAGGACTCCAGTCGATGATCAGACGACTGCGGCTGCCTTCTTCGCCCTGTCATGGCTTCTCATCATAGTACCGCTATACCTGATTCGCTCATCCCAACCCACTTATGTGGGTTCTATCCATACACTTCCATTCGACTGGCTCACGTTCGCAATTGCATGCGCAGTATTCGGTCTGCACGTATCCATTCACCCGGCCTTAGGATGGCTGTCGTATGCGATATTCTGGCTTGCATGGTTCCGCACTTATGCAATGATCAGGGATGTAGTCATCAAACCGTCCGGCAGGTGGCTTCTGCCCGTTGACTCTTCGAATTGGAAGACCACACAGGCTCTGCGTGACGGTTGGGATATCGACTCAGAGTTCTGGACCAGTGGCCCTATTGCGAAATTGAATGTGGGTACTGGCGAAATCACTCTGACAGGAGTCAGCAGGGGAGAGGATCGGTTTGTCGCAATTGCTCTGATTAATCCCTCAGGATTCGTCCACGACCCGTTCGCAGATGACCACTCAAGCAGGGCACTCTATGAATCGCAAGTGGTGATTACAGGCGTAGATTGGCCCTCTAGGCTACTGCCTTCGTGAGACAATCCGGACGGCAGGCATTTGAACCGACTACCTCCCGCTGAGTCATGGACATCTGCATTCTGCTAGGTTCCAAGTCCGACCTACCAATCGCCAACAAGTGCACAGCCGTGCTAACACAGTTCGGCATCTCACACGAGGTCAGAGTGGCTTCTGCCCACAGGGCCCCGAAGTACCTTGAAGGCGTTGTTTCGGCGGCCATCGAGGATGGATGCCAGATCTTCATCTGTATGGCGGGAATGGCCGCTGCTCTCCCTGGAGTCGTCGCAGCGATGACCGCTCTGCCTGTGATCGGAGTCCCAGTCGGTGGCAAGGTCCCGTACGACAGCCTTCTTTCGATTGTCCAGATGCCTCCTGGAATGCCCGTGGCCACCGTAGGTGTGGATAGGGGGGACAACGCTGGAGTACTGGCAGTGCAGATACTGTCTCTTTCCGATTCAGACTTAGCTTCCGCTTATGCAGACTGGCGTGCAGCACGTACCAATCAGGTAATCGCAGATGATGAGTCCCTAAGGGAGTGATTCGGTGCAAACCCAGTTCCTCTTGGACGAGGCGATAGAAGCACTGCAGTCGCAGATAGATGATACCGCTATTATCGCCTGTTCTGGAGGAATCGACAGCACGGTCGCTGCAGTTCTCGCACACCGTGCAGTCGGAAGCATGCTACATTGCGTCTATGTCGATACAGGCCTGATGCGTTTGAACGAGTCGGAGGAGGTCGCAGGCATGTTCGCAGACTTGGGAATCGACCTCAAGGTAGTAGATGAATCTGAGAGATTCTTCAATCATCTCTCCGGTGTAACTGACCCGGAGGAGAAGCGCAAGGTAATCGGTGAGCAGTTCATCCGTGTCTTTGAAGAAGAGCAGGACGAGTGTGGGGCGAAGTTCCTCGTGCAGGGCACCATCGCTCCCGATTGGATTGAGTCGGGCGGCGGTGAGAGAGATGTCATCAAGTCACATCACAACGTGGGTGGTTTGCCCGAGGATGTCGAGTTGGAGATCGTAGAGCCGCTGCGTGAGTTCTACAAGGACGAGGTCAGGGCTATCGCAAGGGAGTTGGACATTCCCTCAAGCGAGCGCCAGCCTTTCCCGGGCCCTGGCTTAGCAGTCAGGGTTCTGGGTGAGTTAACCCCTGACAGGGTAGAGGCCTGCAGACAGGCCTGTCATATCGTAGAGACGCATCTTGAGTCTGCCGCCCAGCGCGGCGAATGCGATTTGCCGTGGCAGTACTTCGCAGCCCTACTACCTGTCCGCAGTGTAGGGGTCCATGGAGATGTGCGTGTACACGGCGAGACAGTGGTGGTCAGAGCGGTGACTAGCTTGGATGGAATGAGTGCCAGATACTCTGAGATTCCGCACGGAGTTCTAGCCGCAATCAGCACTGAGATTACCAACTCCCTGAAGGGTCAGGTAAATCGAGTAGTGTATGATATCACTCACAAACCACCGGGCACAATTGAATGGGAGTAATCCGATTCTTTGATGAAGGGTGGAGCCTGCCGCGGGTCAGGCCGACATAGCTTAGTTGGTGGAGCGGCGGACTGTTAATCCGCAGGTCGCAGGT
>CAYMRU010000023.1:0-15059 GCA_964392975.1 uncultured Candidatus Poseidoniales archaeon | reverse complement strand
CTGAACATCAGCCATGGCTTCTCATTCGAAGGGACTGCTCAGGAGAAGTTTGAGTTTGAGTTCGCTTGGCCGGGCACCCAAGACCCGACTCCTTGGTTGAGCATCCCGAGAGCGATGAGTTTCATGGAAGGACTGATCGAAGGAGGGTGGTCGGAGATAATGAATCGCAATCGAGACTTAGCTCTGCAGGGCAGGGACCTCATCTGCGAAGCCCTAGGGACTACTCCTCCAGTTCCCGATTCGATGATCTGTGCGATGGCTTCTGTGGAATTCCCCACCGATGAGGAGGTTGGGCCGATGAGTCTTGACGGAGACCCGTTCCACAACCAACTGCTGGATGATTACTCGGTTCAAGTTCCTGTGATGCCATGGCGCCACCATGACACGAAATATATCCGAATATCCGCCCAACTGTACAATCACATAGGCGAATATGAGTATCTCGCTGATGCGCTCAAAGACAGTCTATAGCCGATGCAACCATTCAAGGTTAGAAGGAAGGACGGAATGTCATGCCTGAGGCAGTTGTAGCAATCACCGGAGCTTCCGGTGCGCAGTATGGCGTGCGCCTACTGGATGCACTACTGGATGCAGGCTGGGAAGTCAGTCTGATTGTCACAAACGCAGGAGCGATTAACCTAGATCTCGAGTGTGGAATCACTCCAGAAGAATTGGCTCAAAGAGATGGTGTCAGGTTAGAGGATAACCACAATCTAGCTGCTAGGTCAGCATCGGGCTCTGCTCGATACGAGGCTTGTGTCGTATGTCCCGCCAGCGGCACTACAATCGGCAAGATTGCTGCTGGGATTTCCGACAATCTAGCTACTCGCAGCGCGCTGGTCGCCCTCAAGGAGAGGAGAAAACTGATTCTGGTCCCACGCGAGGCTCCGGTGGCAACTCCTCATCTGGAAGCGATGGCGAAGATGTCGTCGTGGGGCGTAGTGATTCTACCGGCGAGCCCTGGCTTCTATCACGCCCCAAAGAGCATCGAAGACCTCGTGGACTTCGTAGTAGCGAGGATTCTCGACCAAATGGGCGTGGAGCACTCAATCGGAAATAGATGGACCGGTGAAGAAGTCCCGAAGAAATAACCGCAATTGCGGGTTCAAGTTCGGCGTGGGTTCAATAGACGGGTTAAGGCGGGGAAGTCCGTGGAATCGGATGCAGAAGACGCTGTAATCGAGGCAGAGGTAGCCTCTCCTGGACTGGGTGAGCGTGCATCGGCCATAGTTACCCAAGTCAGGGAATTGCCGATTCATGTGCTAGCTGTCGCCGCTCTGATTCTGATTGGCGGCTCGGGCGGGGCTGTGCTGTATGGCGACCGAATTGTCGAATGGATAAAGGGCGAACCTGACTACCAGTTGATTGATTTCGATTCCGAACAGGCTAGAATCTATGCTCAGGCTCTGGTTGATCTGGGCCATCCGGAGTGGGAAGGCAGGCTTTCGGGAACGATAGAAGAGAAGAACACGGCCGATTCTATCAAGTTCAACTTCACCTCCATGGGGATTCCTTCGACTCTCGAAGAGTTCGATGTGCCAATGTTCGTAATTGGTAACGAACCGCAATTATCTCTGTGTACTCCCGGTGATATCGGAGATATCTTCGGTGGTCCTGCACCGTGCACAACGGCGGACTTCAATCGCCAGATAGTCGAGTTCAGCCATCGCGAGGACTTCGTGCTGCAGGGCTACAGCGGCTCCTCTTTCGTACGCTATGTCGATGATATGGATGTAATCGACTTGGGGACAGGGAACGACTCAGCCGACTGGGGCTCGGCCTCTAACGCGGTCGGCCTAGTTTGGCTACAGCCCGAGACCGAGAGTAACACGGTGCTGTTCGAGCGCGCTGCAGAGAATGACCTTGAGGGATTGATTCTGATTAATGACCGTCAGAACTGCGACGACTTGGTTGCCGACGACTGCGTTCCTTACTTCAAGTCGGTCGGAATCTCTTCGATAGACCCGATTCCTGACGGTCTCGGATTCATCATGGTATCGAGGAGCGTGGGTCAGACCATCATCGATGAGGTGATCAACGGTGAGGCCAGACTTCAGTTCATCACCGATGTCGACAACAGTGGAACTGCTACCATTCGAGTGCCATGCGGGATAATCGAGGGCAAGTCGGAGTCACTAGTAATCTTCGGAGCGCATCATGACACCGTGTACAACGGCCAAGGAGCCGTTGATGATACCTCAGGGGTTGCTACCCTGCAGGAGATAGCCAGGCAATTCGGACTTCTCGAGTCCAGTATGGGGATGCCCGAGATGACCCTATACTTCTGCACATGGGGGGGCGAGGAAGAGGGCTTGTGGGGCTCCAGAGAATGGGTCGACAAGCACAGAAATATGCTGGAGGAGAATCTCCGACTCTACATCAACCTCGATATGAATCACGTCGATGCGGAGAGGAACTCGGGTCTGACAATGTTCGGCAACAACCGAGCTGATGTGGATCACATCACAGGAGTCGTCAATGCATTCTCCAAGGCTTATCCGGAGTTGGCGGAGAAATACCCAATCAGTATCAGGAAGTTAGCCTCGACAGAGATGCCATACAACTCCGACCACGCCCCATTCGTATACGACATAGACGAGGACGATGGCGAGGACAAGGAATACGGCAGAGCACTGGTCTGCTATGGTTCTGGCTCCGCCGAGTACCACACCTATCTCGACACCATGGACCGATTCAACGAGGAGAGTCTGATTGTCTCAGGAGTTGTCTACGGCTCGATAGCCAGATACCTCGCCTATGGCGAGGCACAGTGAGCAATCACAGCATCGTAGTCGGGCTCGATTCCTGGGTTTTCAGCGACCCAAGAATAGCCGATGCTACCATCAGATTCGACCACGAAAATAGAGCGTTGCGCTACTGTATAACCTGGAATCACAAAATCACTCAGGGCGACACCGTAGGCGTCTACTGCTTCCCTATGGACATCTGACAGAAGCGGGAACCCGATGCCATTGGCCTCGGCGAAGGCGGCGTTGGAGAAGGGGGAATCAACCGAGATTCCGAGGATGCTGGCTCCGCTCGAACTCAGGCTCGCCATGCCATCGGAGAAGGTGCACATCTCCTTGGTGCAGACACCGGTGAAGGCAGCCGGGTAGAATGCCAGTATAGTTCTGCGTCCCCTCAAATCACTGAGGATCACTGAGGACTTGTCATGGGCGGTCAGTGTGAAGTCGGGGGCCATGTCACCTACTGAGGGCATGGTACCTCCACGAGGTCTGACTGATTACATTTGCTCGGGACTATCAATCCCCAGAAGGCCCAGTCCCGTGGATAGAGTGCGCGCAGTCAGGTCGCACAGGGCTAGTCGGCTCATCCTTATTCCATCATCTTCAGATGAAAGTACAGGGCAGTTCTCGTAGAACGAAGCGAATGCAGAAGCAACCGAGTGTAGGTAGGTGCACAGACGATGGGGTGAGTAGGTGGAGAGAGTTTCGTCCACCATTGCAGAAAAGTTGACCAAACGCCTTGCTAGCAATGCCTCCTCGTCGTGCCCCAGGGAGATGGGCGTGTCTGCAGGGGGTGGTCTTTCGACATCCGAGCGGCGGAAAATGCTGCAGATTCGGGCATGTGCGTACTGCAGATAGGGAGAGGTGTTTCCATCGAAGGATAGCATCTTATCCCAATCGAAGACGTAGTCCTTCGTTCTCTCTGTCGACAAGTCGGCGTACTTCACCGCACCGATGCCGATTGCTTTGGCAATCTCCTGTCTCTGCTCGCCCTCGATAGATGGGTTCCTCTCGGCAATCGTCTGCTCGGCTCTGGTAACTGATTCATTGAGTAAATCGACCAGTTTGATCGCCTCACCCTCTCGGCTCTTCAGTATCTTTCCGTCTGAATCCAATACTGAGCCGAACTTGATGTGGGTGGCATTGTGTGAGTCGTTCATCAATCCGGCCTGAGAGGCGACCTCGAATACCATCTTGAAGTGTTGAGTTTGTGGAGTACCTACGACATAAAGCAGGTCATTACAGCCCAGTCTCTCAACCCTGTCTATAATGCATGCAAGGTCGGTAGTAGCGTAGTTGTAGCCTCCGTCCGCCTTCTGGATGATGAGTGGCATCGGCTCGCCCTCGCGATTGACCCAACCTCCCGGATACACTACCTTGGCGCCATCACTATCCTCTAGCATACCGATGTTACCGAGTCTTCTGACCACCTCGGGCAGCAAGTGGTGGTAACTCGACTCCCCCATGATGTCTTCATTCGTCAGCAGAACCCCCAGCATCCCGTAGACCTCGTTGAAGTAGCGCATCGACTCATCCACGAGGACTCGCCAGAGTCTGAGTGTCTCTTCATCCCCACCTTGCAGCATCACCACACGGCTGCGAGAGCGCTCAACGAATGACTCGTCTGAGTTGAACTTCGCTCGGGCCTGCTTGTAGAAGCCGTCCAAGTCCCCCATCCCGAGCTCTTCGGCGGCATTGACCTCTCCCAGATCGAGGAGGTGTTCGATTAGCATTCCGAAGGGCGTCCCCCAGTCGCCGACGTGGTTCTCGCGATGCACAGTGTGTCCCTTGTACATCAGCATCCGCACAATCGCATCGCCGATGACTGTGGACCTGAGGTGACCCACATGCATCTCCTTGGCTACATTGGGTGCTGAGTAGTCGACTGCGGCGACTCTGGTTTCCTCGGTTGCAACTCCCAATCTATCATCGGGAATTAGTTCAGATAGTCTTGCAGCGAGCCATCCTGGCTCGGCCTTGATATTGACAAATCCGCCGACCGCAGATACTTCTGCGATTCCGGACAGAGCTGGGACTAGAGTGGATGATATCGACTCGGCAATCTGCGCAGGTGATTGTTTCAGAACTGGTGCTAGGCTGTGGCAGGGCACGGCCAGATCGCCGTGCTCCTCCACGGTGGCCGGACCTAGCAGGTCGCCACGGTCACCCTCGGCTCCCACATCGGCCAGTGCAGCCGCCACCTCGTCCGCGACGGCGTTTTCCAGAATCCTCATCCAATCAACTCCATGCATACCTCAGAATGGCGGCGATTCCGCCGAATGAGTCGTTGAGGGTGGCTCCTTCCTCTGTGTCCATCGAGATTAGGCTGACCTTGGCCGAGATGTGACCGGCAAGCATACTCAACTCGTCAACGAGGTCCATCGAACGATCAGGGTCTTCGGTGATGTTCTCAGAGTCACAAGACGGGCAGTTGGGAATGTCTGACAGGCTGCTCTGTGTGGTCTCCCACTCATGGCTGCACTTCTTGCACGTCCAGCCCACGCGGCGCTGCCTGAGGGCTTCTGAAAGAAGCAGGGTGTGGACCGCTCCTTGATCGAGGGCGGATCGGACCATCGCCTCTCCGTAGGTGGCTTTGGGATGGTTCTGCATGACTTCGCGCAGGAACTGGTCAACGAGGTTCCTCTCAGCTTCCATCTCAATCTGATCCATCAGTCCGCCTGCACGCTGAATCAACTCGCGCAGGCCGCTCTCGTTGGAATAACCTACATCGAACAGCGGTTCTCTGATGAGTTTCTTGATCTCGTGGTGGAAGTAGTCCTTCTTGACCACGAAGTCCTTGGTCGCGCCCGGTCCTCCCACGATAATTCCCTTCAGATTCTCAATCTGCGGCAGCCAGTAGTTGCATGCCCTCTCAGCCGACTTTTGGAAGAAGTTGTGAGCTGCCTCCTCGATTAGGCGCTCGAAGCGCTGGGCTGACTGACCTCCTCTGCCGTGCTTCGAGGGAACTTGGGAGGTGATGTGCTCCTGACAGTGGAGTCTCTTGCCTGAGGCTATTCCGTAGGCAGACTCGGAGCGGTCGATGACGAACAGGCCGTATGCGGTCCTGTCGATTAGCATCTCCTCCAATTGGCTGACCTCGAAAGTAGAGTCACAGCGGTATCTGAAAGAAGGAAATGCCTCGGGTGGATCGTCGATCACTATGGTGACGAGTCTGGTCTTGTTGTTGCCTACTATGACGTGGCCGACGAACACTGCCAGACCACGCTCACCGGGAGTCTTGTATCGGTTTATCGAGGCTATAGCCGACTCTATCGCATCGCCCACGTGCTTCCTAGTCGATTTCGACTTGATATTGGCAGCTTGGCCGGACTCCTGGGACAGATGCTGTCTGACATCGTGAATCATCCTATCAGGAGGTACGATGACTGTTACCAGTTCAGTCCCCATGCCTCGCATCGACGATAGTTCCTCAAGCGTCTTCTTCAGGCGTAGCCTACGCTGCTGCTGCCCTAGGTCATCAGACATGCTATACCTCTGTCAGAGGCCTGAGGGGCGGCATTTCAACCCTTCACCGCGCCCGAGCCGCAGGCATTGAAAGGGTGCATGTATGCGCAGGCCTCGATGGCGAAGGTCGTAGCCGCTCTCGGAGGCAGCCTGCTTAGGCCCGAGGTTGACTTGAGGCACGCTTGGCTCGAGGGACTCACCGAGGTCGTAAGAGACAGGGTAGCAGTGGATGACACAATCGGGATAGTGGTCGGCGGAGGTGCTGCTGCTCGCGAGGGAATCGAGCTAGCTAGGCCAATCATTGACTCGGAGGGTCGATTGGACAGAATCGGTATTGCAGCCACTAGACTGAACGCCACGATAGTGCGCGAGAGTCTCGCTGATGCTGGTATCCCGGTATCCGGCAGCATCCCGCGCAGCGTCAACGAGGCGGTTTCTCTTCTCGAAGATAGGCCGGTGGTAGTCATGGGGGGCACTCGGCCCGGACACACTACCGATGCGGTGGCCATCAGGCTGGCTGTCGCATCCGGTGCTGAGCGCTGCATCATCGCCACCAATGTCGCCAAAGTGCACGACTCGGACCCCAGAAACAATCCTGATGCCCGCGCCTATGATACTCTGACTCACTCAGAATTGCAGGATATCGTAGGTCCGGCTGAGCATGCAAAGGCCGGCCCCTCGCAGGTAGTGGACCCAATAGGCGCTGATGCGGCCGCGCAAGCCGGGATGCGTCTTTGTATACTGGATGGTAGAAGTATCAGCGCCCTGAGGTCGGCAATCGAAGGTGAGGCATTCGGAGGCACGGTGGTAGGATGAGTCAGCGGGACCGAATCATGCGGGATGCTCAGAGGACTGCGGGCGAAGCCCGGGAGGTAGCCAAGCGTGGGCGTGAGGCTCACAAGAAGGAGCGGGTAAAGCGGAACTTTTCTACTCCTGACCATCGCCACTGCTCTGTTTGCTGGGCTCCGATTCCTCTGGATGAGGACCCTTCTGTTTGCTCGAATCCCGAATGCGGCGAGACGCGGCGCAAGCGCGAGTCGTCGAGAAAACGGCTGACGGTGATGTTGTATCTCTTCCCTGCAATAGCGATTCTATTGGTATTCCTCCAAGTCATAACATAGCAGCGTCAGGTTGAACCGTAAGCGAGAGAAGGGGTTAGTGCGATGATGATTAGGATTCTATCCATTCTGCCCGCTGCGATGGGTGTAATCTGTGCGATTCTAGTCTTGGTCAGTCTGTACTCTCCGATACTCGATACGAGCCGTACCGAGATTCCGCTAGTGCCATGTACCGACGATGATACCACGGGATGCCCGGTAGGACTCAGTGGTCAGAATCTCAGCTCCCCTACAGCATTCATGCTGCTTGATATTGAAGTCACAATAAATTGGGAGCAGAATGCCACCAGTTGGATAGGAGTGATTGAGGAGGCCCCCGAGGGATGTGAGCCGGACTCTAGCGGACTCACCGCCTGCACGGCTGATGACTTCGAATTCGTCGCTGGTGGCCCAGAAAGCGAAGAAGGTTCACTGGCCTTTGATCTCAGGCCCGGCAAATACAGGTTCGCTACCGCCAGTACCGAAACCTCGGGTTTGGGTGGCGAGCAGTTGGTCAGTATCACTCCTGAAATCGCCCTCAACCCGATAGTCGAGATTCTACTCGCCATTGTCGCCATCCTCCTTCTGGCCGGCTCGGGCGAGATGTTCGCTCATCGCAGAATTATGAGAGCCTGGAAGCGATTCAAAGAGGCATGATTCGATTCAGTCTTGTTGAAGAACCAGTAAGGGGTGCCGGGTACATGGACAAGAAGTGCGAGAACTGCGGTTCTGCGATTGATGTCTCAGGACTGTCTCCTTCTTTCGGAGGCTACAACCTGTACTGCACCGTCTGCGGCCACCACTGGAAAATGGATTGACTACTCGTCCCGGTGCCAGTTCTCGGGCAGACTTAACGGGTCACCGACCTCATCGGCCCCGATTACTTCAATCAGCATGGCCCTGAGTTCGTCCAAGCCCTGACCAGTCTCGACGCTAATCGGGTTCTTGGCTCCCTCAGGTAGCTCATCAATCAAGTCAGCCTTGCTGTGAACTACAATCATCGGTCGCTCGGACATCAACTGGCTGACCTCCCCCCGTAGGTGCTCTTGATGGTCAAGAGGAGTAGTAGTGCCCTCGGATGAGTCGACTAGGAAAAGCAGGACGTCTCCGATGTGCTCAAGCGCAGCGATTGCCTGCAACTCGATTCGGTTGCGCTCGGACATCGGTCTGTCGAGAAGACCGGGTGTGTCGACCATCTGGTAGGCCCTGCGACGGTGCTCGAAATGGCCCAAATGCAGTTGCTTGGTGGTAAATGGATAGGATGCAACTTCGGGTTCGCCACTAGAGAGTGCAGATATGAGTGCAGACTTCCCTACATTCGGAGCGCCAGCGACCACGATACAAGGCTCGCTCGGGTCCAGTGAAGGCAGGTGACGCAAGATATCACGAGCCTCGCCCAACCACATTATCTGGGGCGAGACCTGATCTAAGATTGATGAGAAACGACCGTAGGCGTGGCGTCGAGCCTGATGGAAACCTTCGATGCTCCTGAGTCTCAGTATTTTCCTCTGAGTCTCTCCTGCGATTTTGCGTACCTGCTCTGCAGCCCACTGAATCGCTCCCAGACTCTTGCGATACTCGTCATTGCCTACAGCAGCATCAATCAGAGCTTGATCGAACTGCGAGAGTGCATTCAGGCTGGGCCATCTGTCGACCCACTTCAGCAGAGTGGAATCGATGACGTCGGCGGCAGACTGAACCATCCTGTCCATCTGCTTGCGCACCCTGTGATACTTGTCAGGATCCTCTACGAAGTCAGACTGGCGGCTCGCCCTGCTGAATGCCTTGTCGAGAATCTCCTGAGGGTACAGTACAGTCGGGATACTTCTCCAATCGGCCACTGCCATGCGCTCGCCTCCGATTTGCGGCCTCAACCATCCCCTTTCAAGCCCACAGTCGGCGAAAAGGAGCGTCGCGGGCCAATCCGACTCCTTTTCTATCACGACTTCGACGCGATAGCATGGCAGGCACACGCAAGGGCAAGAGAATCGATAATCTCCCGGGATGGGCAAGGCAGATTCACGAGCAGTACGGCTCTCCCGACCTTTCAGATTTGGAGGACGTCTTCCACGGCCCGCTCTTGGAGCGCAGGTCGGGTCTGCGCAAGGACGATCTCATCGAGGTGCTACTGGACGCCAGAGCGCTCCCAAAAGGTGCTGACCCGTGGGTCAGAGGTATGCTAATCGGGACTTCACGAAACGCTGTTGAGATTCTCGATGAGGATGGTGATTTCAGATCCATAGCGAGAGATGTGATTGTCGAAGTCAGACTTGTCACTCACCTGCGTAGACCGTACATCGAGGATAGGGAGCTTCTGACCTTCGAGAAGGAGGATTTCAGGCGCCGCTCGAGCATGCAAGAGGAAGCTGAGCGCAGCGCGGATGGCAGTGATGACAGTCACCTCTGGGGTTGAACAAATGTCGGATTTGGCTGCGAAGCGATGTGAGCCGTGCGAGGGCGGTGTACCTCCACTCGATGAGGATGAGCAATCTTCCCTGCTGGTCCAACTGACTGATGGATGGAGTGTCATCGGCGGTCATCATCTCGAGAGAGAGTGGTCATTCACCGATTTCATCTCGGCTCTTGAGTTCACCAATGCAGCGGGGGCGATTTGCGAGGAGCAGGGGCACCATGCCGACTTTGAGGTCGGCTGGGGCAGGGTCAAAGCGATGATTTGGACACACAAGATAGACGGTCTGACCGAATCCGACTTCGTCCTAGCCGCCAAGTTCGACAGGATCTAGGTGGGTGGATGACACATCGGTTCACGAAGCACGTTTTCGTGTGTACGAACCAAAGGCCCGCCGGCAATCCGAGAGGCTGTTGCAGCTCCAAAGACTCGCTAGAGTTGCTGACCCGTCTGAAGCGGGCTGCGCGGGCTGCTGGCTTGGACGATGTGCGGGTCAACAAGGCTGGATGTCTCGACAACTGTGAGAATGGGCCATCCTGTGTCATCTACCCAGAAGCTACCTGGTACACCCTGCCCGATGACGACGAAGGGCTGGGCAGGATTCTCGAGCATCTCAAAGGCGGGGCCGTGGCCGAAGAATTTGTGATGGGTGATTGAATGAGAAAGGTAGTCTATCCCAAGGTCGGTGGAGTCGATTCGATACGAATCGTGGAGGAGGATGCCCCGGCCCCTGCCGAAGGCGAGGTATGCGTCAGAATCCACCGTGCCGGTATCAACTTCGCAGACCTCATGATGAGGCAGGGTCTGTACGGCTCAAACCCTGACTACCCATTCACTCCTGGATACGAAGCCGCCGGAGAGGTGATTTCACTGGGGAAAGGAGTTGAGGGGATCAGCGAGGGGCAGCGCGTTCTGGCTATGACAGGATTCGGAGGCTACTCCGAGATGGTGTGCATTAGTGCGAATCGGGTGGTCCCTCTGCCGGATTCGGTATCCTATGACCAAGCAGCCGCGCTACCGGTGACTTACGGCACGGCCTACCACATGCTAGTGTATCTGGGTAATCTGTCTGAAGGGGACACTGTCCTAGTCCACCATGCAGCTGGTGGAGTGGGCACAGCGGTAGCGCAGATCTGTGAGGCCTACGGAGTCTCCAAGGTTATTGGTACCGCATCGGCCCCCAAGAGGGAGTTCGTTGAGTCAATGGGGATGCACTTCGTAGACAGCAAATCCGAGGACTTCGTCTCGGTCTGCAAGTCACTGACTGGCGACAAAGGGGTCCACCACGCCATCGACCCTGTGGGCGGCAAGCATCTGATGCGTTCGTACAAGGCCCTGCGCCGCGGAGGTAGGCTGTACTGCTTTGGCGCCTCTTCTGCTGTGAAGGGCGATAAGCGCTCGATGGCAACCGCCCTGAGTATGTGGGCCTCGACTCCTAAGTTCGACCCATTGAAGATGATGAGGTCGAACAAGGCGGTGTTCGGAGTACACATGGGCCTGCTCGATGACGAATCCATATTCAAGGGGCATCTCGAAGCTCTCTCGGGAATGCTCCTCAAGGGTCAGATAGACCCTGTAATCGACTCAGTTTGGCGCTTTGAGCAGGTCGCTGACGCTCAAAAGCACATGCACGACCGTAAGAATCGCGGCAAAATCCTACTGGACTTCTCGTGACTACATCCCGCCGGGGACCATCATTGCGAGTACATCACCATTGCAGACGAATTCAATGTCGTCCGGGATGTTGATTCCACCGGCCCCCCATGATGCGCTCACTGCCTCTCCGATTACCGCGTAATGGTCGCTCTCGACGACTGCATCGAGAGTCGCCATATCTGGCCATATAGTCCCCGCAATGACTCTGTCGCCATCGGCGACCAATGCGCCTCTCAGGCATCCATTGTCCATCGCGTAATTTAGGAAGTTCTCCTTCCACACGTTCACCATATCTTCTGTCACTTCGTTTCCACCGGTCTTCACGACCCAATACCTAGCTATTGGCATGGCTCGGCTTGGTACGAGTGAGGTATAACGATTCCTCCGGGATCCATACTGGAATCACAGAGGCTTCACAGCCTGACTGGTCTGGTGGCTCCACAGGCCTGGCACTTCAACTGGCTCGTTCTGCCTTCCTTGATGAATCTGGTATCTGGAGCGCGGCACTGGTCGCACAGGATGAACGCCTTGACGTAGGCGACCAGTTTCTCCTTGATTCTCATGGGTGGGACTCTTCCCTTGAACATAACACGGACCTGCTCGCGGGTCCCAGAGGTCCCCAACTCGTTGAGCAGGAACTGGTAGACGTGATTGGCGTCTCTGTCCATGGCGTTGACTATGTCTGAGAAGTTGCGCAGGATTGTCTGGCTTCCCTCAATCAGGACATCCGGCTCGGGCATGGTCCAACGCGACCTCTCGCTGATGTCCTTGGGGATGCGCTCACGGGCGCGGTCCAGCAGGTCATCGTAGTCGTAGCCAGTCATCGGCTTGGCGAACCGTGACCCCCTTTTCACCCCACCGGGACGAGATGGGGTTTGCGAACGCTCAAAGAACCGAACCACACAGCGGTGCTATGGGCTCGGGCCTCGAGGTCAAGGTGGCTCTCACGCATCCCGATGCGAAGATGCCTACGATGGGCAGCAGGCACGCTGCCGGCTGGGACTTGTATGCGCTCGAAGACACCGAAGTCCCGTTCAGGAAGAGCGTGAAACTGAGAACTGGTCTACATGTCGCGATTCCTGTCGGATACGAGGGACAGGTCAGGGCCCGCTCGTCATTGGGCTCCAAGGGCCTAATCCTGCCTCATAGCATAGGTACCATCGATGCCGATTACCGAGGTGAGTTGTTCGTTCTGATGACCTGGATTGGAGAGGGTGATTCGTACACTGTCACTGCAGGGGAGAGGATAGCCCAATTGCTGATTTCACCCATCCCCAAGGTGACTTTTACTGAGGTGCCGTTTGAAGAGTTGGGTGAGACCGAGAGAGGAGAGGGTGGTTTCGGCAGCACAGGCCGTTTCTAGCCAAAGCAGGATTTCCCATAATCTACCCCCGGTGGGTTCATAGATGCTCGTCAGTGGGACGGTTTGATGCCACTCAGTATAGAGGAGTTGCGAGGCAAGGTCGAAGACTATCGCAAGAAAGGGCTGAACACTCAGCAGATAGCAGATGAGTTGTCGCTGTCTCAGACCACTATAGATTGGCTCTCCTCGAGCGGGGCCGCTGCCGACGAGAGGCCTTCAGACATCAGAGTCGGATGGCGCTCGATAGCGGTCAAGGCCGGCAGAATAGAGGCGGCAGCCTACATCTTCGTAGACATAATCGATGAAGAGATCGGTGACGAGGTCGATGCTATTGTTGGAATCAGCCTCAACGGAATCGCCTTTGCACAGGCGATTGCCGGACAGATGGATCTCGATTTGGCAATCAGCAGAAGTATCAGCGAAGAAGAGGGAGGGCATTTGTCTGAAGTCTTCGCTGGAGTTTCGGGCAAGAGCGTTGTAGTCGTCGATGATGTCATTTCCTCGGGAACTACAATGCGTAAGACCATCAGGAACCTCAGGTCAGCTGGAGCTGACGTCAAACTCTGCTTGGTGCTCGCTAACAAGTCGAACAACAACGAAATCGAGGGGACTCCCCTCCGTGGACTAGTCAGAGTGGTAACAGTCTGAGGGAGTAGAATGCACTGGGCGGACCATACCGCGCAGACGCTCTCAAATCGAGGCGATTCTCAAGTCATCGCCTCGGGAATCACTCCTTCGGGAGAGTTCCACGTCGGACACCTGCGTGAGATCCTAACTGCCGAGATGATCCATCGAGCTTGTCTGGATGCAGGCATGAAGTCGCGCTACATCTTCATCGTCGACTCGATGGACCCGCTTCGCAGGGTCTATGATTTCCTCTCACAAGATTACGAGCAATACATCGGCCACCCGCTCGCCTACATTCCCGCACCAGGTCCCGGAGGTAAGCCGAACCCTGATGGCGGCAACTATGCCGAGCACTTCCTAGGTCCCTTCCTTGACGCGCTCAAGCAGATTGGTGTGGAGCCGGAAGTAGTGATGAACCATGAGACCTACGAAACTGGTGCTTTCGCCGACAAGACCCACTCTGCGATAGAGCAGCGGGATGAGATTCGCCGAGTCATCGAGGATGTTTCAGGCAGAGAAGTTCCCGATGACTGGTATCCATACAATCCGGTGGGCTCGGACGGTAGCCTTGATGGAGTCATGGTGACGGGTTACGAACGCCCATACGTGCACTGGGTCGACCGGCACGGAGTCGAGGGCAAGTCCGACATCAGGACTGCTGAGGGCAAGATGCCTTGGAGGGTTGACTGGGCTGCCAAGTGGGGCGTCCACGGCATCACCTGCGAGCCTGCCGGCAAGGACCACGGTGCTGCGGGGGGCAGTTATGACACCGGGATTCCGATTTGTGAGATGCTGGGCAGCAAGCCTCCTCACAAGATGGTCTACGAATGGATTCAACTCAAGGGCATGGGGCCGATGTCGAGCTCTTCGGGTCTGACTGTTGGGCCAATGGATGCTCTAGCTCTAGTTCCTCCTGAGATTATGCGCTATGTAATCGCACGCAGTAAGGTCGGCAGGCACATCGACTTCGACACCGGCCCCGCCCTATTCACCACCGCAGACGAGTACGAGCGTCTGGTCGCTAATCCTCCAGATGGCTCCGACGAGGAATTGTCACGCCGACAGCAGGTCGCTCGTGACACTCAGTTGGGAGCATTGAGGCTAAGTCAGACTGAGAGGGGAGCGGATCCTGCGGACTCGATTGCAGGAGTATCCTTCCGCCACCTATCTATGCTCGCGCAAATCAAATCTAACGATGAGGATGTCTGGCAGTCTCTCAGAAAGTCTGGGCATCTGGAAGAAGAACCGGGGGCTTCTCTAACTGGCAGGTTGCGAAGGATGCGAAACTGGGTCGACGGACCACACTTCCCTCAGGATGCTAAGATTGAGATTAGTTCTAGCATTTCTGATGAGGCACGAGACAATCTGACCGACGAGCAAGTCGGATTCCTGTCAGCTTTGGGTTCAGCACTCGCGGATTGCGATTGGACGGAGAGTGGAATCGGCAGCTGTATCAGATTGATTGCAGCCGAGACAGGGGTCGGAGGCAGGAATGCCTATGTCGCATTATACTGGACAATCCTAGGCAAGAGTCATGGCCCCAAGGCGTCATCTCTCATGGCCGAAATGGATAGTGCAAGCGTGCTGTCGCTAATCGGTGAAGCATAGGGTACCCTTTGATTCAGAGTGAGCCTATCTCGAGGAGTCTGGGCTCTGGCATTCCATTCTTTGCCTCTTCAATGGCCTCGACTTCC
>CAYMRU010000022.1:0-15954 GCA_964392975.1 uncultured Candidatus Poseidoniales archaeon | reverse complement strand
AACCCGGGTCGCAGCCTCGACAGGGCTGCATGATAGGCCACTACACCATCGGGGCAGTAGCACCCTCGACATCGACCCTCTTTTTCAATCTTTGACAGGGCATTATTCATCATCCGGCCGCACTGCGGTTTGGCATGGGCGAATCTCCTCTAGTCATCGATGTGATTGACAACGGAGGACAGTGGACACATCGAGAATGGCGAATGCTTCGATATCTGGGCGTCGACACACAGATTCTACCCAATGACACCCCATTAGCAGATCTCCGCCCGGTAGACGGACTCATCCTGTCTGGAGGTGCTGCCCGTGTGGGCCTGACCGGAGAGTTAGGCAACTGTGCCGACTACCTCACTTTGGACATCCCAATCCTAGGGATTTGTGCAGGACACCAGTTCATAGCGGCGCATTACGGCGGCAAGACCGCAGAAGCACCCAAGCCAGAATTCGGTGCTGCCACAATCACTCTGGTTGATGGCGGAGGCACCATCTTTGAGGGAACCCCCGCCGAACAGACAGTTTGGGAAAGTCACAATGACGAGGTCACTGAAGCCCCGCCAGGCTATCGAATCACTGCACTGAGCGAATCTTGTCCAGTACAGGGCATGGAGAACGAGGAAGGCGACCGCTTCGGTCTGCAGTTCCACCCCGAGGTCAACGATTCCGAGCATGGTGCTAGGATGTTCGAGAACTTCGTGGCAGCCTGTAAACGGGCCCAGAGGGCCCGCTGATGCATAGGACAGATTGAAGAAGGCCCGCTAGGTCGCCGACCCGATGGCTAAGGAGTCAGACAAGTTGGTTCTACACAAGTGCAGGAACTGCAACCGCACCGACAGGAAGGCATGGAATCCCACGGAGCTACCTAAGTGTGGCCACTGCGAATCCACCATGGATCCGCTCGAAATCCGCTACAAGTGCCTGCGCTGCGGCCACCTTACTTGGAGCGAGGCCGGAAACACCGGGCAATCCTGCCACAAGTGCGGCTACAGGGTGTTCGTAAAGCCCCGAAAGGAAGGCCGCTTCAAGGAACTCAAGGCCGAGTAAGAGCGCGGTCTTCAAGACCCGCCAATACGACGCAGTGGCGTGTCCGGCTGGCTAAGCACACACGCACCTCGGTCATTCTCTGAACTCGCTATGCCTGAAGAAGTGAGGGTAGCGCTCTCTTCAGCCAGCCAATCCCCAGATCCACCTCACCTGCTAATTACAGGTCCTTCAGGTGTTGGCAAGACTGCCTCGTGGCGCTTGGTCGCCCGTCAGATTCTTGGACCCGGATGGAAATCGACCACACACGTACTACAGGCCAGAGACCTCGTCAGACAGCGAGGAGCGATGAACACCTTCGAGGAGTTCCTGCGACCCGGCGGCTCTGGCTCTGCCGACACACTGGCAGGCAGACTAAGTCTCGATGCCTTCGATCGCGGTATGTCATCCTCAGACCCCGGAGGCGCCGCTCCTGCCGGGGTCGAGAACACAGTCGCTGAAGGCGCACTTCCAATCAGCCGTCTGATAGTAATCGAGGACGCCGACCACCTGGGCTCAATCAGGCAGGCCTACCTGCGCCGCATGATGGAGACGGTCGGCCAAGCCTCGAGATTCATCCTCGTTGCTAGGGCCCCTTCTCGCATCATCGACGCGCTGCGCTCGAGGACCCAGATGATTCGAATCCCTTCGACACCTAAGGGCACAATCCTTTCGGCCCTATCTGATTTGACTCATCTAGAAGGGGTTGAGGTGTCTGAAGGAGTCCACGAGGATATAGCATACATCTCTGAGGGCAACCTGCGCAAGGCCATCTTCACCTTGGAAATGCTCCACTTGCGAGGCCTTGCGAACGACCGCTCCGCGGTCCATACACTCGTACAATCAACCACTATGCAATCCGGCAGGCACCTAATCGAGTTGGCCCTACGCGGCAGAGTAATAGAATGGAGATGGGAGAACCAAGGAGGTAGGAAAAAGAGGATTCTGACAGGGGCACTCGCAGAGATCGACCGGATGATGAATAATCACGGATTGGATTCCGACGATGTGGTCCACCAGTTGCATGACGTTCTTGTCGGCAGGCGACTCTCACTACCAGACGGGTTGCGCGAGCAACTCCTAGACGCACTGGCTGAATGCGAAGTCCAACTCAGACGCTCCTCACTCGCGAGAGTACCGTTTGAGAGATTCCTGCACAAGGTCGCCAAAGCCGGCAACCAACACGGTCTGGCTTTCGGTTGAGTGGCGGACGCGGCAGGATTCGAACCCGCGGTCCCCGGCTTAGGAGGCCGGTGCATTATCCAGGCTATGCTACGCGCCCGCTCACGCTAGCACCCACCCCCCAAGAAAGGTGACGCTCTCTCAAATCATACTCTGACCCCTCAGAACTGGCCGATGCCATCAAGCATCAATGGTCCTTCGTCGCCTCATGGAGGACCCCAAATCATCCCTCCCGACTCCATATTCAGATTCAGGTAAATCCGGGAACACGCGCCAACACGCTCTATCCCGTAGCGTCTCTGCAAGAGACGCTGGTAGAAGGTTCTGGACCAAATTGTCAGTGATACCACCGACCCCCTCTCTTCGCCTGCTTCTGTCTGCCTTGGCACCTATTTCCGCTGCCCTTCTTCTGACAGATTGGTCGTATGCCTACCATGAGACCGCCATCATCGCCTTCGCTTCGTTGACTGCACTATTGATTCCTACTAATCTCGCGGCCGTCTTCTCAGGCATGTCAGCGCGGGACCGTCTGAAACTTCGCGACGGAAGCAAGAGTACCATGGATGCCTATCCAGGTGTAGAGAGAATCCTAAACTCCCTCAGAGAGAGGTTACTGCGGGAGAGAATCAGACTGTTCGCCTCAAGCCTCGGCCTACTCTCAATCATTACTGTATGGAAGATGGATGGCGGCTCCACTCTAAATTCCCTGCTTCTGGCCTCATCCTGTGTTTTGGGGGCCCTATGTCTGCTGAATGCATTCCAATTGGACAACTCAATCCCTATGCGATCTAAATCGTTCCCGCTTCTTTCCCTGCATGCTCCAACTCTACACAACAGTATCCTGAACAGACCCCTATCTGATCTGATGATAGCACATCTGGACCCCGAGACCGCTGCTGCATGGGACGAGTGGATGATTTCCTTGACCGACAGTGTCAGGGAGGACCAGACCCCCGAATCGGCGATCGAGCATCTACTCAGAGCACTTCATCTCAACGCACAGGGCTTGCTTGATGACGACCGCTTGATGTCCGAGGCGAAGCAGGTGTTCAAGATACGGGCGACCGACCAGCTGATTGACGATTCAAACAAATTCAATCTGAAATCACTTCGGGCCTTGCTGGCCCATACCAAGGCATGGGAACCGGGTCTGTTCAGGCTGATTGACAGATTACAAGACGCAGCCATACGTGAAGGCCCTAGCCTGAACTCGGTGCCTTGGAGACTCGACCTTGACATCCCTCCACGTTGCTCTCAGGGTCAAGCGGACCTGTTTGTTATCCTGCACAACAACACAGATACTGCAGCCGAGGTCAATTTCGACATAATTACAGCCGAGGGAGAACCTACCCTACAGACCATCGGGGTTGAATCCAAACCACGAAGAATCAGCCGAGGCAGGACCTCGCATTTGGTAGAGACTCTTGGGCGACTACTCGACGACTCTACTGTGTTATGGATTGGTTTGGCATGGCCCGATACTATCCGCGGGTCACACCCGGTTCAGGTGACCCTCAAAGGCGAGCGAGGAGAGACTCTATCTGCAATGGTCGTGAAGACGACCTTGTCACCGAATGCACAGCAGGAGAGCGCTGCCCAACGCATGGCGGATGCATCTTCATCGGTCAGAAGACTTGCTCTTTCGATGGCCGACTGAGCATTTTCGGGACGAAGTCCCGAGCGTCACGTTCATGACAGTATTCCATTCGTAGTACCAACATGGAGTCGTGGGATGTAGTCGTAGTCGGTGGTGGCCCAGCCGCACTTCGAGCCGCGATTGCATCAGCGGATGCCGGCTCATCTCCTCTGATGATTGATTCCCGCGGCACAGGAGCAGCATCGGGCGGTTCTCCGACAGCCGGCCTAGCCGCTTCAATCGAAGAAACCAATTCTTCCGTTCACCTTGAGGACACAATCGCCGCGGGTGGCGATTCTGTCAATGAGAAAGTCGCCTCCAGAATCTGCTCCCAAGCAGTCTCCACTCTTGCAGAATTGGAGAGATGGGGCTTGGTTCTACGCAGAACCGAGGCGGGTCTCCCTCATGCTTCTGAAGTCCCAGGACACACCAAGCCGAGGATGACAGGCTGCGGTGACAGTACACTGCGAGAAGTAACCAGAATCCTCGAGGAGCAGGCAATCAAGAGGTCGATTCCTAGGCGAACCGACATTGTTCCCATCTCTCTGGTCATGGATAACCAACAGGTCAGAGGCATTGTGGCATTCGACCTCATGTCTGGAGAGGTAGTCAGTATCCAAGCCAAGGCGGTAATCCTCGCTACTGAGGGTCACCAAGGAATGTGGTCAGACCCCTCACAGGGTTCCGGCTCAGGAGCCGCACTGGCCGCCCAAGCAGGAGTTGACCTTACCGGGATGGCCCACACACCAAGGCACGCCCTGTCAATGAGTGGTTCCGGGTTGAAACTCCCATTCGATCTTTTAGGCTCAGGAGGTAGACTACGCAGGGAGGACGGCGAGGACGTCGGACCAGAGGCTGTTCTAGATGGCGAGAAGTGCGTATTGGACCTGCGATTCCTCGACTCTGAGGCGGCAGTATGGTTTGCTCAGACATCACGCCGAGTCAAGGATAGGGCCGGACTTGACATTTCGATGGATGTGATTCCTCTGTCTTCCGCAGTCGCCGACACCACAGGTGGTGCTCCAGTCGACGAGCACGGAAGGGTGACCTTCGATAACGGCAGCATGTGGTTCACTGGTTTGTATGCTGCAGGACGCTCTGCTCACACCGGCATGCACGGCTCCGGGCTTCTACCCGGTAACATCCTACTCGAAGACCTAGTTGGCGGCAGTTCCGCCGGCACCCATGCAGGAGAGTGGGCAACTCAGGCTAGCTTCGCTTCCTCTTCAGCAATCGAAGCCGCATCACAAACTGCTGAGTCTCAGATTGACGACTTAGCATCCGGCTCTGGCGATTCAGTTAGTCGAGTTTCAAACTCATTGTCATCTATTATGTCTGCAGTAAATGGTGGCAGAGATGAAGGATCGCTCTCCAAGGCTGCCGAGAAACTCTCCAAACTTCGCGAATCTGGAATGACTCTGACATACAATTCACGGGTCATGAACACTGAACTGGCCACCGCTCTCCGACTTCAGGGAATGTTGACCCTTGCCGAGTCGATTGTCGGCGCGGAGGACTAGGATGTCTGAAGCCGAGCCTAGTATATTCACGCAGATCATCCACGGCCAGTTGCCTTGTCACAAAGTGTACGAGGACGAACACATAATTGCATTTCTTGACATTCAACCATTAACGAGAGGGCATACTCTAGTTGTTACCAAAGAGCCGGCACCCTCCTTTGATCAACTCAGCACAGAATCCGCATCCGCCCTCGGCGGCGCTCTTCCCGCGATTTGCCGAGGAGTAATGAAAGCAACCGGGGCGATTGCATACAACCTAATCCAAAACAATGGACACGAGGCCGGAATGTCAATCGCTCATGTTCACGTTCACATAATTCCTCGATTTCCAGACTCAACTCATTCTTTCCTTTGGCAATACGGAACTATCGACCATGAAGATGCGAATAGCCTCGCAGAGAACATTCGCAACCTTCTGGAATGACCCGGTGCGTTCTCAACTAGAACCTCTCCTCAGGCAACGTGAGCGATGCCGACGAAGCCCCGGATGTTCTGCCGGCACTGTCCAGCAGCGCTACGAGAATCAACTCCCAGAAACTCATGCAAGTTCCGTGGGATCACAGTGGTAAACACCCAGGAAACCGCCCGTTCTGGAGCCTACTCTCGAATGCAGTCTATATGGCCTGGTCGTACCTATTCCGAAGAGTTGAGATTGACCACGAGCCTAAGCACGAGGGAGGATTAGTCTACGCTTCAATTCACATCAATGGTTTGGTTGACCCGCTGGCGATAATGAAATCCCAATCTCGCAGAATTATTTCCATAGGCCGTCATGATATCATGACCATGCCAGTGATTGGCTGGCTAACTCGTAGAATGGGCTCTCAACCGGTAATTAGGAAGGCAGAGATTGAAGGTGGTTTTGCAGACAAGGAATTAGCTGCGAAAATAAATCAAAGAAGCATGCTGACGATGGCCAACTGTATCGCATCAGGCCACGCAGCCATTGTCATGCCAGAAGGAAAGTCGCACCAGGACTCACATCTGCACGCCCTGCGAACCGGCCCTCTGAGGTTCACCTTGAATGCAGCCAGCATAGCACACCATCGGGGCTTGGACAACCCAATGATTCAGCCTGTCGGACTTCACTACAGATGTCATCACTGGTTCAGGACGGATATCTACGTTGAGTTCGGAGAGCCCCTACCCATCCCTCTTGTTGGAGATGAGGAGACTCACCGGAGAATAGCCGAGGGTGAATGGATAGAACCACCAGCAGAGAATGTAATCCCCCTCAAGGAGGAGCTGTACGAAAAACTCGCACCTATCACTCCCGACGCGCCGAATTGGGAGACCTACAGAGCCTGGCACATCCTAGGCCACCGTCAAGCAATTCAAGATGGAAAGAGTTTGGACTCCTACAAAGAAGAAGTCCTCGCCGCTCGTGAAGTCAGGGACTCCACGGTTCCCGACTCAGTATTGGATACTGCAAGCGAAGCCGCACAAATCCTACACTCAAATAATCTAGATGCGCGCTGCCTGAACCCTGAGGGCAAAATTAGACAAGAAACCTCAGTTGCTTCTGCTCTTCTAGGTGCCCTAATGATGGCACTAGCTTCACCAATATCGATTCCATCGACCGGATTGCAGGCGTTAGTAGGATGGTATGCCGGCGATCGCTCCGACGAGGGAATCGATGCTAGAACAACTCACCATATGATTGGAGCAATTCTCTCACCGCTCCTGATGTGGCCGCTTATCTCTTTCATTGCAGGATTTTTCATCTTCGGTCTTGAACCAGTGTTACTGGTATTAGTTCTCCTCTCTCTTCCTATCATACATCCGAGTCTGGCAGACATCTTCCATTTCTCCAATTTGGTTTTCTTGAGAGGTTATGACTTATGGGTCGATTATGGTGATGCAAAGAGAAGGACCAATCTGGCCAACTCAGCCCAAGGTAGTAGGCTAGAACAACTGATTACGCAGATAGATTCTGAACTCGTCGTTCTCAAATAGGTCGGTCTACTCGTAATTGACATGAACTCGCGCGAGGCCACCGATTCTATCAGAGAATGGCTGAACAGCGAGAGGTTGGAGGCAAGAGAAGTTTCAGACAATCAGGCCTTGCTCCACCTGCATGTCAGGTACCCTCCTACTAAACAGGGCCATATGTTCAATGTGGTCATCCCAAAGAACAGAAATCTAGTCCTTATCTACACAGTAACCCGCGTGGATGAGGGTCAACAGAATCAGATGTCCGAACATTCACGAAACGACTCCGATGAATGGGAGAGTTGGCTGCACGAGACTAGGATTCATCTCACACAGGCAGATTTGGATTGGGTTATCCATGTCGGCAAGAAGAACAACGACATTCCGGGCCCCCTTCAGGCGTTCAACCTGTCTCGACCCATTTGGTTTGACGGCCTGACTCAGAACGAGTTCATGCACACTATGCGGCATCTCTGGCTTACCAAACTGGCTTTGATTCACAAGATCAAATTCTGCTACGGCCCGGGCGTGGGCAAGCCCGGCCCCGTCGACGACTGGATTTCCAAGAAGGCCCAGAGTCAAGGCACTAAGAGACCCACCACTGGGGAAGAACCCTCACCTATTGACACCGATGAGACGGGCGGTTTCGGCCGAGATTTCGATCCCGCAGACTGGGTCTGAATCCCCTCTTCCCTCGCGCGCGCGGGTGACCGTTAAGGGTCGAGGTTAAGTATCGAAGAATTCCGAACGAACCCGTTACAGCAGTTTGCTGGAGGGTTAGAAATGGAAACTGGAAAAATGAGAAACAGCGTGTCAATGGTTCTTCTGATGCTGATGAGCATCTTCGCGGCGGTTGAAATCCCCGAGGCTGAGGCTAGTGAAGTGGTATTGACCGATGCGATACAGATAGTCAACGGTGGCTCTGCCAATGACAGGATGGTAGCCACCGATGCAGACTCGAAGGGAAATGTCCACTTCGTATGGAGCAGGAACACCCAGCATCTTTGGTATCAGATGCATGATTCAAGAGGAGATGTATTGATTGCCGAGACCCAGATTTCCAACCCCGGTTCTCACAGGGCCTGGCATCCTGACATCGCTGTTGACAGCGATGATAATGTCCACATCACTTGGACCGATAAGGCCGCACAGTGGACTATTCTATACACTCTAATTGACCCCTCCCAAGACGACCAGAATGGCGACTCCGCCGGCGATAATGTAATTTCACTAATCGACGACTTTGAGGTCTCGAGACATACTCAGAATCGAGACTGGCCAGCTATAGACACCGATTCAGAGAACAACGCCCACATAGCTTGGGAGGATTCCTTTGAGCCTCTCGAGAAGTTCTATCAGCAGCCACAGATATACTACTCGATGATTGATCCAGACCTATCCTCAAGAGAGGCGGTGGTAGCTATCGACGAGACTCTTCTGACTCCAATCATCGGACACAAGGGTCACCCAGATATAGCCGTCGACCTCGACGACTTCGTACAAATCGTCTGGGACGATACTCGAGGCGGTAAGGTGGAGATAGTCGCTCCTATCGACACATCCGGCTCGATGAATACCGAATGGGCGGATATGTGCGTGGTGTTCTACGGTGGATACTTCACTAGCGGAGGGTATTTCGATGGCCTGAAGCCCATGCTACTCAATGCTAACATGACAGTCTACGAGACCCTATACGCGCTCAGTGGTAATTGGCCCGGCGCCGCTACAAGCGGCAATTGCGCGGCTGCATACCAGACCGGTGGCTCTGGTAGCCAAGGGCCTAGAAACACTCCCTTGGGGATCGCTCCCGGTGATGACTCCGGAGGGATTAGAGAACTAACCTCTGTGGTCTACAACAACGGAGCAATCAGCCTTCCTGCGGATGGAGGGTATTACTCTGAGTTCTGGGGACCGGCCTCAACTTGGGCATGCCTTTCCTGGAGGGACTCTGGTGGCAGCGTCCCTGGTAATCCACCGACCCAGTTGGATCACAAGTGGAACCCCAATGCAACCAAGATAATCATCCCTATTTCTGATGAGGGACCTTACGGAGGCGACCCATCCCAGCAGTCTGAGGACACCCAGAGTATCAATGAGGCCCACGATGCCTGTGTTGAGGCTGGAATCATTCCTGTTCCACTTCTAGCGGCTGGTTTCGGCTCGGGTTCATCGGATGTCGGCTCGCACATGATGGATCTCGCTCAGTGCCCCAATGGTTTCGTCAGTCTGAACACTAGGAGTTGCCCTGGGACCAACCTCAGACTGACTGATGCTGAGGGACAAATGTACAGCTTCCCGACTTCGAGTTCGAATTCGGCCGAACTTCAATTGATGGTTGAGGCCATGGTCTATCTTTCTACAAACAACTCCAGAGAAATATACATGTCCATTCTTGACCCACTATCTCTAATTGATCATCCTCCACCCGGTTGGCAGTATGGAGACTCTGGTACTTTCGTCTCCGGCAATAGCTATGTAGAGGACATTGGACCTTCAATCGATGGCCTCGGATACGGCCATCTCGTTGTAGTAAACGATACTAGGATTACTCTCAATGACGCTTACAGCCTACATCCAGCTATCGCTATTGACAACTCAGGAAACACCCATGTTGCTTGGATGGACGGCCGCGCTTATGGATTCGAGATTGATGTGAACTACGAAATCTACTACACTCGTTTGAGACTCAGAGGAGCGGGCGAATGGAATGGGGCCCCGCAGGGGTTACCTTCCTACGGTATCAAGCAGATATATGATTCAGCGGTTTCCGATGTCGAAGGTCTCGAATTTGTATCGTCTGATCGTCCCTTTGGGCCTAACTCCCACATGCCAGCCATCTTCACTGACTCTTTCGACAATGTACATCTTTCTTGGTTGGACAACTACAATGAGACTCAGGGCGAGACTCTTGTTTACACGAAACTCAATCATACAAACGATGACTACCCCAATGGTTTCCCTCTGAATTCCCTAGCCTCGGGAATTCTGGATCCATGGGAAGTCGTACCTGTCACCGAGTGGCAGTCGGACAAACTCGGCCCAAACTCTCCTGCTGTTCCTGACTTGGGACAGCCACCCGCCTTCGCCAGAGATCTCGGCAGTGGAGCCCATGTGGCTTGGTCTGATACCAACAAGTGCAACGATGTCAGCAATGGCGGTACCTACACCCTGTGCTATGTGCATATCCTCACTGGCCTAGTGGAAGTTGATCTTACCGAAACTGAGACTTATTACCACACCATAGAGCCGGGCGAGCAAACCCTGTACAACATGACTATCTCCAACCCGACACCAGGTCCAACGGAGTTGGTTTCGGATACATTTACTGTTACTTTGGAAGGAGTCCCGAACAACTGGACCGCCACTCTGTACTTCACCACGAATAACACGCCCATATTCGACTCAACACCAGTATTCCTGCGTGGAGGCGATGTTGTACCGTTGTACATGCGCGTCAGAGCGCCATCCATCTATCAGGCGCATGCCGATGAGATAGCGACCATCACTGTCACTGCGGTTTCGTACAAGGATCCAGCCATCAGAGACGAGAGGTTTACTGTCACCCTGATGGATGTGGTCCATGGAATTGACATTGATACCAGCCATTACCAAGTGGATGTTGAACAAGGAGAGTCCGCATATTTCTCAATCACTATAACCAATACAGGGAATGTCTACGATACCTTCGCCTTCTATGACCCATCAGATTTAGAGGGACAAGTCGAGTGGGCCCTTCCCTTCGGTTGGGGCCTCGACTTCCCACTGTCGGTATCACTAGATCCCGGTCAGTCAGTCACTCGAAATCTACAAGTCTCAATCCCAACTTCTCAAGATCCCGGTACCTTCGTGATTTACCTCAAAGGATGGTCCACTGGAGAGCCAGTTCTTTCGGTAGATCAAGGGACATTCGATGTCCTAGAGTTATGGATTAATGTTTCAATCAAGAGCACTGGAAACATAGTCTTCGACATAGACAAACAGACTAAGCATGTGCTACCCGGGGAATGCGCCGTATTCAATATCGCCGTCACTAAACACTACACTCCCGGCTTCCTGATATTCACCACACCAGGTGGTCCTGAGGAGAGGCCATCCGAGATTTCCGAAGAGACTTGGAGATTTGATCACTGGACTGTAGATCTGGATTTCGATGGCGCACCTGGAGGAAATGCCATTCCAGACAACGCGCCCCGCTATTGGTCCGTAGTTGACACACCAATCAACATCACTGCCGTGATGTGCGCACCATACAACGCGACTGCTGGTTTGGGCGAGTCTGTCACAGTCAAGGCCCACCTTGAGGGAGCCTCTCGGGTGAGGGACGCGCGAGTGTTACTGACCAATGTCATACAGAGGTATGATTTGGAAGCCACTGTCCCCGAAAGCATACTTTCGTTGTACCCTGGGCAGACGTACCAGTTGGACACCACCGTAGAGAATTCTGGCAATGGTGCAGATAGGTACGACATCTCAGTGAATTCGATTACCGATGCAGCGGGTTACTCCCAAGTTTGGGATGTCGAGATTCCCCGGGTACTATTCCAAGAACTTGACCGAGATGAGTCCCAAACAGTACCAATCCAGATTACTGTCCCCGAGAAGACCCATGCAGGTCAGTACACTGTAATCCTCGATGTTCTCAGTGAGGAACCCTTCCCCTGTACCAAGGACCCATGCGAAGGCACCAAGGTTAGAGATATCATCGTATTACAGGTCGAAATCATCGAATTCCATGACATGAGGATTGAGGTCGACCCGATGGTGGAGAGTAAAATCAAGACCACAGCTCCTGGGAGGACTGTGCGTTTCATCATGAATGTGACCAACTTTGGTAATGTCCCCGACCAGCCAACATTGCACAACTACACTCAGCAGACAGGCGCCTCAAACACAATGGTGTGGAATACGGCCCCTTCAATGGCCCCACTGTTGACTAATTGGGTAGTTACCTACGCTCTACTGGAAGATTTCGATACCGAGTATCCCATTGAGACTCCCTGTATTGGTCAGACGGGGGAGGACGCCCTGACCTTGGGTCAACCCGAACCCACGGAGGATTGTTTCAAGTCGGCTAGAACCAATGCGATTACTCTCCCAATCATGGACCCCTATACCACTCTGCAAGTGGTAGTGATTATCGACATCGATCCCGCAGCCGCGTTATCCAACCGTGAGATTGGCATCAAAGTGGCCTCTGAGCACGGCTCTTCTGAGGCTGGAGGGGATCACGACGAGACCCAAATTTGGGACGATTCATGCACCCTCGATGCGAATAAGGACGGTTTACCCGACAACTATCGTCCCAACTGTGACACCAATGAGCAAATCATTGAACTTAGACTCAGGGCTCCAGATCTCAAAATCATTGGTGTCGATGTCAGCACAGACCCATTGACAAAGGATCCAATCTACACAGGCGAAGTCGGACAGATGCTATCAGTCAATGTACAGGTTGTGAATCACGGCAACGCACATGCCACAGACGTCAACATCATCCTATGCGTTGACCAGACCGAGTCCGACATCAAGAAGAATGGGTGTGATGAGGAGAATATTGTCTACAGACAGATTGTCGAGGCGATAATGCCATCCGATGATGAAGATCCCCAACCCATCGCTCTCCTATACATGGTCAAGGCGGGTAGTCACGACGTTTTCGTGGTTGTAGATCCTGATAACATCATAGTAGAGACCAATGAAGGCAATAATATCCAGAAGGTAGCGGAAAAGATGGGGTCCAATCTTGGTTCATTGGATGTCGGAATCGAGATTATTTCCCAATATACAGTGCCTACTTTGATTTTAGGCGCCACTATAGCACTTCTAGGGGTGGTCACCATAGTGATGAGGGGCCGGAGGGAAGAGGCGAAACTACGCTTCGCGGAGAAGACCAGTTTGCTCTCCAACCTCGACGACGAAGACCTAATCTTCTGATTAGCGAGCCAACCACCAAGGGAGGGGGGTACCCTCTCTTGCAGCCACTAGGCTGCCTTGGCCTGCCGCGAACTCGCGCAGTAAACGCTCCCTGATGTCACCCATCATCTTCTCTGCATCATCCGATCTGATTCGCAGACCATGTGAGAACGCATCGAGATCCAGAGGCCTTCTGGGCTCGTTCATCATGGCGTGCGCAAGTTGCCTCTCCTCATAGCTCTCGGACTCCTCGGAGATACTGGGTGAAACCCTGCGCATTACCTGCTGATGAAGGGCGATGATGGCGTCACGTCTCTCGTCAATCCTCTCTAGGGCCATGTCGAGCTCAGACAGTATACCCATGGCCTCGCCCATCGGTATTTTCCGGCGAGTACCAAGACGATCGACCACACCATCTAACTCGTCTGGCAGTCTATTCGACAATCTCATCGGCCCGCCGGACGGCATCTTGCGGTGTTGGGCCCTGAAAAGATCAGGCCCCAAGTCCAATCGAAGAGAAAATGACTGGTTAACTCTGTACATCTTGGTCGGAGGCCCCCCTCTCTCAGAAGGAACCCTCTCGGAATCGACGAACCCTGCTCCCTCTAACACTTTGAGGTGCTTCACCACTGCCTGTTGGCTGACATCTAGCAATTCCGACAACTGCAGAGGGTAATGTGGCTCTTTGACTAACTTCCTCAGAATCTGCCTGCGTGTGGGGTTCTCGAGTATAGTGAGAGCCTCATCGAAATCGACCACGGACTTCCCAACCTGAGGTTGGGTAGTGGAGGCCTTCTAAAAACCCAACTTGAGCATAGGATAATATCACTCGAATCGATGAAACCCAATATGGGAGCCGCCAAGACGGTGTTTCTGACGGTCTTGACCATAGCAGGAATCCTACTCGTAGCGCTATCATTCGCTGCCTCCTATGCCGATGACTACCTGAACGAGAGAATCAGCGAGGAATGCGATGACGATATCGGTTCCATCGGTGAGCTAATCGGGGCTGATGAAGGACAGTGCCAGGATGCTCGTGACTTACGCGAGCAAGTGGCATCTGTAGGCCGAACAATCGGCTTTGCCGGAGCAGGGTGCCTAGTTGCAACCACCTTGATGGTCGTATTTCGCAGACGAAGGGACTAGCCCTCATCCCACCATTCCCAGTCCGGTTTAGGATTCTCTTTCATTGACTCTTCCTGCGTCACAGATTCTCTTGCTTTCGTTTGACCAACATCGGCAAATGGATCTGGGACATCGACCTCAGTCTCTTCCTCTATGCCGTGGTATTGCCGATACAACTCATCCGTTGTGGGCAGTCTACCTTCGTTGCTCAGAACCACTGGAGCATTCTCCTTGCCTCGATTGCCCCAGCCAATGAGTGCTAGTATCAGACCAATAACACCGAAAATCGGACCAATGCAGCAACCCAGCATCATCACTACGAACCACGGATCGGTGAACAGCCCGGCCTGTGCGGAGATATCATCGACGAACCACAGAGTAGTACTACCATCGTTGTGGAGAGTGTAATCACCAGCCGCAGAAGATCTGAACACCCTGACCGCGACATATGTTTCCCCGTCTTCCCCCGTCCTCGCGATGTCCCATCCGGTTGGTGCCGAACCAGCATCCTCTCCCCCTTCTAAATCAATCAGCCTCAGATCCGCCCCCTCATCACCTTCCAGCCGCAAGGCCGCATATTCTCCAAAAGCAGCGAATTCCACTTCTCCACTTTCCCCAGGAGCGAGCTCCAACATGTGATTCTGGGCGGGATCCAACTTATCGAACATTGTCGGCATCGCGTTGTAGTAGGATACCACACCAATCAGAAGCAGAACAAACGAGACCCCAGTCAGGCGTCTGGCCCATTGCAAGGTGACCCCGGACATGACCGTAGGTAGGGAGGCCTCGATATCAGGCTTCTGAATCAGTATCCCAGACCTACTTCGGGGTGTGCGAGCTTCTCAGGCAGATAGGTATCTGTTACGAAGTCCAAACCATACTTGGCGAGAGACTGCTGCTCGGACTTCTTCCCCAGTTCTTGCATCAGCTCAATCTGCTGCTGCCACCATCCCGATGAGAATCGAGGGTCGCTGAGTTCAGCCTCGAGGGCCCCAACATCTTGCTTTGACAGCTCATCACTGGGCAAATCGTAGGCTAAGATATCATCCGCGGTGATTCCAAGATAGATTGCACCCTTGGTTGCTAGGTATTCGGAAATATGGGCGGTTTTAATCGCCCCATAAGCAATGCTAGCGAAGATTCTGAATGACCAAGGGTCGCAATCAGCAAACACCACAACTGGCTTACCCCATTCGTCACTCATCCTCCTCATAATTCGCCTAGTGGAGCGAGCAGGCTGGCCCTTGAGGTGAATGAGGGCGCACCGCGCCTCCTCGTCGAAACCATTCTCGACCAGCCGGTCAAACATACCACCAGTCTCTATCGCCATGACGAAGTCGATATCCTGATCCACCAATCGCAACTTCTCCGACTCGACGTTGTAGGGAACGCCGTAGCCGGAGTCGCCCACGTCATCTCGGCAGTTGATTTTCATCCAGTCGCCGCGCCTATTTCTCTCCTCGAAGGTGACGTTGCCGATGATTCGAGCACCGTCTTCTTCTGGCCTGAGTTTGAAATCCTCACGTAAGCACTTTGTGACAATCTCAAGGTCCTCAGCGAGATTGTTACTTTCATTCTGAGAGTGGAACTTACCGTTACCCCATGCTTCTGAGATGTAGTACATCTCTC
>CAYMRU010000021.1:0-16069 GCA_964392975.1 uncultured Candidatus Poseidoniales archaeon | reverse complement strand
TCAGTAGTCATGCTGTTGTAGAAGATGTAAATCAGGAAATTATGAGCCTGATCATCGCCGGATGGAGCACCATCCAAAGCCGCGAGTGTCTCCCAGAACGACCCATTTCCTGCCACTTCACGACCAAAGATGAAAGCAACAACATCTTGAATCTGAGGGGGTAAAGGCCATTCTTCTAGGAAGTCGACGATTGGGTCTCCAGAGGCATTCACACCTACGGCAATAGCCTTCATCAAGAACACTATCGATACGGCAGTAGTCTGATTCACACGATTGCAATTCTGCTCTAGCGCTTCTATTCCCTTCAGACTGTCATAGGGGTCGTTCACAGTGATGTCAAGCAAAGACGGGTCGGCTGCTAGTTTGGCATCATCGATGAGCAAGAAGCCGGGCTGTCCGGCTTCAAATTCATCGGAATAATCCTTCATTTTTGCGACCGCTGACACCTCATTTCCATCAGCTCCTTCTGAGGGGGCCATCTCCAGAAGGTCGATATTCTCCTCGACATTATCTCTCGAAAAACCTGCCGATATGAGCATGGCCACTAAGAAAACAGATAGTGCCGTCTTGGTCCAATTGATTGGAACACCCACAGCACCAACGAATAGTTTCGGGGGCGGATGCGAGGGTTTCTTGAGGTCTAGAATCATGGTTAGGTTGGGAACCATTACCATGGTCATGATGTAAACCACCACTATACCTCCGGCCAGAGCATATCCTACTGTCTTAATCGGCGCCATGGGGGTGAAGGTCAAGGAGTAGAATCCGATTATTGTTGTAATGGCGGAAAGCAGTACTGCCTTACCAGTCGAACTCAATGCGATTTCCATTTTTTCTCTGGGAGTCCCGCTAGCTTCTGCATACCTGTTGGTTATGTGCAGTCCGTATGAGACCCCCAATGCAAGAATGATAGGACCTACGATAATCACGGTCATGGTGACTTCATAGTTGGTGAAACCGATGATGCCTAATGTAATCCATACTGAACATAAGGTGGGAAGTCCTGAGATAATCACCACCTTCAGGCCCTGCACGAATCGTATTCTTCCTGTCTGAAGTAAATCACAGTGGAATAGAAAGAGTCCGAGTGCTACCAAGAACCCTCCAATCGGGAAAACCTTCCAGAACAGTTTGAACGACTCCTCAGTCACCGCATTTGTGATTGGCACGGGTCCAGTAAGGGTCATTGTCAAGTTCTTGTCCTGCCAACCGTTTTGTGCGGCCAAAGCGTCTATTGTCCTCTGGGTGTCTAAGATTAATTCCGAAACTTCGACATCATCAACCCCATCACCGTCTTTGTCTGATTCGATTCCAATGATTATCACTGCCCTATTCCAATAATCCACCTTTTCTACTGCTGCTGAAGGCTTACCTACATCTCTCACCAATTTGTCAGCAGCGTTCTGGGGCAACTCATCTACAATTTGATCGACACGTTGCTGGTCAGGAATACTGTAACTTCCGATTATATCCTCCTGCTGGTCGATGGTATCGTTGAAATCGTCAGTTAGATCTCCATTTCCTGTGGCTTCAGCGAGAGCTGCGAATGTAGCCTTGGCCACTCTACCAGCACTGGAATTCACTTCCTTGATTACAGTGGAAATGGATAGGAGATAGATTATGTTGTCTTCGATTCCACGATCGTTCCTAGCATAGTTCAATTCTCGTTCGATAGCATCAATCTCTTCTAGAATCTCCACTGAGGTTACATTCAAGCTCTCGGATTCGACATAAATCACCATCACATTGGTAGTCCAATCTTCTTCGACACTGGCGAGTAGTTCTGTGACATCATTGCCTTCTGGAAGATAGACCTCGAGGTCTCCATTGACATTTAGGGCGGATTCTTCCTGACAGTAGTCTGGGTTGTCGAAACCATCCCTGCAGTCGAGAATTCCCGAATGTAGGGAGAAGAACCCGGTAACAAGCAGACAGAGTGCTACGGTAATCGCTGGAGCCCGAGTCAATAAACTAGTGCCAGAAGCGTTTGATAGGTCCCTTCTTACGGCATTAAACATCTTCTTCAAGAAGCTTAGAAATGAGTCTGAATCAACGTTCTCAAGGGCCTCCTTGCCGCTACTTATCTTGGAGCCAATATCCTCGCGGACCCTATCCATCGTTTTGCCGCGAGGCTCTTCCTTGCTATCGTCAGGTTCCATGTCTCGATGGCTTGTGCCCGCGGAGGGAACTTCAACCCCACGCAACCAAGTTTTCTCGGGATAGCGATTCTGACCCACCTTGATTTGCGGGAACGGTCAAGAATGGGCTGTCACACGGACGCGACGAGGGAGCATGATGGGTAGGCCCAGTATACCTGACAAGAGGTGGTCGGTTGATCTGGAGAAGCGCATCCAGCAGGAGCATTACGAGCAGGGATACGGGGATAGATACATGTTCGATTCAAAGAGCGATAGAGAGATTTTCGTTATTGACACACCTCCTCCATATCCCAGTGGTACCTGGCATATTGGGGCGGTTGCTCAGTACAGCATGATTGATGTTATCGCTCGAAGCCAAAGACTCTTGGGCAAGGAGGTTAGATTCCCCTGGGGTGTCGACCGAAATGGAATCAACATTGAATTCACTGTTGAGAAGAAGCATGGCCGTAAGATGAGGACATATGACAGGCTCGAGTTCCTTGAACTATGTAAGGAGACAATCGAATCCTATACTCAAGCCATGAGGGAAACCGCGAAGAGAGTCGGCTTGTCGTGCGATTTTGAGAATGAGTACCTCACCGATTCCCCTAACTACAGGGCGGTTTCTCAGTCCATATTCGTTGATTTGTTCAAGCGTGGCGATATAGTCGAGGACCTGCGGCCCAATATCTACGACCCAATTGAAGGAACTACCATTGCTGATGCAGAGGTCCAGCGTGTGACCAGAGAGACGCTGCTGTGCGATGTCCTCTGGACGACTGAAGATGGTGAGGACGTCGTAATCTCTACTACGAGGCCAGAGATGATCTGTGCCTGTGGAGTAGTCGTTGTCCACCCTGAAGATGAGCGCTATTCAAGCTTAGTCGGAAAGAGGATCAGACTGCCTATGCCAGTCGAGGGCAGGCCTGAAGCAGTTGAGGTTGTGACCCATCCTTCAGTTAAGATGGATTTCGGCAGCGGTGTGCTGATGGTCTGCTCTTTCGGCGACCAGAACGATGTCACCGTGTTCAGAGAGATGGCCCTCTCACCACATGTAGCAATCGGATTGGATGGCTGCATGACGGAGATTTCTGGGCCTTTATCTGGATACCCGGCCGAGGAAGCAAGAGCCGTAGCAATAGAGATTCTGCGAGATTCAGGTAGACTGATCGAGGCCAAGACCCACCTACAGGAGGTACCAGTTAGTGAGAGAGGAGGGAACCCTGTTGAGATTATCCTCCTCAAGGAGTGGTATGTTCGTCAGACTCACATTCTAGATAGGCTCGCTGAGCTCTCTGCAAAATCCACATTCATTCCTGAGAGGAACAGGCAGTACCTGCACGATTGGATGGATGGTATATCGATAGACTGGCCCATAAGTCGTCGTAGATGGTACCACACAGAAGTGCCAATTTGGTATTCTGAGGACCAATCCAAAGTTGTCGTTCCACCACATGGAGTCTATGTACAGCCTTGGAGAGAAAACCCTCCTGATTATTCAGATGTGTTGGATAGGGAATCGAAAGAGAGATTGGGCTCATACACCGAATTATCTGATTCTCTGGGTGTCTTGGTGGGTGAGGAGAAGGTGTTCGACACTTGGATGGATTCCTCTAACTCCAATTTGTTCGTATCCGGATACATCAGTGACCCTCAGTTGTTTGAGCGCGCCTTCCCAACTGCAATCAGACCTCAGGGTAAGGAGATAGTCAGGACATGGCTTTACTACACCTTGCTAAAGAGTGCCTTGCTGAAGGATCAAAACGCCTTCGAGAACATCTGGGTAGATGGCCTGGGCATGGATCCATGGGGTAGGAAAATGTCCAAGTCAAAGGGCAATGGAATCGATGCCGATTCGGTACTGGAGTGTGGAGCATCGGGCCGTACTGGTTCTTGGAAGATTAAGGGACCAGATGGTAAACAGGTTCAGTTGAGGGCTAACAAGATAGGCAGCGAATGCTTCAGATTGTGGAAGGCCTGTGATGCTCAGGTAGGGGATGATTTCCACATCAATCCCGAAGAGATAGAATCGAAGTACTTCGGGATTCTGACTAAGTTGTTCAACGTTGCAAGGTTTGCCAGCCAGTTCAATGTACCTGAGGACTTCGACTCACCTCCAGAAGAACTCCCGATAGAGGACCGATGGATACTCTCGGAATTCGACGGTTCGATGAGAAGGGTCGAAACCGCATGGAGTGCAATAGACATCTACACTGCGGCACAAACACTCAAGGGATTCGGAACCGGAGTCTTCCCGAGCCACTGGCTCGAGATGGCCAAGTCAAGACTCTATGACGGCGATGAGCAAGCCGCATGGACCTTGCATAGGATAGTCAGAGACTTACTCATCGGATTGACGCCCATCTGTCCCTTCTTCACTCATTATCTCTCGACTGAGTTGTACGGGTCTTCTTCGATAGATGTCAGGGAATTCCCTCTTCTTGACTCGGGCCTGTTGGGCGAAGATACTGAGGAACTCAGACGGCTGACCAATCCAGTCTCTGACTTCAACTCCTCAGTTTGGAAGGCCAAGAAGGACGCAGGACTCTCTCTCAAATCCCCAATTTCAGATTTTGAGATTCCTGATGAATTGTCTGAGTTCTCAGAGCCGCTGATTAGGATGCACTCTCTGGAATTCAGTTGAGCGCTGACGAGGGCTTTTCCCCATTGAAGTGAGCCAGTAGACAATCAATCATCTCTGCTCCTACTCTGAATTGAGCCTCAAGAGTCGCTGCACCTATGTGTGGGCTGCCGTGAAAACCTTCGTGTTCTAGCAAGGGGTTGCCTATAGCAGGCTCAACCTCGAATACATCCAAAGCTGCACTCGTCAATATTCCTGATTCCAGAGTCTGCAAAACTGCAACTTCGTCTACTATCCCTCCTCGTGCACAGTTCACAATGTGATTGCCGCAAGCTGTACCATCAGCCCCTACTCCCGGCATCATTGAGATTCTTTCCAGATTAACCAGATGCTTTGTCTCATCCGATAAGTTGCAATGAATCGAGATATGAGTACACTGATTGAACAGTTCGCCTACATCGTCGTGCAAAGTGCACTCTAACTTCGTTGCTAACTTCTGATTGATGTACGGATCGTATGCATGTATTTCCATTCCAAATGATTGCGCTATCCTCCCAACTCCTTGCGCAATTCTACCATATCCAATCAGACCCAGTCGCTTACCCCTCAATTCACTACCTTTCAGAGATTTTTTCGCCCATTCTGAACGCCTCATAGTGCGATCAGCCTTAGGGATAAACCTGGCACAAGCAAGTAAGTGACCAATGGTCAGTTCGACCACACTATTGGTGGATGCTCCAGGGGTGTTACAGACAACCACTCCGTTTGATGAGGCGGCTTCTAAGTCGATGTTGTCCACTCCTACACCACCTCGTCCGATGAATGATAACCTCCCTCCTCCAGAACAACTCGCATTGATGGCCTCAGCAGTCATTTTCGTTGCACTACGCACTACTACTGCATCGAAACTTGAAAGTGCACCCCCGACCAACTCCTCAGGACTGTAATGCTGGGACACCACTTCGTGACCAGATTCCTCCAACTTGGACACAGCCTCGGGAGCCATCCCATCAGTAACTGCTACTCGACCCATGTGCTGATGACATAGTTCAGTTCAATCAACGTTGCTGACCGGCATTGTCTAATGCTCTAGAGAGATTTGATATCTTGAGCCCTATTGGCTCAATCATGACCTACGAATTGCCTGACTTGCCCTACGACTACGACGCACTTGAGCCTCATATCGATGCTTTAACTATGGAGATACACTACACTAAGCATCACAATGCCTACACAAATAATCTCAATGCCGCAATCGACGGCAATGGAATCCCTGACATGTCTATTGGTGACCTGTTGAGAAACCATTCCGATATAGCAGCTGTCAGGAACAATGGCGGCGGTTGGTGGAACCACTGTCAGTTCTGGGAAGCCATGTCACCTACTGGAGGAGGAATCCCATCAGGAGATCTTGCAGCGGCAATTGACTCCGCTTTCGGGTCTTTTGAGAAGTTCCAGTCAGAGTTTCACAATGCAGCCATGACGCGTTTCGGTAGCGGTTGGTCATGGCTAGGCGTGAAGGATGGCAGATTGTGCGTGTGCTCAACTCCCAATCAGGACAACCCATTGATGGATGGGTGCTGCACACCAATTCTAGGTCTCGATGTCTGGGAGCATGCGTACTACAAGAAGTACGGCCCAGGAAGAGCCACATACATCGATGCATGGTGGAATGTGGTGGATTGGAATGAAGTCTCCCGCAGATACGTAGATGCCCTCTGATAGCGTAGTCTGGCCCTTTGCGACCGTTTTCTTATTGGGGCAGATGACTACCAGAGCCCATGGCCACGGGCTCTGAGGGATTGCTAACTTCAGTTCTCATCCTGCTGGCACCACTATTCCTTGCCATACCTTTGTCCCTTGGTTGGAGATGGTGGATTGGCACCGAGCCTGAACACGAGCATTATCGCGAGAAGGTAAGGAGGGTTCTGGATTCAGGAATCCCCTTGCGAAGATACAGATCAGAGCTCGACTCAGAGGCAAGGAGATTCCTCATTGATACCGAGAGACAGGGCAGGATTGAATCTGATTTGTTGTTCCCATTGAAGATTCAACACTTCCTGCTATTGCCGATACTGGCCATTTGGCCCATCATTGGATTATTCGCTGCTCTGTTTGCAATTCCGTTGATGCCGCTGCTCAGATTCCTCGAATGGCTGTTGATTAGTAAGAAGGGATTGTTACGATTCGCAAAATTCCTCCAGAGCATTACCAGATGGGAAGTCATCGGCATCCCTAAGTTGGACGATGGTGCAAAGAGACTTGACCATGTGTTGGCATCAATTCATCGTCTACCCATCACCGTATTCTTGGGTGTGTTCGCATATCTAGTGGTTTTGTATCTGCCACTTGATGGCAGGGGGACGCTTATTGTCAGTGGTGCGGTTTATCTCACCCTTGTATCGCTCACCTCTGTTATCAGAGCAGCTACTGCAAACACGCTAGTTTTCGCGGATCCCACGAAAAGACGACTGATTCCTATGGATACCTTCGTAGAGGATGCTCTCGGACCTCTTGTAGGGGTTGGTTTAATCTTCCTATTGTCTAGGCAGTTGTTGTATGGGAGTCAGATAAGATCCAGTGATTTCGTCTCAGATCCAGTGATTTTCTCTCTCAGTGTTCTCGTAGTACTTTACACAGCCACAGTGGTAGGCATCCTTGTCGAACTGACGTTCTTCACTTATCGAGCAAACGATGTCCGACAGACTTTTCAGCATCAGATGGTAGAGGAGTATAATCCAGTGGTATATCTCTTCACTCGAAATCTCGGATCGCTCAAATTATCGCCTCTTATGCCATTATCTGAGTGGTTGGATAAGGGAGAGAGGCTAGATTTAGGTCCAACAGAGTCAGACTGATTCCACACTGGCGACTGTACCATTCTCAAACACCAACGTAGCTACGTCTGCAGCGGCATGAGGAATCAGTGCTAGAGCAACATCGCCAATATCATCTTGACAAGTGGAGGTCACAGTAATACTACCAATGGCCTCTATCTTCGACTTGCCTTCAGGAATCCGTCCATCTGAACGCAGCCTCACAAGACTCCTTGCCAAAGCACCCCTGCTTTCCATTCTAGCATGAATCTCCTGTCCCGGATAACATCCCTTGTCCAAAGCCACAAACTCTTCAAGACCTAATTCGAATGGTAGATTCTGACTATTCAACTCATGATGACTCAGTAATCCTGAAAGTATCCTGTCCCGTACCCAATCATGCAGGCTCGAATGCTCTGCACCGTTGTCAACGAGAGCCGATATGAATGCCTCACAATGCCCGGATGGGATGAGAATCTGAATCGCATTCTCGCATTGTCTGTGTGTTGAGATTAGGCTGTTGCCGTATTCAGTCCACCGTTCAGTGCCTACATCTGTAGGATTAATTCCTAGCCCAGCTAGACATCGAAGTGGGGCCTTGCCTAAGAGGATGATATGTGATATTGCCTCATCTGCATCCTTGACGACCAGATTCTCGTCCCAAGGTATACCAGATGCCAGAATCACACGAGTCGATTCCCCAGTACCTTCGTTTCCGAGGATGATTGCTTGTTTACCTAGATTGCAGATAGTTGCATTATCCAGTATCCTGCCGTTGGCTTTACAGATTAAACCGTCTGCTCTACCTAGTACCGGTAGTTCAAGCGTCTCAACGCTGACGATACGATTCAGGTGCTCAAGGCAGGTGGCTCCTTCGACCACACTTATCGATGAGGGAACGACGTAAACTCGAGCCAGTGGGTGCAGGTAAGCGCCACTCATGGTTTCATCCAAACGATTGGCCGCACCCGCATGCCCTGTCTGCATTGGGGTTCTCAATCTGGAAACCACCGCCCATCAGGGAATCCTTGAAGTCGATAGTGATGCCATTAAGGAGAGTGCTATCCTTATTGTGAACAAGAACAGCCATCCCCTCGACATCGAGCCTCTGGAAGGAGTCATCATGGGGGTCTTCCACTATCCTCATATCGTAGAGGTACCCAGAGCAGCCACCCGACTGAGCGCTGAGGATTAGCACTCGAGCTTCCTCATCGCCGTGAAACTCGGTACGCATGGCGGCCTTTGCAGTGTCTGTAAAAGAAATATCGACGTTTACGACTTCAACAGGAGCCACTACCGGCAGGCTGAACCCCTCTCCGTCCATTATGCCCATAGTGTGCGCTGAGTAATGTGGTATTTGAACGGTTGCGGGACATCTGCTCTAATGGCCATAACGCAATACGATACAGCCCTTGCGCAGAACGTGGATAGAACGGTGCGACGACCCAGTCTACGCATTGAGAGTGGCGAGACTTCCCGAAGACCCGATTCAGTGTCGGTAGAATCGGCTCTCTCAATTGCCGTTGAGAAATCAGGGACCACATATGAACTCGGCCTGACGATGAGAACCCCGGGTGAGGATGAGGAACTTGTCATCGGATTTTTGCATTCAGAAGGAGTGATAGAATCTACCGCCTGCTTTTCGGCAGTGCAAATGGGTGAAGACAGAGTCGTGGTTCATCTGACGGAATCCGCTGATTTCGATCCCGAAGCCCTGACTCGCAGAACCACCATGACATCATCATGTGGGATTTGCGGTAAGGATTCGATATCCAATCTTCTCCACATCCATGGGCCCGAACTGAGTGAGTCTTTCATTGCATCTCACCAGAATATATCTGACTCCGTCTCCGGGCTTCGGACGAAACAGGAAACATTCGACTTAACTGGAGGGACCCACGCATGTGGCAGAGCCGGTCCAGATGGTAAAATCACTGATGTGAGAGAAGATATCGGTAGGCACAACGCCATGGACAAGTTGATCGGGGCTGCATTGTTGGGCGAAGAGATTCCAATTGACGAAGAGATGGTCGTCGTATCTGGTCGCGCTTCTTTCGAATTGGTTCAGAAGGCACTCAAAGCAGGCTTTCCTGCCATGGTTTCTGTCGGCGCACCGAGCAGTCTTGCGGTGGATATGGCCAATGAGCATGGCATGACTCTGGTTTCTTTCGCAAATCAGAATCGGATGACTGTATTCAGCGGCAGCAATAGAATTTCTGTGGTCTGATGCTCCGTGATGCTGATGTAAGCAATCACCTTCGCGAGTACATGAGCAGGGACGTGGACCCGTTAACTCCAATCAAGGAAAGGCCCCTGCGTCAGTCGAGTCCCAAGGAGGTAGCCGCTGGAATTCCAGCTGTAATTTCGACTTTGTCACACGGCTTGAGTCGAATGGGAGCAATCAAATCAATCTCCAATCTCACTCGAGTGAACAGCTTCGGAGGCTTCGATTGCCCGGGCTGTGCTTGGCCGGACCCTGATGACGAGAGGACGGTTTTCGAATTCTGTGAGAACGGTGCCAAAGCTGTAGCCGATGAGGGAACGAAGGCCCGCGCTGATCCTGAATTCTGGTCCAATTGGTCTGTTGTCGAGCTTTCACGCAAGTCGGACCGGTGGCTAAATTCACAAGGAAGACTCACCAGTCCTATGGTTTTGAGACCGGACTCTATCTATTATGAGCCGATTTCATGGGATTCAGCTTTCGGTATTATTGCAGAACAATTGTCAGAATTGGATAATCCTGATGAGGCGATATTCTACACCTCTGGAAGGACGAGTAACGAGGCTGCCTTCCTATGGCAACTCCTTGCTCGCAGATTGGGCACCAATAACCTCCCCGACTGTTCCAACATGTGCCACGAGTCATCGGGTGTCGCACTGTGCGATTCTATCGGCATAGGTAAGGGCACAGTTAAGTTAGACGATTTTAGTAAGGCAGACTTGATTCTGGTGGTAGGCCAGAACCCCGGCTCCAATCACCCCCGAATGCTGTCTGCCCTCAAGGCTGCTAAGGTCGCAGGTGCTTCTGTAGTGAGCATCAATCCTCTGTTTGAAACGGGTATGCGCAGATTCAAACATCCTCAGGATCCATTAGAAGTAATCGGGCAGGGCACAACCATCGCCGACATGCATGTGCCTGTGAATGTCAATGGAGACCTCGCTTTATTCAGGGGCCTGTCCAAATCAATCATCTCTGGCGCCGGAATTGATTGCGATTTCATTTCAGAATACACTAGTGGTTACGATGAGTACGAACGCGCTGTAGCCAACTCTAGTTGGGATGAGATTGTATCAGCATCAGGAGTAGCTAGGCACGATATTGAAAAACTCGCTGCAGCAATGCGAACATCCTCATCAACTATCGTTTGCTGGGCTATGGGACTCACCCAGCATCATAATTCCGTTGCAACAATTCAAGAAATCGCCAACACACTCCTCCTGGGAGGGCATATCGGAAGGCCCGGTGCAGGGCTATGCCCAGTCCGAGGTCATTCCAACGTCCAAGGAGACAGAACTGTAGGAATCAATCACAAACCATCTCGAGGATTCCTTGATTCACTCAGAAACACTACCGGAATAGACACTCCTTTCAATCATGGCTATGATTCGGTGAATTCCGTGCTGGCTATGCTAGATGGCCGCGCTAAGGTATTCCTTTCCATGGGAGGAAATTTCGTTTCCGCCATGTCCGACACTGATTCCACTTCAAGAGCAATCCAGAGTTGTGCTTTGAGCGTCCAAATTTCGACCAAGCCGAACAGGTCTCATTTAGTAACGGGAAAGACTGCATTGATTCTGCCTTGTCTGGGTAGAACCGAGAGAGATGTGACATCTGAGGGGTATCAGTTCGTCTCAGTTGAGAATTCCATGGGTGTAGTCCACTCATCCCAAGGGTCATCTAAACCAGCATCCAAGCATCTCAAGTCAGAACCCGCAATCGTTGCAGGAATGGCTGTAGCATTGGATGGCAAGATTGGTAATTCTGGGGTCCCTTGGTCGAAACTATCCGTAGACTATGATTCCATTCGCAATCTGATAGAATCAGCTGTACCTGGATTCGACTCCTATAATGAAAGAGTGAGAAATTCTCAGGGGTTCTATCTGCCTAATCCTCCTCGCGATGACAGGTGCTTCAACACCGATACAGGCAGAGCCAATTTCAGGGTTCACCCGATTACTGCGACTTTACCTGATGATGGACAGTTCGTCATGATGACAATACGGTCCCACGATCAGTACAACACCACAATCTACGGTCTTGATGACAGATACAGGGGCATCAAGGAGGCACGCAGAGTCGTAATGATGTGCAAAGAAGACATGCACAGACTCGGAATCAAGACTGGAACTCTAGTGGATTTGACATCTCATTTTGAGGGCGATAAACTCACTGCTCATCGATGGAGAGTGGTCGAATATGACATACCAGCCGGGAATATAGCTACCTACTTCCCCGAGGCTAACTGCCTAGTTCCACTCAACAGTGTAGCAGAAGGTAGCAACACACCAACTAGCAAGTCAGTATGCGTGACAATACGCACTACAGAGGAGAATATGAGATTCTGGAACAGGACAGCCACTCAGGCTGCCTGACTCCTCCTCTTCATCTGCTCTTTACTAAGAAGCCTGCAGCGATTAATCTGGGTCCTACATAGATTTGCATCATCACCCGAAAGACCTCTCTGCAAAGCCTGCTCAAAGCACTTGATGGCATCCGAGTAATGCTCGACATTAGCATACGAAGAACCCATGTTGTAAAGAGTCCTGCCACTGACTCCAGCAGGATCCATCGCAATAGCAGCATGGTATGCCTGAATACTCTCGGCAAATCTGCCGAGTTGGTAGAGAGCATGCCCTCTGCCGTTTTGAGACCTGATACGCAGCTCTTTTTCTTCACGAGGTGCACCGCCGATGGCCTTCTCAAAGCAATTCAATGCCTCGATGCCATTATCCTCTGAAAGCAAGGAGAGTCCTCTGTTGTACCATTCAATGCAGACATTGACACTCTCCTCATCATGTGCAGGCAATTCGACCATTCTCTCTTGTGCTTCTGCGGCAGCTTGAATCAAATCAATCTCAGCAACCTGCTCTGTAACCACAATCTCCTCATTCTTTTGTGAGAGCAAGAACTCTGCGCGCTGCCTGCACTGCTGAGCTCTCTCGATATGGCCGGCAACTGAGAGAGCATCTGCCAAACCGTTCCAGACTTCAGGAGACTGCTTGTCTTCTTCCAACACCTCCTTCCAGGCATTGACAGCACCGATTGCGTCTCCAGACTCGGTGAGCTTTCTTGCCATAGCTATACGGTAGCCTTTCGTATCTGTCATGTCGATATCTCCTTCAACAGGCTCATCATCTTCCTCATGCGCCTCCGTATCATCAGACTCCTCAACACCGTCTTCAGCGGTAGCATCGGACTCTGAATCAAACTCTTCTCCCCCGTCGAACTCAGTCTGTACTTCATCCTCTACATCTTCTTGTGAGTATTCAGCCTCTAGTTCAATCAACCTCTGTGAAACCGGGTGTTCTGACTCAATTGCAACCACTCTCCTCCAGTGTTGCATGGCTGCCTCATCATCACCCTCTTCAGCGAATACATCGCCACGAGCTACTAGGCTGTTGACGTGTCCGGGGTCGCTGAGTAGCGCATTCGCCAGAGATTGTTTGGCATCTTCCAGTCGGCCAGTACTTCGCAGTAGTTGTGCGAGGTTGTAATGAGCCTTAGCTGCATCATACCCTAAGCGAATTGAGTACTCGAATGCGTGGATCGCATCATCTTCATGGCCCAATTTAGCAAGGCAGAGTCCACAAAGAGCCCAAAGGGATGCATTGTCAGATTGATCCCCCTCAAGTCTGGGTTGGATTAGATCCAAGGCTCCATTCGCATCATCCGACTTGAGTAGTTCCTCTGCCTCTTCAATCACATCATCGATAGGAGTCAGGACCGGTGACGACGAAAGCATAGGGATCTCTTCTTCCTCTTCGACCACTTCTTCGACAGGGCGCGATTCGAGTAGTGGGACTTCTTCGATCACAGACTCACCTATTTCTTCGGGGTGCAGAGAAGCAATTCTTAACAAATCGGGGACATCTCCAACTGAGTCGATGGCGAATCTGGCAAACTGCGAGGCCCTAGGTGCATCGTTCTTCTCGAGCAACACAGCTAGGTTCGCCGTTGTAGGTCCGTGGTCAGGCTCGATATCATGTGCTTTCTCAAATGCCGGAATGGCCATTTCGCTGTCTCCGCGCTTTGCGTGGATGACTCCAAGACCATACCATGCAGAGGCACATCGAGGGTCAATTTCAGTAGCTTTGGAATAGCCTTCAAGAGCGCCGAGTAAATCTCCTGATGATGCCTTAGACGATGCATCGTTCAGCAGCCCAATCAATGAGTCATCCGCCACGTTCCCGCCTTAGCGCATTATGGTTAAACGTTCTCCGAACGTGTTAGCAAAGATACCTCTGTATTCAAGGCCTATTGCGCCTTCGTAGTGCTATGGCAGGAGACTTACGAATCATGGGAATTTGCGGTACTTATGGCCTAGATTCTGCTAATGGCAGAATGTTAGAGATAATGTTCGAGTATTGTAGAGAACTAGGTGCGGAATGCATCATCTGGGACAATGCAGAATTACCTCTGCCATTGGTTGGGGCTGAGGGGAGTTGGGATGACGAGAACGTCAAAGCGTTCCAGGAATTGGCTACTTCATCTGATGCATTCGTTTTGTCGAGTCCTGAATATCACGGTACCATGAGTGGTGTGATGAAAAACAGTCTGGATTGGTTGTATTCTAAGCACACTTCAGGCAAGCCATTCAGTCTGATGTGCACTCTTGGCGGACAAGCAAGTAACAACACCCTCAATCACATGCGAATTGCAGCAAGGTGGATTCATGGTTGGGTTACCCCCGAGCAGGTCGCTGTCCCACACATCAAGGAGGCTTTCGATGATAATGGCAATTTAATCGATGAGAAGATTGCCGAAAGGGTAGAAGGGATGGCGAAATCTCTGGTTGATATTGCTAGTTATCTCAAATCACGGCGATGAGGCTAATGGAGAGCTTACCGGAAGGCTCGGAGATACTTCTGATGTTAGTAGCAATCTCAGGGGTCTCGACATGGTATCTCTCTAACTTCACTCAGCATGCATCCGGAGTCCGATTGTTCGCTATGTTGGGTGTGGCATCAATGCTGACCCTTCTAGGGATGGTGCTGTTTTGAGCAGTATCCCAAAAGATTCCTACCCCACTAGAGCGCCAGTATGGTGGGGTCGAAGAGGGCCAGCCGGACCACATCCTGATGTGAGAGGGTGTACTGGCAGGATGGTTCTAATTCGTCATCCGAAGACACTATCAAGATTTGAATCGATGATTGCTCGAATCACCAAGGCCTCCAAGGAGTTGAGGAGGCCTTTGGATGACATGAACTCCTTGCTCTGGGAGTTGATGGATGGAACTAGAAAACTAGATTATATCAATAATCTGATGGACTCAACATTTCATGAGCGGATCGCTCCAGTCGAGGAGAGGGTGGAGGCGTCGTTAGCCAACATGATGTCTCTTGGCTTAGTGGTAGTTAGAACGTCTCCGATAAATGGTGAATGGGAGACCTCACCGTTACAAGACCCAAGCGGCTCTCTACAGAATGCTGATCCAACTCTCGGGATAATTGAGGAAGAGTGACTATTGTTCGGGTTCTGGAGCATCCATTCTCTTTTGTTCGTCGATTGCTTGTTTTCTCTTCGCAGAGAAGTATACCAATAATGGCAGGAACAACAGGAATGCGAAGCATCCGACCAATGTCGCGAAGCTGTAGACAGATTCCTGAATTGGATCCAATTCGAATGCTTCGACTGAAATCAAATCATGAGTGACTATTTTCATTTCAGCTTCGACTCCAGAGGAGTCAACCACTGATCCACCTTGTAGTACGGTGACTCTCCAAGTGACAGTCTTGTTTTCATCACCAATCAGTTCACCGGCAGCTCGCTCGGCTGAGGTCTGATTCTCACTCTGCAGATAGCCCAATCCATCAATGGGCAAATCGAGTGAGACAATACCTATCATCGTATGAGAATTTGACTCGACTTCGGTCTGATGTACACTGGCGTAGTCACAAGTCTCTGAAGCCTCAGTTGTTTGCTCTCCACAATTGAAGTTGTCAGCATCCGATGAGCCCAACAGGGGCGAGTAGTACCATTCGGTACCGGAGGCATCGATCCTAACCGTCATCCCGTCTTGCACCCCCTCGAGAGAAAGATTCACCCATGTAATGCCGGATTGAGTCGTCACGAACCAGTCGGCCTTACCTTCCTCACTTTCTTGCAAGTCCAACTCAACTTCCGAGTTTGTAGTCGTATAGCCGTAATATTCCGTGTCAACTGTGTTGGAGTACACAGCATACGACAGGACCAGAACCAGTGTCAGCCCAGTACCAATCATGGTCCTGAGCATGTTCGGGTTGCGCGACATCGACTTGCGCATGACCTTTCGTGCTGAGAGTTGGATTTCAATACTTGTGAAAGGGCACCAGTC
>CAYMRU010000020.1:0-16160 GCA_964392975.1 uncultured Candidatus Poseidoniales archaeon | reverse complement strand
CTTCCTCGCTGCAACCTTCTGCATACTGCTCGAAGTTCTCGATGAACATCTGAGCTAGCAGGTTGGCCACGTTGTCGTATGTCTCCTTGTCGTGCCACGTGTCTCTGGGCTGGAGGATGTTGTCCGGAACTCCTTGGCAGGTGGTAGGAACCCGGAATCCAAATCTCGGGTCCTCTACAAAGAGAACATCATCGAGGTCGCCGTCTAGGGCGGCGTTGAGCAGAGCGCGAGTCCAGCGGATCTTGATTCGGCTGCTCGCATCAGCCCCTCCAGCAACCCAGCCGGTGTTGATGAGCCAGCACTTGGCATCATTCTCGCGGATTTTCTTCGAGAGTAGGTCTGCGTAGACGCTTGGGTGGCGAGGCATGAATGGGGCTCCGAAGCAAGTCGAGAAGGTCGCCTGTGGCTCAGTCACTCCAATCTCTGTACCGGCCACCTTAGCGGTGTAACCGGACATGAAGTGGTAAGCGGCCTGCTCTGGGCTGAGTTTGGATAGTGGAGGTAGTACACCAAAGGCATCGCAGGTCAGGAATACGACATTCTTCGGATTGCCAGCCATCGAGTCAGGAGTGCTGTACTCGATAGGGTATGAACCTCGGGTATTCTGGGTCAATGACCCGTTGTCGAAGTCAGGAGTTCCGTCTGCATTCAGGACTACATTTTCTAGAATCGAGCCTGGTATCTTAGTGGTGGCATAAATTGCCGGCTCGTCCTCCTCAGAGAGTCGAATCAACTTGGCATAGCATCCGCCCTCGAAGTTGAACACACCATTGTCTGACCAGCCGTGCTCGTCATCTCCAACCAATGCTCTTCCGGGGTCAGCGGAAAGGGTCGTCTTGCCGGTTCCAGAAAGGCCGAAGAAAAGTGCTGTGTTGTCACCGTCAGTATTTGCTGAACAGTGCATCGGTAGTAGTCCCTTTGCTGGTAGGATGTGATTCATGATGGTGAAAATCGCCTTCTTGATCTCACCCGCGTAGTGAGTGCCGCCGATGATAACCAACTTTCTGTCGAGAGCGATGATTACGAACACATCAGAGTTGACTCCATCACTCATGCTGGACTGCAGGTCTGGAGCGTGTAAGATTGTGTACTCGGGAACATGGTTGACCAGTTCTTCGTTGGTCGCGCGCACGAACATGTTGTGCATGAAAGCCGCGTGCCATGCCTTCTCTGTCACCAGACGCACAGGCATCCTAAATTCAGGGTCGGCCCCACAGAATGCATCCTTGACAAACAGGTCCTCTACCTTGTTGAGGTGGGCTTGGGTCTTAGCCAGAAGCCTGTCGAACACCGCTGGGGCAGTGGATCTGTTGACCTTGCCCCACATCACATCCTCTGCTAGGCCGGGCTCGTCTACGATGAAGCGGTCGTTGGGTGAGCGTCCCGTCCTCTCGCCTGTAGTTGCTAGCAGAACGCCGTCGGCAGTGAGTTTGGCCTCGCCTAGCTCGACTGCTGCCTCATGTAGGGGTTCCCAGCCGAGATTCCAGTGTACTGCGCCCTTAGGATCCAAGCCATGGCTTGCCAAAGGGGTGGCAAAATTGCGGGAGTCGCCTGACATGGTGGATGACTCCATGACGCCCTACGCCAAGATTCTCCCTTCAAGCGTTGCGGCTGTGCCGAGACGCCTTTTCACTCGGTCAAGCCGGCTTCTTGGGGGTTCTCGGCAGGGATGCGATTATGCGGGAGCGGCTTCGGTACGGGGCCGATGGATGGCGATGAGCGTGATGATAGAATCATCCGCGAGAAGGAGTTTCGACGCTCAATCGACATCGACCTAAGCGAAATCGAGGTCCCCGAAGAGAGGAGCGAGGAGAGTAGGGAGGCTCTCGCGGCTGCCGTCGATGAGGCACTGGGAGACCTGTATGATCCATTCAAGGAGGCCGACGGCAGCGAGCCGGGGGCGATTCAGGAGGATGGTAGTGTGCCAATCGCCCCCGAGAGAGACATCGTGACCGAGATTGCCAGAGAGGGTGAGAGGGGCGTCAACTGGGGCCTGATGATTGCGATGATTCTTGTCTACAGCGCCATCGGGGTCCAAGCCGGCCTAGCTCTCTCACCACTCCCTGCCATCGCTGTGCTGGTTCTGCTGGCATCTGTGGGCTTCGTATTCGGAGAGATTTGGGTTCCTAATCCGAACATGAAGATTCTCGGAGTGACTTGGGTCATCATCTCGATGAAGGTCCTGTACGGGCTCGCAATTGAGCTGAATCGCTGGGACTACATCGGCCTTGAAGCGCTAGGGGCTCTGCTTCTGGCCCTAGTCGCTGTCAACCTGTTAATCGCCTATCGACACGATCACGATGCGATTGCCGCGCAGTCAACCCTCGTTCTGCTGGCAATCGGCTCCACCGCCGGCTCGGTACTCGGTGAGATGGGTGTCGCCGGCATGATTCTGATTGCTACCTTGCTCGTGCACGGGCTGGCTCTGCACAGGCAGTCCGGTAGCCTAGCGGCGCTAGGAGTAGCGGCATCCAATCTGTGGATTGGTATGCATGCAATTACCGGAGGCTTTGAGCTCGGGTCACTGAGGATACTCGCTTTGGAAGACTCGTTGCTCTTATTCCTACTTCTGATGGCCGTCTCGGCCATCAACGCCATCATGGCAGCCCGCTTCGCGCGCGAGGAGAATTGGTTCTCACAGGCGTTCAAGGCGGTCGGGCTGGGTCAGCCCGGACTCTGGGGAGTCTCCGTATCGATGGGTATGGTGGGCGCTCTGCTTGCCGTCGCTTCCAGTCGCGAGGATGTCGGATACGCGCTTGGAATGGTCTCGTTCCTAGGCGCTTGCTTCGGAGGCTCGTATCTCTCTGTCAGGGGCGTCGAATCCAAGCGAGTGATGATGCCTCTAGGCATAGCAGCGGTCCCATTGGTAGGGATACTCGTGCAAGGTGAAGGCGCGGGGACTCTAGTAGCCTGGTTCAATTCGTATGAACTGTTCACCATCCTATCCACTATCGTGACTGGATTCGTGCTGCTGAGAGACCAAGACAGGGTGACCGACAGAGTCCTGTGGGTCGGCTCGGTGCTGGTTCTGACGCTTCTCGCCATACTGGTCCCCACCGAAGCCTCGGACGCTGGTGGTGACGGTGGTGCGCTACTACTATCTTTGCTCGCTGTCATGCACTTGGGCACGGCAGTTCTAGCGGTAAAGAGGCAGTCTCCATCATTGGCTGGAATCACCGTACTTCTGCCCTGGACTTGGGTGCTAATCGAGGAGTTGGGTGAGGAGGCGATTAGGATACTTCTGGTCGCCAACGACAGGGTCGACCCGGGCAGTATGATCGATCTCGAGCCGCTTCCTCTAGCAGCCTATCTGGCAGTATCGTGCATCCTGATGGGAGTTGTGAATTTCAGGATGGGTGACAAAGGTGTCAATCTGGCCTCAAAGTTCCTCGGAGTGAGTGAAATTTCTGCCTCAATTCGCGACTCGGGTGCCCTGCAGCTCTGGTCGATTGGCCTGTGGTTGCCAATGCTGACCATTCTGCTGATGTCTCAGTTCGGGGGTTTCAATGCAATCACGCTGATTACTTTGGTTTCAATGGTGGTGATTCTGCATCTAGGAAGTGAAGTCGCGGGCGTTAGGATAGGCGACCCTATGGCAATGGCGGGAATACTGACTTTCTCGCTGGTGGCAATGCAATGGAGGAACGGGCTATTCGAGCCTCTCTCTGCACTACTGTGTGTGAGCCTGATGGTACTGATGTTTGCAAGAGGTAGCTCTAGTGAGAGCCTGTACACGGGCGGGTTGGCACTGATGAGTATGCCTATCCTGCTAACTCTCTCCGGTAGGGAGCCGATGCTTGAGTTGGCTTCCAGTGATGCTATTCCTAACTTCGATACGCCATTGGTTTCGGTGGCTCTCACCGCTGGAGTCCTAGCAGTCTATCTGCCCCGTTCGGGCAGCATCGAGAAACTGCTTAACCCGGCCCTCGCAGCACTATGGTTGCTTGTGATAACCATCGCTCTGGCTCATTCGCAGGATGATGTGACGGCTCTAGCGGCCTCAATCGGGATGTTTGTGGTGAGTTCTCTCTGGCTCGTGGCCAGAGGGGAGATCCGGGCCGAGCTCAAGAGTATCGCCAAGCGGGATGAGAGAAAGCAGATGGCCGCTGAGGCGAAGGAGGAGGGAGACCGAGAGGACGGGGTTTCCACCTACGACCCCATACGTGGGGAGATGGAGTCCGAAAGGAGACGAAGAAGAGAGAAAAGTGAGACTGACGACCTAACCGAGTTGTACACTACTGATGTCAGTCACAAGCCTACTGTAGTCCTAGTAATCCTCGTACTGGTGCTCTTTCATGGAGTGCTAACCGGGCTTCTACTCGGGCCCAATCCCCTGTTTCTGCTAACTGTGGGAGTATTCGTTACTGCTCTGATTGCAATAGCCAGAGTCAGGACCAAGATGCTTGATCTTGAGTTGCCTCATATTTTGGGCATGGAGATGCCCATCGCAGTGGCGATTGTCGGGTTAGTGGCTATCCACGTGTCCTCACACCTAGGTCCTGGGAGCAGTAACAGGGATCTGCTTGACATGGCAGTACTGATTGCCCTGCTGCTTGAGTTGGCGGCAATCTCACTTATTGGTAAGGACAAGTTGCTCGACAGGATTCCCATCGCCCTCGATTGGATTGTCATCCCGCTGCTCGCAGGCAGGCTGCTCGGAGCGGTGATGGTAGAGGCTCTTCCGTTCCCGTTCACAATCGACCCGTTCGAGGGTAGTTTGATGGAATGGAAGATGTCATGGTATCTGCTCGAAGCAGTGCTGATTCTGTGCGTGGTCGTCGACTTCCTCGTCGACAGAAAGAGGGTTCAGTTGGAGCGAGGCGACTGGAAAGGAGCTTCGGGTAGAGGTGCGAGGAGTCTTTTCATCGTCATGCTCTCATTCGGACCGGCTGGCATCCTCGCTGTGGCCAGTTGCTTGGAGCAGGGCTGGAGATACCGCCAGCCGACAGCGGTGGGGATGGCCATCCCCGCCGGGCTGCTGACATTGGCCTCGACGGGAGTCTGGTTCGAGCCTGCATTAAGCACGCTACCCGAGATTACCATGGCAACCGGATTGCTATTACTGGCGCTGTGCGCAATGACAGTGCCTCTGAAGGGAGAGAAGTGGACGATGATGCTAGCTGTCAACTCGCACATGCTACTGATTCTCATTGGATTGGCTGGCTACGCCATGACAATAGTGCTGCCAATCCTGCTTATCCTGCTATCCACCACCGTCTGGGTGGTTGGTATCTTGCAACTGCGCAGGACGCTCAGGGTCTGGGGACTGCTTGACATGATTCTGGCCGTCCTAGCGGCTCTAATCTTCGTTCAGGGCATCACTGAGCCCGTCACGCTGCTACTGGCCTTGCTAGTCATAGCCGTCGAGCTAGGCTTGGTCTCGTGGCTAGGTCAGCGCAACCAGGAAGCGCTTCTGCAGGACTGATGTCATACCATACTCAAGGTAACGAGCCACGCCAACGTTGATGGCAGACGGTCCACACACGGTTATTGTGACGAGGTCTTGGATATCTGATACCCCCGACGAGGTCGAGCATCCGCCGATACCTCTAGGAATCAATGAGATGGCGGTTCCCAGAGCCACTCTGATGTTATCTATCGGGACTGCGTTCGTGCTCCTTGTGTCCACAATCTGGGTAGGCTTGGCGGTATGGAATTTCAGTGCCAATCTCGAGGACTCATTCGGACCTTCCGCCGAAGCTCCGCTGATAGACGGCAGATTTGCTTGGGAGGTCGATCTACTGTTCGACACCTGCTCGGCCAGAGAAGGCGACTGGGAGTGGCCGGAGAACCTTTCTGGACAGGATGATGTGTTCCTCTACCCGGGAGAACTGCGCTGCGACTGGGAGCATCAGGGAGACGGTGACAGGGCCACTGTGGTAGTGTACAACAGAGGAAATGAGTCGATAGATCTCGTTCTCGAGATTCTCGGGTCTGGAGTGCTGTTCTCCGCTGAAGACGACACCAATGATGTGATTAGTCTCGGAGCGGGTGAAAGCGGATTCCGCGAAATTGAGTTGACGGAGGACCTGACTGAGAGCGAATTCACAGTCGTCGCCAGTCACCTCTCTGTTGTCAATGCCGAAGTACTGCTAGATGTCGCTGTGTTCAAGGGATCTGAGGAGAGGGATCTGCACGTCAAGGACAACGACAGAATTGATGTTCACTACGTAGTCTGGGATGCCGACACAGGAGAGCAGTTGGATGAAGGAGATCTTGTGGTCACTGCAGGGGATGACCCGGCCTACATCGATGGTTTCGGTTGGTCAGCCATAGGCCTGGACATAGATGGCGACAGGGGTATGAATCCCCTAATCAACACCGGGACCTCGCACACCACGCTGCTGCCTCCGCCAATCGCATACGGCAACAGTGATGGTCACGAACTGGAACATTCTTGGCTACGATTCGAGCTTACCGTCGATAGTTGCCCCTTATGCACATAGGTTTGCGAAAATGACTTGACTGTACTGTAGGAGGGCGCGACGTGACGGATGAGGGTGGACATACGGCACTGAACCCATCAGAGGAGATTTCCAAGGAGGCTAGCAAGAGGGTCGAGGCTACTTCTGCTAGGCGAGGCGAACCTGAATTCCACATGACTGATGAGATGCGTAGGCTCTCTACACCTTGGTTCGTGGCGCTCGCGCGCGCACAGAGGATAGATGACGATTCGTTACCAGCAGGAGTAATTCTGGATGCCGCTGCAGGTTCGGGAATCCAACTCATCGCCTATGGAAGGGAGCTTGAGCGACCTGTTCTAGGGATAGAGAAGGACGGGAATATCGCAGTTCTTTGCGCTGCGAACATGTACATCAACTCGAAGCATGATGAATTACAGAGGTCGATGGACCGGGTAATCATCGGTGATGGATCAGACTCAGATGGGGCGATTACTGAGTATTGGAACAGCCTCAGGCAGGCTGGTACCAGAGCCCATCCTCCGATTGCCATGCTTCACCTCGACCCTGCCAGACCCACAGATGCTCAGAACCACGACATCGACGAGATGGAGCCTTCTGTGGCCTCAATCCTAGGAGGGTGGACTGATCAGCTCCAAAGCGGACCCAATGGACCTGCGGTGCTGCTTGACCTATCGCCGAGACTCGGGGAGGATCAGCGCAGTCTAGTAGAGGCCAATGTCAGGATGGCTCTTCCCGGTGCTGACTTCACTTGGGAGTGGCTAAGTCAGGGAGGTGGTCGTGTCGACAGGTTGTCGTTATGGATTGGCTCACTGGCATCCGATGCCAGCCATCGCTGTGTTCGGATGGGTAGAAAGAATGTCATCGCAGAAATTGAGGGAATGCCTGATTCATCGCAGGCCATCGTAATGAGCCAGCCACCACCTTACGGAGCATATCTGACGATAGTCGACCCTGCGCTTGTGGAGAGCGGTCTGCAGCAAGCTTGGCTTGAGAAAGTGATGAGAGAGGATTCGGGACACGACTGGCTCCGGATAGAGGGGCGCAGACCGTTACTAATCCACACCGATCCATTGATTGATTCCGACGAGGTTGGCGGCTTCGCTGTGGCCACGGGGGAGATTGTGCAGCACAGACTCAGACCTCCTGAGCTTCACACCATCGACCAAGTCGCTTCTTCGATCGCCAAGAACGGAATCGGGAAAATCACATTGCGATGTTCCCTCGATCCTGATGTGCATCCGACCATCCAACGCAGACTCGACCGCGAACTCAAGCAAATTGAGGGTTCGGATGGATTCATGGTCGACATCGAACTAGAACGACCCTCGGGCACCCAAAGCCTGTATGTGGTGTGCAAGGAGTAGGTTTTGACGCCCCTACGGGGCGGCCAATCGGTTCAAATAGGGAAGGTAGGTCGCCCAGTTGCCCAATGGGCCACTGGGAAACCGGTGAACACGGGGGAACCGTACACTATGCCTGATGAAGCCGAACTAGGAGATGACTTCTCTTACATCCTGCGGATGGCGGACAGCGACATCGACGGTCTGCGTCCAATCTCAATAGGACTTACTTCAATCAAGGGTATCGGGATGCGGACCTCCGAGCAAATCTGTCGCTTGGCCGGAATCAACGGTAAGACTCTCGGTGGTCACCTGAGTGACGATGAGCAGGACCGACTGAGGGCTGCAGTAGATGATTACGCAACTACCGTTCCATGGTGGTTGGTCAACCGTCAGCGTGACCTTGAGACCAATGAGGATGCTCACATCGTCGCCATGGAGGTCAAGATGATCCGTGACGACGACATAGCCAGAATGGCCGGAGTCAAGGCATACCGAGGTATGAGGCACAGGAGCGGTCACAAGGTCCGCGGTCAGAGACTGCGTTCCAACGGAAGGAGCGGTACGACTCTGGGTGTCGAGCGCAAGAAGTGAGGTGATTAGATGGGAGATCCGAAGTTCGCTAGGCCCAAGACTAGTACCCCGACTCATCCATGGAAGCAGGCTAGAATCGAAGAGGAGCATGAGCTCAAGGACAAGTACGGCCTGAAGAAGGTCGGAGGAATGCGCGAGATTTGGCGCGAGAAGTCTGCTCTTCGGCGCCACCGAAACCAGGCTATGAAACTCATAGGAAGGGTAGATTCCAGCGAAGGCCACTTCGCCCGCGAGAAGGGAGACCTGATTGATTCACTGTACCGCAAGGGGCTTCTGAGCGAGGGATCAGATATCGACGACGTCCTACAGATTGATGTCGAGCACATGCTTTCTCGAAGGCTCCAGTCAGTAGTCTACTACAAGGGACTGGCGCCTACTATGCGATCGTCAAGGAATCTGATTGTGCACGGCCACATCAGCATCGGCGACCAGCGCATGACCGTTCCTGGGTACCACGTGCTCAGACAGGAGGAGGACAATATCCAGTACTCGATCAACTCACCATACGCCGACGCCGAGCATCAGTTCCGCAAGGATATGGAGCAACTGCGCCTTACCATGGTTTCCGAGGTCGAGGAGGAAGAAGTTCCTGAGCGCGATGCCGACGCCGAGTTCGTAGAGCAGATTAAGTCAGATTCAGCCAACGCTCCGAGTGTTGAGGACACCATGACTGAGACTGAAGAGGGAGGTGAGTCCGATGACTAGGAAGGCTATCCTGCACATCTATACTACTCACAACAACGTACTCATGACGGCAACCGATCTGACCGGCGCAGAGACAATCTGCAAGGTCTCAGGCGGCATGGTTACTAAGGGCGGCAGTGATTCGGGAGGTCAGTTCGCTTCGACTAGAGCTGCCGAGCGAATGGCTGAGATGCTGGCTGAGAAGGAGTTCAGCCAAGTCATCGTCAAATATCGCGGCGCTGGAGGCAACCGCTCCCACAACGCACCTGGTGCGACCTCTGCTATCAGAGCCTTGACTCGCGCCGGAGTACAGATAACCCGCATCGAGGACGTCACCCCCGTAGCGACAGATGGGACGAAGAGCAAAGGAGGGCGCCGAGGGCGTCGTGTATGAGGTGATTGTATGGTAAAGGCGAAGATTATCGAAGAGAACGAAGAGAAGATTCGAATCCTGCTCACCGACACTGACCGTGCTTTCGTCAATGCGATTCGCCGAACTCTGATTTCTGAGACTCCGAAAATGGCCATTGACAAGGTCCGCTTCGAGATGGGGACCATAGAGCAGGACGGGGAAGTCTGGGAGACCAATGGTCCGCTGCCTGATGAGATGATTGCACAAAGGCTAGCAATGATTCCGATTCCTACCGTTCACGACGAGTTCCATTTCCAAGATGAGTGCCCTGAGTGCGCTGACTTGGTGGAAAAGGACAGAGGTTGCCCCCTGTGCACGATGATCTACACCTGCAAGGAGTTCGGCACCGAGGGCGGGAGGATGGTTACGGCCGGAGACATGAGTTATCTGGGCGAGGCGCGACTAAACATCCCCGAGAATTTCCGCAGTATCCCGATTACGAAGTTGTCGAAAGGTCAGATGATTGAGTTCTACGCCACCGCTATCATGGGCCGTGGCAGCGAGCACGCCAAGTGGTCACCGGTCTGCGGAACCACATTCAACCAAAGGAAGGAAGGAGTACTGAACAACAAGACGAAGGCCAAGATTCTGTGGAATCTGAATCTATCAATCAAAGCGAAGGACTTCGACAGCCAAGGTAGGTTGACTGATATAGAAAAGGTCGATCTTTTGGCTGATGACCTCAATCACGTAGGTCCTGGCACCGAAGAGTCGAGGGATTTCAAGGACGCCATCACCCTCGAGGATACCCCAGGTGAATTCATTCTGAGTTTCGAGACAGATGGTTCAATGACTCCACGAGTCGCCTTCGAGAGAGCCATTGCTGAACTCTCCGGAAGATTCGGCGAGATTAAAGAAGACGTCGCAAACGTCTTCTAATCAGTCCGAGGATTCTTGGCTTGAACGTGCATGAGCGAGTATGCCTCGGTACCTAGGCAGAGGTCGATGCGGAGGGCACATCACTCTCATCTTCACAGTCAACGACCAGTCTGATGACCCTGTTCGGCAAGGCAGCCTCGGCGCGGGACTGTGTGTCGATGACGGGGTCGAGGTGGTGGCCTACGGCGTGGATGGGGAATCTGGACTGACCGTGACCTTCGAGACTATGCAAGGTGATGCTAGCCTATACGAAGCGGTTCTGGATACATTGGCCGCCGAATTACCAGAGGTCTCGGATATCACTTGGGGACTCTCGGTCACGATCTCGCTGCCACCCGCGCAGGGTTTCGGGGTTTCCGCCTCTGGCGCGGTGGCATCAGCCATGGCGTTCCAAAGGGCCGTGGGGCTGCCTTACGAAGAGAGCCTGCGCAGGGCGTACTCGGTTGCTCATAGGGTCGAGCGGTTACGCTCGACAGGATTGGGAGATGTCACTGCTCTAGCTGCCGGTGGTGTCGAGCGTCGACTGGTGGCAGGCTCTCCATACCACGGTTCTGACCTGCGCAATGGACCAGGGCATGCTGAGGGTTGGAGTCTTGCAACCCCTGTGGTACTGGCTTGGAGGCAGGGCTCAGGCAAGCATACGTCAATTTACATCGATGACCTAGAATGGAAGTTGGCGATTAGCGAGGCTGGCTCAAGACAGATGGAGGTTATCTCACAGGGTGAATGGGATTCTGAGAGATGGGGGGAATTGATCCAATCAGCAGGCGCGTTCTCGCGCGATAGTGGTCTAATCGACGACTCATCGAGAAACGAGTTGATTACTTTGGCTGCGGCTGCTGTCGCCGAATGTGGAGGTGATGTCGAAGTGATGCTGTGCATGCTTGGAGAGAGCGTTGCGATAGTTCCAACCGACCCTGCAAACGGAGGCGAATGGGTCGAGAATGTAATCAAAGAATTAGACAAGGTTGGACTCAAGGGGCTCGGGACCAAGGTCGGTGAGCTCTCATGAGCCATTCCTAGCCTTCTCATGGAAGTCATCAAGGGGTGAAAGGTCCAATGGACTGGCGTCCAATTGTACCGCTCCCTTCAGGCGCAGTCCGTCGCAGAATCCGTGTCTGTAAACAATACCACCGTGACCGTATTCCGCTACATAGCGGTCCACCTGCTTCTGGGTCTTCTTGCGCGGGAACTTGAGATCGGCTCCGAAGAAGTGCTTGGCGTCGATCCAAGCGCAAGGCAAATCATTTATTCTGACATCATCCAAAAACAGTAGGTCGGGAGTGATGATGGCCCTGCCCTCGCTGTCCTTCTGCTCGGCGAGCAACTCCTCCTGTCGACGGAACCTGACTCCTAGAGACTCAAAGTAATCGCACAGTATGTTCTCGAATACCTCGGCGGCGCTCTGAGTATCGCTTTGGTCCACCGAACTGACTCTGTCAACAGATTCGGCCAACTCAAACTGCTCTCGGTCGCGCTTGTTGAGCCTGTGAGGTTGCTTGTTCAGAGTCTCCTTGATTCGGCTCTTCGACCAGCCGCGACCGGTCAGAATCGCTCTGAAGGTATTGACAGGGGGTGCATCGAAGCGCTTTGAGAGAGCAATCACACTCTCACCTGATTTATACCTTCGAGAGAGTTCATTCGCTCTCCTCATCAGTCTAGAGTGAGAGTATACACTCTTCTCCTGATTCAGGGCACTGCGAAGCGATAGTGCCTGCTCTAGAGTGATTGGAAGATGATCTAGTTTCTCTGCAATCTCCTGTACTCTCTCTTCGGGCAGGAAGCCAAACTCTCCGGGAATGCATGCGATGTCTCCCGCCTTACGCTGGACATTCTTGGGCACCGCCTTGGTCTTCCAATTCACGTCGATTCTTCTCGGAGGTGGGTCAATCTCAGAGGGCAGACCCATAGGAGGTGGATTCTGAGTGAAGCGGTTTATGGCGCGCTCCACCGCTTCTGTGTCGGCCGTCGGGCTCTGCTTCGGTGGAGCTCCGTTCCTGCTCCCCGAGCGCCGACGGCGCCGACGGCGTCCCCGCCGTCGTTTACCGCTCTTCTCGTCACTCAACGGCACTTCGAGAGAAAGGGGCTCCATGAACCCACCGAGTGCGGGCTCACCTGAATTTGGCATATATGTCGTAGACTAGGTCTCTGATGGGATATGGCACCAACCACATTGCCGCACCGAACGACCATGGCAGACCCATACTAGACGCGATTCTCCAGACGGCTGCGCTCTTTGCATGCCATTGGCCGTCCTCGGTGATGATGAACACTGAGTCCACACCCAGCATCTCGTCTGGCCTGTTCGAAAGCAATTCTGTTCCCTCATCCGTATCCTGTCCTAGTGTGCGGAGGTTGCCCATTCTGTCGAATCTATTGATGAACGAAGCCCAGCGACTGCAAGTGCCGCATGCATCGTCGAAAAGGACTACTGAGGACATATTTACACCTAGAGGAAGGCTATTCCCGGCTCCAGTGGGAAGGCGTATCTAGCCTTGCCAGCGATATCCTCACCCTCGCCTGCTGGATAGGCCTCGACGGATGAGACTCCCAGAGCGTGAGTGATGAATTTCGAGTTCATGTTGATGACTGAGACCTCGTCTATCGCGCTCATAATGAGTTTCTTCTCACCCTGTGACCAAGTGTGAATGCGTCCACGCTTCTTCTTGCTGCCCATTGTAAGTGCCATCCAAGTCTGCATCACATCTCCGCGCGTCTTCTCATCGGCAAAGATCTCCATCGACTTCAGATGATTCATGCCTCCGGCCTTGAAGTCGAAACCTTCCGCATCGAGTCGTAATGCCTCCCTCGCCAAACCCTCTTTCCAAGCAGGCGAGGTCTGAATCACCACGCGGGTAATTTCTGCTTCGGCGTGTCTCTCTGCCAGCTCTCGCAGTCCTCTGCCGCTCGAGATAAGTTCCTTGAGGTAGGCCTCGCGGGCTAGGACTCCAGCATCATCTGAGGAATCTGCTGAATCTCCGAGGGAATGGGTAGCTAGCATTCCCTCACCTCCCACAGAATGCCAGAATTCTTCGGCGATGTGAGGAGTAGCAGGGGCTAGCATTGGTATCCATCCAAGCAGAAACTGCTTTGCAGTATCTCGATTACTGCCTCCGCGCCTGAGATACCACACCCAGTCAGAGAGCATCTCATAGTGACTAATCATCACACCCTCGCGGATGCTGACGTTCGACATCGAATCCTTCCAAGCAGTCTGGTTGGCTCTCAGTCTTGCAAGCAGCCAGTCATCGAGTGGGCCGGGGACTTCTCCCAGAGTCATGGCCGACTCCATCGCATCGATGATCGAGTGGAGCTGACGGTGGTTGGCCTCAAGAGCGTTGTCCGACCAGTCCATCCCGGCCTCGGGATTGGCTCCGAACAAGATGAACAGACGGACTGTGTCAGCCCCGTACTTACCGACCATCTCTCCGGGACTGACTGTATTGCCTAGCGACTTGCCCATCTTCACCGAGCGGGTGCCCAGACTCTTGCCGCAGGTCGGGCAGTCAGCGCCGAACAAATCGACGTGGTACTCCGCATTGCAGTCGGAGCAAAACGGGGCTGGTGCGTTGAGCATGCCTTGGCAGACTAGAGTTCCGAACGGTTCACCGACCGTATTCATCCCGGCATCGCGGGTGACCTTGGTGAAGAAGCGTGCGTATAGCAGGTGCATAACCGCGTGCTCGATACCGCCGATGTAGAGGTCGACACCTCCATCCATCCAGTAGTCGATTGCCTCGCGTTCGAACGGGGCTGAGTCGTTGTTGGCATCACAAAAGCGCATGAAGTACCAAGATGAGTCGTAGAAGGTGTCCATCGTGTCTGTCTCGCGCTTGGCTGCCCCTCCGCAGGAGGGGCAGGATGTGTTGACAAAGGAGTCGTGGGAAGCGAGTGGATTGCCGCTCTGGTCCTCACTGAAAGTGACGTCGAGTGGTAGTTCTACGGGCAGATCGGAAGATGGTACGGGGACGACGCCGCAGGCATCACAGTGAATCATCGGAATCGGTGTACCCCAGAATCGCTGGCGGCTCAGTAGCCAGTCCTTCAGTCTGTACTCGACTGTGCCGTGCCCGGCTCCTGCTGACTCAAGTGCGGCGATTACCCCGTCCTTTGCGGCCTCGCCGGCCAGTCCATCGAATCCGTCCACTCCTGAGTTTACCATAGGCCCGTAGCCCTCGAAGGCAGCGCTCAATGGGGCATTCGGGTCGTCGCCTTCATTCTCTACTAGTACTCTGCGAATCTCTATGCCATACCTCTCTGCGAAGTCATAGTCGCGCTGGTCGTGACCGGGGACGGCCATCACAGCTCCAGTTCCGTATGATGCGACGACGAAGTTGCCCGCATAGATCGGTACTTCCTCGCCATTCAGCGGATTGATTGCATGACGACCCAAGAATACGCCTTTCTTCTCCTTCAGCATGTTGATGCGTTCGAACTCGGACAGGCGCGCGCACTCATCACGCAACTCGCGCCAGTCTGCCTCCCACTCAGTGCCCGAGCACAACTCCTCGCATAGAGGGTGCTCGGGAGAGAGTGTTACGAAGGTGACACCGAAGATGGTGTCCGGGCGCGTGGTGAAGGCTCCAATCACAGCGTCTGAGTCGGCAACCGGGAAGTCGATGTGAGAACCATAGGAGCGACCGATCCAATTGCGCTGCATCGCCTTGACGTTCTCGGGGAATGCGATGTTCTCAATCTCGTCTAGTAGTTCGTCCGAGTACTCGGTCATGCGCAGGAACCACTGCGCCATGTCACGCTGCATGACCTCGAGTCCGCAGCGCCAGCAGCGGTTGTTCTTGACCTGCTCGTTGGCTAGCACCGTGTCGCAGTCGACGCACCAGTTCACCGGTGCCATCCTGCGCTCGACCAAACCGCGCTCATTGAGCATCAGGAACATTTCCTGATTCCAGTGGTAGTAGTCCACATCCGAGGTGGCTAGGAAGCGTCTCCAGTCGTACGAGTAACCCATCCGCTCCTGGTCAGCGCGGATGCTGGCAATATTTCGATGAGTTACCGTATGTGGATGCCCGCCCTCATTCTTGGCCGCGTTCTCGGCGGGCATCCCGAAGGAATCGTATCCCATCGGGTAGAGGACATTCTTGCCCATCAAGCGATGGAAGCGGGCCATCGCATCACCAATCGAATAGTTGCGTACGTGACCCATGTGCATGTTGCCAGAAGGGTAAGGAAACATCTCGAGGCAGTAGAACTTCGGCTTACTGTGGTCAATCTCGACCTCGAACGCCCCGGCATCAGCCCAAGCCTTCTGCCAGCGCGTCTCTACTTCTTGCGCGTCGTATGCCATTTCCTTTCTCCCAACGGGCTTCGCAGGGAGTCCTCAGACTCCCAGCCGAAGCAGCAGACCGGGCGCGGGCCCGCCTAGCAGGGTGTGTGTGGAGGGCATTCGTGCCACGTGCCGCGACTCGGAGGCCACGCTTTGAAGCCTGCCCCGAGACAGCAGCGCCGCCACACCTATGCGGCGGTTGCCGCTGCGAGTGATTGTGCTGAGTGACGGCGAGTTCCACGTCTCCGTCTGGGAGGACGGTGTCGAGGTCTGGGTGACCCAGATGGGGAGTCTGATGAACATGAACACGGCATTCATCGACAGGGACAATGGAGTGGTCGCAGTAATCGACCCGTTCAACGCCAGTCTTTGGACTGAGGCTCTCGAAAAGGAGGGTTTGCAACCCACTCACCTGTTGTACACTCACACCCACCGTGACCATGCCGCTGGATATCCTGGGATGATGAAGCGATTTCCCGACTTGGAAGTCTGGGGACATGAGGAAGCCAGAGTTCCAAGTCTACTAGGCAATGTGGTATTCA
>CAYMRU010000019.1:0-16170 GCA_964392975.1 uncultured Candidatus Poseidoniales archaeon | reverse complement strand
GGTTGACATTCCATCTTGTATCGAAGTCATTGCCGTCCGCATTCAGCATGATGAGAATGTGCAGTTCAGTGGTCGCCAATACATCGAGTACCTCTTGATCCCCATTAGCCCAGCCCTCTATGTAGTACTCTGCAACTAGGAAGGCGAGCTCCGTTCCCAAGTGCTCATTGCCATGATGACCGCCATCTATGTACACCACTTCTTTGCGCCATCCATCTGGCTTGTAGTGTTCACACCCATCAAAGGTCGCCCAACAAGATTCGTCAGTGATTTGCAGCATCCAGAGGTTTCTGCCCATTTCCGTTTGTCCCACGACGGACAAATTGACGATTTCCGGATAATCATCAACCCATGCGTTGACATCCAAGGTCAATGTTGCATAGGAGTGATACCAGTGCTCCTGAATTATGTCCGGCTGACCAATCTGTGCTGATGCAGCAGGCGCAACTGGCACAGTGAGCATCAGGGATGCGAGGACGATTGCTGCCCAGCGGCGCATGCGCCGCTGAGGGGGTATTCATCTACAATCATTGGCACTCGCTGTGAATCTATTGTCCACTAGTTGCGACTTGCGATATGTGCGGCCAGTATCTTGGTGGCGATTAGTGCTGCATTGAACTGGGTAAGACGGTCCTCACCAGGTACGATTTCGTTCACATCGGCTCCAATAACCTCCGCACCGCTTGCGAATAACCCCTCGATAATCTCAACAGCGGCCCAATGACTCAATCCTCCGGGAACTGGAGTACCGGTGTCTGGGACAAGCGAGCCGTCTAGCCCATCTACATCGAAGGTCATCCATACGGGACCCTCAATGCGACCAATCCGCTCAATGAGTGCATTCCAGCCGGCTTGCCCGTCGCACACGCCCATGAAGTCGCGAGCGAACCATGTCTCGACCCTCTCATCGTTATGAGAGAATTCAGCCTCTCCTCTAGAAAGCGCACGCGTGCCAATCTGTATGACCTTGCCAACACCCTCATCGAGAGACCTCCTGATGGCGGTACCGTGCGAGAACCGCTCACCTCCGAGCTCATTCCTCAGGTCAGCATGAGCATCAATCTGAACTAGAGTCAGGCGGCTCAAATCCCCGTCTATGGACGGGTGTCCTACCACCGCCTGCATCAGAGGCGGAAGTATCCCGTGCTCACCGCCTAGAAACAATGGAAACTGCTCTCCGTTCAGCCACTCAACAGCGTAGTCTCTGATTGAATCCAATTGTTCCATCAGAGTCCCGGCCTCAGACGACCATGATGAGGCGGTGTGCATCCTCAGGCCGCAAGGCAGTTCTTCAGGCAGCAGAGGATCGTACAACTCGACTTGTGAACTAGCGAGAATACAAGCCTCCGGACCATTCTCAGTACCCTCTCCCCAACTTGTAGTCATCTCGTATGGAATCGGCAACACCACGATGTCCCAAGGACCGTCTTCGGCCTCGTCGAGACCGAGAAAGGTAACTTTCTGATGCTCTTCCACGGGGCCGCGAAAGTAGCAGGTAGATTAACCGCTTCGGAAAGGAAATGACCAATTTAGAGGCGTAGGGAAGGACTGTTGAAATAGCGCGGCCTCCCATCTATACTCACCGCGGAGGGATGCGATGGGATTGACACTAGCACAGTTGACCGAGGCCATCCGGCACAAGGTCGACGTCGATATGGAGACCGCGGTGGCCGAGACGATTGCTGAGCACGCACTCGGTTTCTTCGGCTTCTCCAATCGCATAATCGACAACGCACTCGAGCCTACTGATCGCAACCTGTTCTACCAGTTGCAGGACTACGACCTGCTGACCACTGAGTCCGAGGAGACCACCTTGTGGGACGGACGCGAGTGGAGGATTCACTATTGGAAGTTCAAGTCCAATGCAGAGGAACTCGCAAGATTGTCTGCGCAAGGCAGCATCAACAAGGACGACGAAGACCCATACGCCGGCGTCTATGATGATGTCCCAGCCTCGCTGTGGAAGGAACGCTCCGGGGAAGACGACGATTACGAAGAGCCGCTGTTCTAGTATCGGGACGGGAATCGGTTCATATCCTGCGGTCCGAGGCACATACTGTGCCTCGTGCGAGACAAGCCCTCGTAATCCTCGCCACATTGCTCATATCTAGCCAGGCCTCGTTGGTCCTAGCCGAGGAAGAGGAACAGACCATTTGTTCGGTACTCGTCGATTGGGACGTCGAGGAGCACTGGGACGGCGGCTGGAACATCTCTTACGACGTCCTGCATCGCTATCTGGTCGTCTTCAATCCGCCATTCACCGGCGGCGATACTCCCACTTCAGTCACCGTCTCAGTCGAGCAGCACAGGGATGATGTACAGATTGCTGACGACTCGAACGCCTCCTTCGTCAGTGCCGGAGGCGAGATTGACATCATACTGGATACCGAGCCTGAGTTCGCAGACACAGTGCACATCTCAGTCACCACTGCGCAGGCATCCTGCTCTCGGGAACTCGCAATAACGCATTGGAATCAGCCCATGGCGGACCACGAGATTACTCGAGAGACCACGTGGAGCATGGAGGGGACTGAACCGGGCGACAGCATCGACTTCGAAGGCAGGGGCTGGCAGAAGCGGACTGGTGACATCCTAGAGTCCAACGAGCTCGGTAACGGCACGCTGTTGTTCGACTCGATGAACGGGACACAAGGACTCATGCTGGCGCTCAACCTTGAGACAATCTGGCTCAATGAGACCTACGACGGGGTCGAACTCTTGACTCAGGACTTCGAGATGCGAGGAAATGGCTCACTCTTCCTGAACACTACCGAAGAGGGCGCGGATGGGAGCAGCGGATTTTCAGTTGACGTAGATGTGCATGAGGTGTTCGTGCTGCGCTCTTGGTCCGAAGGCAGTTCTACCGAGCGCTTCAAAATCGACGGAACCGGTTGGCTCTCCTTCAATGGAGGCGATAACAACAGCAGCGAAGGAGGGTTCGGCCAACTATCCTCGTTCTACTGGGAGACCTGGGACGAGGACGACCGCAGGAGACTCCAGAATCTCCAATTAGAGGCTAATGCAACACTTCGTCTCGATGGAGGAAGCGGCGACTACTTCTCATTCGATCTCGATGAATTCAGAATCCTTGAGCGCTGGGAGGACGAAACAAGGGAGGAGCAGCACTTCCTATTACTCGGAGGAGGCGAGTTCGGGTTCCTGATAGATGATGACTTCTTCGAGGTCGAGGTCAACGGCACCATCCCTGTAATCCACTTTGAGAGTCAAGGCGGCGAGACGATAGCCGAGACCATCAGGGTCGATGGAACCTATGACGGCGATGCCGAGGGAAGCTTCGGGCTGATTAGGAGAATCGTCGACTCAGGGACTCAGGAGAACGACACCGGCATACTGTTTGAGGCCGACAAAATCCAAAACGAGTTCTGGTTCAATGTATCTGCGACCCCAATCGGTCCGATTAACGAGGAGTGGGAGGCTGAGCACAATCTGACCTACGAGTACAGGGTACCGCAGACTGACTGGTGGAACCGCACTATCAGATTGCAGTACATCGAGGACAACGGGACTACGACAAACGAGTACCCAGAGTCCTCGCCAATCATTAGGCAACCACAGCAGCCAGAGGCGAACCGCATCTTCGAGAACCACATCTCTAGGGAGACCGGCGCTGCCCCAGAGATTCTAGTGCCCGGCGACAGTTTCTCACTAGTCGGAAACGAAGCAATCATTCTCTCAGTCGAAGTGATGTCGATTGTTGAAGGCGAGATGGACGGGCATAACGTCACTCTCGCAGAGTGGATTGGAGACTATGGCGGTGATGCTTATGCATCCGGTAGTGTGGTCAACGAAGGTCCACTAGCTGGACTGCTGAATGAGGTTCACCGTTGGATTGAGATTTCGTTGAGCGATAACGGTTCGTTTGAGAGTCTCGCCTTCGTCGAGCATCAGTTAGTAGATAGGGTGCTCTCGCCCTCAGTCATCACTGAGGAGGAGAACACACCCCCGGCCCTGCTCTCTATTGGTTTCCGCGAAGGCAGATTGCTGACCGAAGGAGACTCAGCCCATCTTGAGGTCCTAGTCTACGACTTCGACACCGATGTCACCGCAGTGGCTGTAGACCTCACTGAGATTGGCCTTGGGATAGTCGAGCTCTCTGACTCCGGCCTTCAGGGCGACCACACCATTCACGATGACATCTGGACTGCACTATTGGCCTACGATGGACTGCAGCACGGGGTTATACAAGCCTCAGTCACTATCGAGGATTTCTGGGTATCAGCCGAGGAGGATGCCATTATCGAGATTACTAATGCTGCTCCGAGAATGATGTCACTACAATTCTCTCCCGACTCGGTCGTTCGTGGCGAATCTGTCGCCATCACAGTCACTGCAGTCGATGGGCACGGCGTAGTTTCAGCAGCCGTTGACCTGCTAGGAGTCGGCGGAGAACTCAGCCAATTGACCGAGACCGACGGTGAATGGGTTGGCCAGTTCACCGTCCCATCCGGTATGTCTCCGGGCGAGAGGGCGATTCCCGTCAGAATCACAGACGGCGAGGGAGAGACCGTGATTGCGGTGCACACTCATGCAGCCGGATTTCCCGTCGACGCGCCACGACTCACAATTGAGAACGAGGCTCCGAGTATTTCCAATCTGACAATCCTCAGGGATGGCGAAGCAGCCGATACCGTCCATGTACCTTCGAGCGGCGACCCGATTACCCATCTCCTAGAGGTCACCGTCGAGGACCCCGACGGAGTTTCTTCGGCGCAAGCCAAGATAGGCAGATTGGCACCAATAGGAAGCTCCGAGACCTGGCTTCTGATGGTGGACGACGGGACAGGGGGCGACAGAGTAGCAGAAGATGGTGTATTCACTCTGATGTTTGATGTTCGTTCCACTCTGCCCGGGGGCAACATGACCATTGAGGTTAGAGCCACTGACACCTATCTGTCTACCACTCCACTCAGCGAGCAACAGCAGACTATCGAGCTCGAGAAGTTGAGTTCAGGAGGTAGTGGAGGAAACTGGATCGCTGACAACTCGATGACTCTGATTGCCGTCGCTCTTGTGCTACTGCTATTGATCGGAGTAACTGCGGTGGTAATCTCGATGCGCAATTCGGACACTGAATGGTGAGACTAGCTGATCTCCTTCGGTCTAAGGACCTCAATCAATTCCCACCTCTCCCCGGTCTTCTCAATAAGTGCTGCAGCAGCCGTCGGCATAACCTCCCAATCTCCTGTGAGATGGTTGACCAGTACTTCTGATCCGGGGTTGTGACCCAGAATCATCGTAGTACCATCCTCTAGCGCGTCCTCCAACTGCTCGGACAGACTGCTCAACCCAGCGTGGTAGATCTGGGAACGAATCTCGATACTCGCATGGCCGATTAGCGGAGACATCCCCTCTAAGGTCTCAATCGTCCTCCTTGAGCTGCTGACCAATACGAGTTCGGGCAGCCATCCGCGATCTGCCAGTGCCTGCGCCATCCGAGACGCATCATGCTGACCCCTGGCGTCCAGTGGCCTGTCATGGTCTGCTAGACCGGGATAGCTCCTGCTGCTGTTGGCATGACGCATCACTACCAGTCTGGTCGCCATATCTCGCAGATGTCACACCTGTTCTTGAATTGCATGAATCTCATAAGACGCCGCGCGGTGGGCCGTGCATGCACACACGCGAGCACCTGTACATCGATGGAAATTGGGTCGAGCCCACAGGCGAAGGGACGATAGAAGTCATCAACCCTGCTAATGAGGAGACCATCGGCTCAGTTCCGGTCGGTTCCCCCGTAGACGTAGAAGCAGCGGTAACAGCAGCCAAGGCTGCATTTCCAGAGTGGTCCAAGACCTCGGTGGAAGACAGAGTCGGCTACCTGAACATGCTCTCACAGGCCATCAAGGACCGTACCGAAGAGCTAACTGAACTGATTACCTCAGAGGTAGGGACTCCAATCAACTACTGTAGAGGAGCCATGGTAGGCACTCCCAGAGTCGTCTCACGCTCGTACGCCAAGATTCTCGAGAACTATGACTGGGAGGAGGAGGTCAGAAACTCACTCGTAGTCAAGGAGCCAATCGGCGTAGTTGGCATGATTACTCCATGGAACTATCCTCTTCACCAGATAATCGGCAAGGTCGCTCCAGCCATAGCCGCCGGATGCACGATGGTCGTGAAACCATCTAAGGAAGCACCACTGAACTCCTTCATTCTGGCCGACATCATCGATGAAATCGGGTTGCCTGCCGGAGTGTTCAATCTGGTTTCAGGACACGGCAGGGAGATTGGCGAGGTACTGAGCAGCCACCCTGATGTCGACATGGTCAGTTTCACCGGCTCCACCGGAGCCGGCATCAGAGTCAGCGAGTTGGCCGCTCCTGGCGTCAAGAGAGTGACTCTGGAACTGGGAGGAAAGAGCGCCAACATCATACTCGATGACGCGGATATTGCGAGAGCCTCATCAGCGTCGATTCACGCTTGTTTCGGAAACTCCGGACAGGAGTGTTCAGCCCTTACTCGATTGCTTGTTCCAGAGTCGAAGAAGCAGGAGGTAATCGATGTGATTTCTGCTAAGATACACAAGTACACAGTCGGAGATCCAATGGACGAATCGATGCGCTGCGGCCCTATGGTATCTGCCAGACAGCAGGATAGCGTCTCCTCGTACATCGCTGCAGGAATCGAAGAGGGTGCTAATCTGGTAGCCGGAGGACTGGGGATGCCCGATGGTCTGGACAAGGGATTCTTCGTCAGGCCGACGGTGTTCTCCGATGTGACCCCCGAGATGACCATATTTCAAGAGGAGATTTTCGGACCCGTACTGGCGATAACGACTTACTCCAGTGAAGAGGAAGCCATCCAACTGGCCAACGACTCAGAGTACGGACTTTCAGGTGGGGTCTGGTCGAGCGATGAGGACAGGGCCATACGGGTGGCTAGAGCCATGCGCACAGGTCAAGTCAGCATCAACGGCGGCCCGTTCAACATCTCAGCCCCGTTCGGAGGGTACAAACTCTCAGGCAATGGCCGAGAGTTGGGAGTGCACGGTCTTGAGGAGTTCCTCGAGATCAAGGCCATTCAGCGCTGAGGGTCTACATGAGTTCCCACAGACTGCTGGTCATCACAGGTACCAGTGGGGTCGGTAAGTCAACTCTCTCAGCCAGAGTAGCTTCGTCTCTGGACTTCCCGAAAATCGTATCCACAGACACCATCAGGGAGACACTGAGGACCCAGTTTGATCGAGAACAGAGCCCGGCTCTGCACAGGTCTTCGTTTGAGCCGGCCGGCTCCGGGGTAATCGAGGACTGGTACCAAACGGTATCGGTTCTGACTCAAGCCGTTCGAGCAGTAGTCCGCCGAGCCGCAGCCAAGTCATCCGATCTTGTTCTAGAAGGAGTTCATATCATTCCCGGAGAGGAGATGCTGGAGGAATGGAGGAATTCGGGAGGGCTGGCTAGCGGAGTCGTTCTCCGAGTTGATGACGAGAGAACTCACCAGAATTTCATTAGATCCAGAGAGAAGCACAACAGTGAGGGAGTTTCCCATTATCTGGACAATCTCGATCGGATCAGGGAGATTCAGGACAACATGGTGAGTGAAGCCGAGGATTCTGGCTGGCTGAGTCTCGATGCCAGCGTCGATGATGACCCAATTGATATGATTGAGCACTCCTTCGAATAAGTCAGAAGCCCAGACTCTCGAGAACCTCATCACTGCGAACCGAGAGCTTCTCCAAGGAACCGTCGTTCACAATCACAGCGTCAGCTTGTGCCATCAGGACATCGAGTCCCCACGCCCACTCACGTCTCTCCCTATCGGAGAAATCACCGATGTCTCCATCCTCACCCCTACCTCTTGAAGAGAGCCAGCCGGAGCGTAAATCCTCAGATGCTGAGACTGCTAATACCGTGACATTCACAATGTGCTGCTTGAGACTCTCCATCTCTTCCGGCTGCCTCATCCCGTCAATCAAGACATCTGCTTCTTCCAGAGCCTCTTCGATTCTGTCAAGCAACCTGACGACAACGATATCCTCACCTTTTTCCTCACGCATCGAGAGCGCTGTTCTACCTACATTCTCAGGCGATTCCTCAAGCCCTCTCGCCGCGACCTCAGAGCGAACCACATCTCCCAGAGAAAGCACCATCATTCCCCTCGCGACCGCGCGTGTGGATACCACGCCCTTACCCGAGCCAGGAGGGCCGCACAGCACCAAGACTCGACCAGTCACATCGCTTCGATGCAGGTTCGGGACATGACGATTGCTGGTTAGGGCCTATCGACCAACCCATTCGGCATCGTCTCGCTCAAGGAAGGCCTTGACTCCAATCTCCTTGTCCTCTGTGTCGAACAGGGCAATGAACTCGGAACGCTCTGCAAGCACTCCCTCGCTGAAAGACAAGTCGAGGGCTGCTCGGACAGCCCTCTTGGCGACTTTGACCGTGTAGGGCGACTTCCTTGCAATGACCTCGGCCATCTGCATCGCCTCTGATTCCAAATGCTCTGGCTCGACGACCTTGTTCACAAGTCCCAGACGCAGAGCATCTTCTGCTCCGACCATTTCACCGGTCAGAGTCATCTCCATTGCCTTGCCGTAGCCCAGAAGCCTACACAGCCGCTGGGTCCCTCCTCCTCCTGGGATCAAGCCGAGATTTATCTCAGGCTGACCAAATTTCGCGCGACTCGAAGCAACTCTGATGTCGCAAGCGAGTGCCAGTTCTGTACCTCCACCCAGTGCGAATCCGTCAACCATAGCAATCGTGGGCTTCGAAATGCCCCATACTGCTTCCCAGGCGTTATCTCCGAAGAAATCACGTACATCATCGGATGACTTTCCAGCGAACTCCGAGATATCCGCTCCAGCAGCGAAGGCAGCTGGCTTGGGCCTACTGCCATCCTCTACTGGAGGAGGAGATGCTCCTTTGATTACCACAGCGCGGATCGAGTCTTCCGACTCTACTCGCACACACTGCTCCTTGATTGCGGCATGAGAGTCTCGATTTAGTGCATTCAGTTTGCTCGGGCGATTCAGGGTCCAGACGCTGATCACTCCGCCGGGAGGACTACAGTCTTCAACTGGGATATCTTCTACCAGCAGGACTCCCTCTGACATGCCACTCGCACAGAGCCAGTTGGCTTGAACATTCAGTTGGTCAACCCTCGTCGGGGTTCACAGGTGGAGGGATGGGTGGCATGCCCGGAGGAGGTGGCATCGGGGGCATTCCAGGCGGAGGCGGCATAGGAGGCATATCATCCGGGGCATCCGCCGGAGCTGAAACCTCTTCCTGCTTGGTGCTGAGAGAAGACTCTCTGGGTGTGACTTCCAGTGGTATCCTGAGTCGCAGAATACGCTCTTCGTCGATTCTGATATACGACACTCCCTGTGGACGACTCGGATCTGGTGATTCAGGCTCGTCGAGAACAGTCATCCCATGGTCGGGCTGCTTGAGCAGTTCGGCTAAGTTCTCTCCGTCCTCTACGGCGGACCACATCCTAGCCTTCGCAGCACGCCTCTCTGCCAGTTTCATCCGACGCTTCCTTTCGATGCGGGATCTAATCTGAGCCCTCTTCACCCGTCTCTGACCTACGAATTCCTCGACCTCGGTCTCAAAATCGCTCTGCGGGTTGGACTCGGCCACGTACCTCGCTGCCACGCTGCTATCGTCATCGGGCATCACTGGCATGGGTGTTGGATGTGCGGATTCACTATCTGCAGCCACTGCCGGGGGCATCGGCATCGGTGGAGGAGTTGGAGGCGGCAACTCAGGCTCTACAGACCTACCGCGACTGCGCTTTATTTTGCCTTCTCTGCGCTGACCGGCTCCTTCGACCTCAAGAACTGGCTCAGGCAGGTCAATCTCTACCTTCGGCTCCATCTTCACCTCAGGTTCCACCACTACCGTGGGGGGCTTGGGGACCGGAGAGCGACCGGAGAACAGCAGAATCGAGACCAAGGCCAACAGAACGATACCTCCTGCCACCCTAGTTAGGAGACCCGCATCACCCTGTAGTACCAAGAAGAGAGGAATCCCCAGAAGAACTGCTGCCCAGAGGGCCAACCGAGTCAGCGAAACCATATTCCCGACCCGCACGAAGCGTCCTCAGCCTTCACCTTGACGGGACCCTGAGGAGTTCCGCCAGACGGTTCATCGCCTTTGCTCTGTGCGTGATTGCGGTGTATTTCCCCTCTTCCCACTCTCCGAAGGTGCGCCCGCCCCCCTCATCAGGAATGAATATCGGGTCGTATCCAAAACCACCATCTCCTTTCGCCGATTCTGCAATCTCGCCCCTGCAGATTCCCTGTGCGCTCCAGATTGATTTTCCGTCTGATGCCATAGCCACTGCTCTGTACTCTGCACCTCGAGCCATACCTTCCTCCAGCAGCGAGAGAACTCCCTCAAGACCGATTTCTGCCTCGACATCCGCCGACTCTGCACCTGGCCATTCATCGAAGGCATCGAGGAAGACGCCGGAGTCCTCAACCATCACCGAGACATCCTCGATACCCTCCTGGGCAAGCATATGGAGCGCCTGAATCATCTTGGATTTGGCCACCGCTTCTATTCCCAGTTCTTTGGGCTCATCGAACTGTGGGGCTAATCCGCCTATCAGCAACTGTTCTACAGTGTGCCCTGACTCTGCTAGTAACAATCTCGCCTCGGCGACCTTGTTCTCGTTGCTTGTAGCGAATAGTATCCTCATGTCACCCTATCCGTGATATCTCACCCTTCCTCGGATGGCATCGAATCTAGATACCACATCCGCGGCTTGTCCAGTCCCGGACTCAAGGTAACCTCTGACAACCGAATCGACTGCCCCCCCAAGCTCTGAATGGCTGGCTGTAAGACATTCATTGAGCACCTGTAGGTCTAGTCCCATTTGCTCCAATTCCGGTGAGACTCGAGCCAATCCGAAATCAACCATCGAAAGCTCACCCGAATCGTCAATCAGAATGTTATGAGTAGTCATATCTCCGTGAGATATACCTTCCTCGTGAAGCCTGTGAATCAATGCCCCTACATGTTCCATCGTATCCTCTCCGGTCGAACCATCAGCGATGGCATCATGCAATGGCCTACCATCGATGCGAGAAATCAGTATCCAAGACTCTTCGATATCACAGTCGTAAAGGGAGGGTGAAGGAAACCCGGCCTGTTGCAATTTACCAAGCGCTCTGACCTCCACAGAGAGGCGACTGCGAGTCAGTCTGCGATCCAAATCTGGGTGTCGGTACCCCCTCGGTCTCCTCATCTTCAGGACCGCTGGCTTACCCATCCATTTCCCTGCTGTGACAGTCGCCTCAGCACCTTCGTGAAGTAGTTCAATGGGGCTCCACATGGGGATCGCCGCTCCCGCCATGCACACCCGACATTAGATGACTTCAAAGCGGTTGCACACAACGAGGTTACTGTATGGCCATAGAGCTGCCCCCGCCTCCTCTCCAGCGCGGCATAGTGAGCCACGCAGCATTTACCGAATACGAAGTCGAGAGGGAGGCCAAGAGACTCAAAGACGCCATCAAGCAGCCATTCAGATGGAGCCTTGAGACCTGTAGGTCGATTGCACCTCTGACTCTTGAGATCAACAAGCTCAAGCAGGAGAATGACGTGTTCTTAATCGCACACTCCTATCAGACTCCTGATATCACCTACGGGGTCGCAGATTCGGTAGCTGACAGTTATGCACTATCCAAGGAGGCAAGAGACGCCCCTCAGCAGACTATTCTGTTCTCCAGTGTCAGGTTCATGGCTGAGACGGCCAAGATTGTGAGTCCCCACAAGACAGTCCTACACCCCTCTCCCGAGGCAGGATGCTCGCTGAGTGATGCGATTACCGCTCAAGATGTCAGGAATATCAGAGCGAAGTATCCTGCGCTACCGGTGGTCTGCTACATCAACACCAGTGCAGAGGTCAAGGCTGAGTGTGACGTCTGTGTCACCAGCAGTAATTATCTCAGAATTTGCGAGAGGCTTCCAGGAGACGGCCTCATCTTCGTGCCTGATCGATTCATGGGCAAGCATCTGCAGAACCACCTTGGGGGCAAGAAGGATGTAATCATATTCGATGGCGAATGTGAGGTTCACGCCGCTTTCACTGGAGAGAAGATTCGAACATGGAGAAAGCGCGCCAGTGAGGCAGGAATGGATTTGCAGGTACTCAGTCACCCCGAATGCGACACTGATGTATTGGAGGAGAGCGACTTCGTCGGTAGCAGCGAGGTGTTGATGGAAGAGGCCCTCAGGCTGGTTTCGATTGGTAAGAAGGACCTGATGCTGATTACCGAGTGCGGCACCACAGACAGAGTTCTGGCCGAGTCTGAGGAGGACCTCAATTTAGTTGGGGCATGCGTGATGTGCCGTCACATGAAGACTACTCAGTTGGAGGATATCCTAATGGCGCTACGAAATCCTTCTCCCGACCAAGTCATTGAATTGGATCCATCAGTGATTGAGCGAGCAGGACGCTGCCTCGATGAGATGTTCCGCCTGGCTGAGTAGTCATCTCTCCGATGCGGCTTGGTAGGCCCAGAGGAACAGCAGTGGAATCAGCATGACAATGGCAGACTGTAGAATCACAGAGGAGTAGGGCTGGAAAGTCTCGCCCGAGTATACCTTCAGTACCGACTCTCCATCAGCGTCCACCTCTATCCATGCCACCTCCTCAAGCAACACCTGAGGCTCCATCTGGTTGACATCATCATCTCGTGTTATTGCCAAAGTCGTATTGCTGTCTATCTCGTGCAAGTAGACATCATTTGTACCAACAATATTGTCGGTAGGGTCCCAGAACGGTATCTGCAGGAAAGCTACTCTATCATCACCAACACTTGGAGAAGAAGACTGCCATAAGGGATCGGACAACATCCTCTGTTCGCCGCTTAGAATATCCACCAGAACCGTTCTGTTCACGGGACCGATATCGACCACAGCTACTAGCCACGATGATGACATATCGATGTCGATTACTGTGGCATTTGAGTAGTCCACAGGGATTCCCGAAATCTGTTCCAGATATTCATCCTCTGCCTCAGTTGCAGCGGCGTCTAGCTCTACACCAATCTCGATTCCCCCACTGGTCGATGTGAGATTAACGGTTGGCGAACCAGAGGATGAATCGACCCAAGCAATCAGTGGTCCGGATGCAGCTACAATCGAGAACGAACCGTTTTGCTGGGTCACTATCGGATCACCGGTTCCCATATCCAGGAATTGCAGCGAGGACTCACTCATTATGACCAGAATTGCAGCACCTGAGTCCTGGGCTATTGCCACATCGAGAATCGGACCAGCATCATCCAATGTCAATGTGGGTGTCGGCTCTGTGCCCTGTTCTCCCAGATTGTAGAACTCTACGGTCTGCGAGTCATGCAAAGCCATGTACTTGCCGGATACGATTACTGAGGGGGCAATCGCCCATCCGCCGCTAACGACCTCTATCCCTTCTTGCGAAGTGACGTTCCACTGCGTTATCTTTACTTCCGAACTAATTGGGTCTTCTTCGACTGATATGAGCCAGCCTTCAGAGCCAGCAGCAGCTGTAGGCCACTCGACGCCCTCGATTGGAAAGTCTTGGTGCGTAGCATCCCACAGCAGTACACCACTCGTCGACAATACTACCGCAGCGATGATGAAACTGGTCTGCCGCCGGCTCGGCTCCCTAAGAGGACTGAGCCCCTCTTTCACACTATCAGAGACCTGACCAAACCACTTCCATGGATTGGATATCGCCCTTGCCAGTCTGCGACCGAACAGACGTTCGTCTGCTACCTTCCAGACCGGCTCGCTGGTTCTCGAGGTGATTTGTACGGCGAGTATCGCCACCACCATGCCACCGATTATGTCGACTACCCAATGAATCCCGAGGTAAACGATGCTGAGCGCGGTCAGCAGGATGAAAACCATCAGGAAATTTCGGTATATGTACCACCTACCGTCATCATCCCAGCGTTGCATGGTCAGCCAGATTGCGAATGGCAGACCGATATGCAGGCTGGGCATGCCGTTGGTGAATGGGTCGATTCTAGTGAACCAGTTGTTGATTTCGGGAGTCAGATCGTAGGCTATAGTCTGCATCTCAGGGATGTGATTCCCGGTGACTCCGACATTGAAGAAGAGATAGAACGGAATCGCTATGACGTACACCCAGAACATCGACAGCGACACCCTGTCGGCCATGTGCCGGTCATCGAAGTAAATCGGATATAGGAAGGATGCGAAAGTAGCCGTCATGAATCCCATCACGTAGAAGTGAGTCAGAGCCTCATCGAGCAACGCGTTCCGCATTGCCTGCTGGACCCAAAGCACTATGTCGCCCTCGATGGCGTACACATATGGCGTCATGTCCAGTTGCGTGTTAGCCATCAGAGCGCGATCCATTCCATCGAGAATATCCTTCCACAGATAGACCGAGAACACCACAATCATGTGAGCCCAGTATCGTCTGAACATGTCGATGAATCCGTCAGCACTGAGCCTAGCATAGCTAGGCTTGAACAACGGCATCATCGCTATGCTGAGCACTATCGCTCCCGTGACCCAAGTGATGTAGATGCCAGTTCCCGCTGCCATTCTCAATACCTTGTGGGCGGCAGATGTGCCATCAAATCGACCCTTAATCGGGAGTCGATAGTCAAGTAATCCTCACAGATGTCCCAGAGCCCTCACGCAGGGTCTCCATGACATTTTCGACTATACCGTCGAACGCTACAGCCGTATCCCCTCCAGGCTCAGCGACGATTCTGTGCACTCCGTCATCGCCACCTCGCACGATGCCCGGGTCGAAGGGAAGAGAGCCGAGGAACGGAACTCCAAGCTCATCTGCCGCATCAGCCCCACCTCCGGACTTGAAAACATCTAGAGTCATAGACCAAGCCCCATCATCATCCGCAGTAGCAGAAATCGGAACCCCTGCCGGACCCATCACTGTGACCTCTTCACCGGGACTTGTTGTACCTCTAATCGTGTACCCACTCATGTTCTCGACGACCCCTAGGACCGGTACAGACAGAGTCTTGGCGAAACTAATCGATTTGCGACTGTCGAGCAAAGCTACCTCCTGAGGCGTCGTCACTATGACAACACCGTCGATTCCCGGTAGGTTCTGGCTGACGGTCAAGGGCTCATCACTGGTTCCAGGGGGGAAGTCGATGATTAGCGCATCCAAATCTCCCCAAGCGACATCACCGATGAACTGTTGAATCGCTCCGAGCTTAATCGGGCCGCGCCAGATGACTGGCTTGTCGGGGTCCTCAATAAGGAAAGCCATCGAGATGACCTTGAGTCCATGCGGGCCGATGGCAGGGTGAATCTGCCCTTCCTCTACATTCAGGTCAGATGCCTCGATTCCCAGCATCTTGGGGATGTTGGGACCGGTGATGTCGATGTCCATCAGGCCCACTCTCATGCCTTTGCGGGCGAGTGAAAGGGCTAGCCCGGTGGCGACTGTGGACTTACCCACGCCGCCCTTGCCAGAGAGTACCATAATCTTGTGCTTGATGTCCTCATCCATCTTAGTTATTCGCAGCTTGCGCTGCATCTGCTGATACGCCTGCTCCATCTGAGCTCGCTCCTCCGGAGAGGCCTCTGGCTCGACTGGCGCATCCACCTGTCCGCCGGGATGGTGGCTAATCGGAGAATCCGCCATGGTGCTTCGGCATGTGAGTGCTACTTCAATTCTGTTCAGTGAGTCTTTTACTACGCGTATGCCGAAATTGTGGATTGGTTCATTAGTCACCGAACCAAGGGAGTTCCGATGCGATTACTGTTCATATGCGTAGGGAACACCTGTCGCAGCCAGATGGCCCAAGCTGCTGCTAGGCATTTGGGGCACGAGGCTGAATCAGCCGGAACCCACCCGGGAGCAGCGATTGCAGAGTATGCAATCAAGGTCACATCCAATCTTGGCATTGACATGCAGGGACAGTACCCCAAATCGGTGGACGAGATAGATTCAACCGGATTCGATCGAATCATCAGTATGGGTTGCGGAGTGGAATGCCCTGCGCTACCCATAGACGAGGATTGGGGATTGGATGACCCAATAGGAGGAGAAGAGGAAATCTACCGCAAGACTCTGAATGACATTCGAGGGCGCATAGAGTCGCTGCAATAGGAAACCGACGCTTAGAAAAGCGATTCTCGTCTCCGGAATTCCGCACGAGTGTAGTGTAGTGGTTATCACCGGGCGTTGCCAACGCCTGAACCCGGG
>CAYMRU010000018.1:0-16277 GCA_964392975.1 uncultured Candidatus Poseidoniales archaeon | reverse complement strand
TTATTGTCCGTAGGTCCATCAAATCCAAGTTAATCTTACCCACTCTGGCTAATGTCGTTACCAGTCCTTCCACGAGATCTTCTATCCAGCCCGAGCCTGATCTCCAATCCGTCCCTCTGTATCGAGCCTGCCAGGCGAGTCTCTCCATACTGACCCTGATACACAGATTTGAGTTGGCTTGAATCGCCGGCAGAGAGGCCTCGGCTATTGAGTAACGCAAAGGCTGCTCAGCGAACGGCAGACCTACTATCGAGAGTACCAGTGTGTCAGACTCTCTGGCAAGAGAGGCCAACTCAGCGGAGGCCCCTGACCCCATCCCTCCGCCTAGGCCTGCGAGTATGACCACCAGTTCAGCCCTGTCTAGGAGTTGAGAAATCGGCGAATGCCCATCCCTGATTCGATGAGAGGCCAGTGCTGTCAGAGACGCTGTGCCTCTCCCGTCGCCCCCTGCGTCGAGATGTAGGCAGTGCGCGGTTGCGGCTCCGGCGAATGACTCTTCATCGGCATCGATTAACAGCAGGTCGGAAAGTTCTGGGCATTTCGAATGAGCTCTTTCGGCCCAAATGCATCCGATCCCCCCTACTCCTGCGATGAGGATTGTACCTTCGTCCACGAAGGGCGGTCGCAGGATGAGTCGTTAAATCTGCTCAGTCATAAGTGAGATAGCGTGCGTATCTGCGCCTTTCGTCACGAGCCCAAGCATTGTCGGGCTCCAACATTAGCACTTTCTCGTAGTATTCGATTGCCTTCTCAAAATCCGAAAGGTAGCGTCCGTTCATGTGACCCAGGTTGTTCAGAACGGGGATGCACTCGGAGTTCTCTTCAAGCAGTTCCAGTAGAATCTTCTCTGCCCTGTCGATGGCTAGCATCTCCATGCATTCCTCGGCCTCTTCCAAGCGGCTTAGTTGCTCATCGGAGAGTTGGTAGGAATTCCTCCACTGCCGTTCGGTCACGACACGTCGCCTGGAGTGGTGTCGTTTGAGTTTTCTTGAATGTGATGAATTAGAAATGTCGTTAGGCTTCCCTCCGGGAAGGATACAAACTGGAACGTTAATATCCCTATTCTAGGTGGCTTGTAGCACCCCTAGAGGTATCGCAATGAGAAGCATCATAGGAGACTATCAGAGGGCCGTGGTCCTCGGGATGATTTTGCTGCTTCTAGCGGGTGGCTCGCAGGCCTCCCACCTAGGTATTGGAGGCGATGCGAATGGTGACGGTGATGTCTCCATTGCCGGATGCACATGCCACAATGAGAACCCTGACAATTCAGTCACTGTCATTCTGGATGGGTTGCCTTACCGGTACGAGGCTGGCTCACAGTATTTGCTGGTCATCCAAATAGTCGGTGGCCCTGACATCGATGCCTCCTCCAACACAGGTGGATTTTCCATGATGGTCAGTGCTGGAACCCTAGGTGCTGCTGAAGGATTTGAAAATCTTGTACAGAATTGGGAGGCAGATGAAACTAGGCTCACTCATACCAATTCAGGATCGCAGACAGAGGATCGCACGTGGGGCGTGTTATGGACTGCACCTTCCAGCGGGGAAGGCCTGGTCACGATGTGGCTCGTTGGGAACTCTGTGAATGGAGACCAGATTCCCAGTGCTCTGGATAAGTGGAACAGACTCAGCGTATCTGTTGACGAGGGTGCGGATGATGGAAAGACCAGAACCGTTTTCTCCGGTAATGGAGAAATCGAGCCACCCGCCCCAGCAGAACACGGAAAGGAGATTCACGATATGGGTGCCGGAATGAAGGCGCACTGGCTTGGCCTACTCGGATTCGCTTCGGTGTTCATCGTCATACTGTTCTGCGGCCTTTTCTTGCGCTACGGCTTCTCTAGGCACTACGTCGGAAGGAGCAATTTACTGAGGCTGCGAATCAAGCATCTCACGAGAGGTGATCAGATATGAAAGAAGACATTGTGATGACTCTTCTGAGGCAGGTCCAATCTGGAGAGATTAGCGTCGAGGATGCTCGGACTGCTCTTGACGGCGCTGCATTGACTCGCGAGCAATTGGAGGCGGCTGTGGATCATGGGGTCTTCAACGAGCCCTCTCCGGGCACTGTGGTCAGAGCCTCGATTTCTCCACACGGGGAATCGATATTGATTCTACTAGTAGCCCTATGGGGAGTCTTATGGACGCTTTTCTGGGCCGGAGCTCTAGCCTTCGGTCTATTCAAGAATTGGGATCAGCTACTTCTATCATTCAATTTCGGCATGGTAATGCTGACTCTGATTTTTATGGGCATAGTCTACCTGAAGTACGTACTACCTGATGTTGTCATTGTCAAGCACCGTGGTGGCAAGTACATCACGCCTAACGATCCGGATAAATGGAAGCAATACGAGGTGTGATATGGCTAGGAGATTCAAACTGCGACCCCTGCCTGGGGAACAGGCTTCTGATTCGGAGTCGCCCAAATTGATTGATCGAAGGGAGTTCATGCGCCATTCATTCAACACCGCTGCGGGAGTAATCACGATGGCCAGTCTTGGTGTTGTTGGCTTCGCATCCCTGCTTATGGGTCAAGCCGATTCGGATGGTGGAGACTCGTCTGTCAGGTTCTGGGTCCCCACGGGAACCGAGGACTCTGCTTGGTATGGAGACAGGCATCTTGAGGCAATGACTTACCAGTCGTTCGTCGATGAAGCTGCACAATCCTCAACCGGCATGGCAGGTGCTTCAGGTGTATGGTCTGGACTACCAGTCAATGTAATCTACGTCCCACATTCTGAGAATGCACTGTCCCCTCCTGTAGAGGGTAGCCCTAGATTCCAATTCGCAGATGGTTACAACGAGAGTGGGGCTTATGTCGGCTCGGGATTCGAGATAGACGAAGACCCTCAATATGAGGCTCTTTCAATCCACGACAACATGATTATCATCTTCTCCAGATGCCCTCATCTATGCTGCATCCCTGGTTGGCAACTAGTCACCAACGACTTCACTTCAGATCAGTGGATCCCCGGTGGTTCCGACTCGGGTGGAAACAAGCTGTTCTGCATCTGCCACTCGAGCAGATTCGATCCTACTGTGATTGAGAAGAACATGAACAGAAACAGGAATAATGGAGAAAATTTCAGGTTCATAGGAATAAAGAGGACGGGTGGGCCGGCCCCGGTCGGAATGCCTCTTATTCCGTTCGTTGTCAATGGAGATATCATCGAGGCACTTGATGACTTCAAAGACTGGTACACATACTGCGATTAGTGATATTATGATTCAATTCTGGTTCCTTTGGTTGTTCATCGCGATTGTGGTGGTTTTGGTCGCCTTCACACTGCGAAAAGAGAGGGATGATATGCCTCGCACCGACATCCTGAGAGCAGTCGAGACTAATGCCGGGAGTATGGGTCTGGCTGAGAAGACATTTCTCTGGGCGTTCTCTTGGCTTGATACTAGATTCAGGCTACAGGACTACTGGGGCATGAGCAAGGACGCCTACCACCACATGCACAGACAGATGCCTCTGACCCATGCTGAGAAGTACAAACTCAGAATCATCTGGTACTGGTATCCTCTGTACTGTTTGGGCGGAATCTCATTCCTAGCCTTCGTCATTCTCGTAATCACCGGCACTGTGCTCGGACTCTACTATGTCCCCGGTGGAGAGGGCACGCCTTCGCCCGCTTACCTCAGCATGGAGTTCATCATGACCGAGTTACCTTTCGGCTACATCATTAGGTCGATTCATCACTGGGGAACGCACTTCATGGTCGCCGCCGTGTTCCTGCATATGTGCCGGGTTTACTTCACTGGAGCTTACAGAAATCCCCGTGAACTTAACTGGCTCATCGGCGTCGCCTTGATGTTCTTCACCATCTTCTTCGGTTTCTCCGGTTACATCCTCCCATGGGACAGCCTAGCCTTCGGTGCTGCTACCATCGGAATCAGCATGGCCAGTTCGACACCTCTGATTGGAGGTTGGATGGCTAAGGCTCTGTTCGCTGGAACCACACTGAGCGGGCAGACGGTCACTCGGATGTACTTCCTGCACGTTTTCATCCTCCCCGTCCTAGTTACAGGGCTGATACTTGCGCATCTATTCATCGTGTGGGTACAAGGAATAGCGGAGCCACATTAAGGGGTTGAATGAATGGGTATGTTGGACAGATTCGGTAGGATTGCTGATACCTACATGAGCGAGAAGGATCGTTTGCTTGAAGCCGACCCGGAGAGGCGTAGGGTATTCGTCGGCCATTCCGTTTGGCCGACAGAAATTCTGCGTGACAGTATCATACTAGCAGCGATGGTCGCTGTAATAGCATTCTACTCTTGGATTATCCCGCCTCCCCTGCACAGCGCTGCTGACCCGTTCGCTCAGGCCGGGTTCGTGTTCCCTGACTGGTATGTTCTATTCTCGTACGGATATCTGCGATGGGGCGAGTATCTGCCTCAATACATCATTCCCGCAGGGCCTATTGGTGAGTTCTTCGGATCGCCTGTGATTGCATGGAATGCAGGCTGGTGGGGAGCGGCTCTGACTGGTATTCCAGTAGGTATTCTCGCACTTCCTCCGTTCATAATTGGCAGAAGAGAGAAGCGAGGTGTTGAGGATCCATGGTTCGCTTCTGCAGGAGCGATTTACCTAGCTCACGTCTGGTTCATCTCCGTCTTCTCTATCAACATCTTCCTAGAATTGTATTCGAAGGATCTTACCAACTACTGTTGGTCTGATTCTCACAACTATCTGTTCTGCGGAAGACAGGCCCCCTGGACAGCTGAGTTGTTCAATGCGATACCTTGGATATTGACTGGGATTTTCTTATTCGCTGTAATCTACTTCGCAGTTAGATGGTTTGCCCTCAAATCGATGGGTGCTAGAATCAATCCTGGAACAGGTAGACAGATTGCAATTGGATCTCTTGTAGCAACGGTGCTAATCTCTGTTGTTGCATGGCCGGTCTATGATGGTGGATTCTGGGATTACGGGGGCCTAGGTGCTATGGACGAAGTCGAGGACCTCGACGGATTGAGGGTGCAACCCACGGATACTCTCGTACATGAAGGCAAAGGCAATGTCTGGGACGACTGGGCAGATGATTGTCTGCCATATTCTGAAACTCAGGGCCTAGCGGTATGGGATGATTTCGACTTCGAGCATGAAGATGTAACGGATTGGTGCGTCATTGCTGCAATTCATTGGTCTGATTGGGGCATTTATCAGCCTACAAGGAAAGTAATCCTAGACTTCGCTGGAGATAATGGGCACGCCGATATGGATACTGGCCGTAATGCAGGTGGTATGGACCTGGTCTACGATGGGAGCTCTGACGGTTCTGATGTCGTGGTGTCCGAGAGTCGTTCCTTTGAGGTCGAGGATTTTGGAATCTCTAGTGTCCCGGCTGATATCGGATGCACATTCAGGACGACCGTGCGTAATGCCGGAACTCACTCAGCGGAGGTCACTCTGCACGATGCGGCCGGTAATCTGCTATGGCAGAATGCAGATGGAACATGTGAGAGTACTACGATGTATCTCGATTCCGGTAGGACTTACACTGTCGCTTTCACCGCCAACTCTGTTGGCGTAAATGAATCAGTTTCGATGATTGCCGGATTCTCCGCTGTCTCATACCAACCTCTGCTTCTAGCAGATGATGGAACCGTCCTAGTCAGGTCGGACTCTTCACTCAGTTTGGATGAGTTGGCTGCACTATCTCTAGACAACCCGACATATCATAAAAATCCGAAGAGTCTGGATGCCAAACTAATCTACAGCCTGTTCATCCCTTGTCTAGGAGTAGGCGCTATTGTGTTCATGGTCATGCGAAGCATGGCTAGGGGGTACGAGTGGGAGATGAACAAATGCTACGGCTGTGATTTGTGTGACGATGCGTGTCCTGTCAGACTGTTCAATGCCGGTGACAAGCTCAACATCATCTACAATACCTGGAATAACGAGGACGATGGTGTTCCACTCTATTCTTGCCTGACCTGTACTGCCTGCACTAATGCATGCCCGCAACTTGTCGACTACGACTCCTATGTCGACATCAGGAGGAATCTGATTGTCGGAGGCCCTCCTGCAACTGAGATTCCCCATACCCTACTGCAGGCCGTTCTTGCAGCCGAGGCTGAGGAAGAGGCTGACGAGGCTTTTGTCTCAGTCGAGGACTACCCAATCGACTCCAATGTTGGATACTACCCTGGCTGTGTCGACTATATCGACCAAGAGATGATTTTCAGTCACGTCAACGAGGGCGAGATGAACCTAGGAGAGACCACGACAGCTGCCTTCACGATATTCGATGAGATGGGAGATGATGTCACTTACCTAGGTCGAGACTTCCTGAAGTGCTGCGGACACGACCAGAAGTGGCAGGGACTATCAGAGGTATTTGAGAAGCTCAAGGTCTACAATCAGAAGAAGTTGGGCGAGAGTGGCATAGACACACTTGTGACCTCATGCGCAGAGTGCTTCAGGACGTTTGCTCTCGACTACGAGCTTGAGGGAATGAAGATCATGCACACCACAGAGTACCTCGTTGAGAACGGATTTGACATGGACCTAGCCGTGGATGATGACGTAACCGTCACTTATCACGACCCATGCAGACTCGGCAGGCAGATGGACCTGTATGACAAGCCTAGAGATCTCGTTCAGTCTGTGGATGGAGTGAACCTAGTCGAGATGGAGCACCACGGAGAGGATGCTCTTTGCTGCGGTGTCTCTAGTATGATGGCTTGCAACGAGAACAGCAGAGCTCTCAGACTACAGCGCTTCGATGAAGTGAACGCCACCGGAGCAGATGTGATGCTGACTACATGCCCCAAGTGTGTAGCCCACTTTGAGTGCCTGAAGTTTGAGGGAGATCCAAGGCACGACTTCGAGATATTGGATGTCGTCAGTTTCCTCGCCAGACAGATTGAGAGCAAGAGCCAGTGAGGTTCTGCCTAGATTTGTTGTTAAGATACATTGAGAATGTGTAGCCTGAGTTGACAGTCATGACCGAGATTCCAGATCTTCTCGCCCGGCGAGCTGCAGAGCAGAAGAGAATTAGGATGCTCTTGGACTCAATGCGTGCCGAGGAGGAGGCCAAACTGAAGGGTGGAGAGGATGCCGTGGCCTGGGTCAAGGAAGAATTGTGCATTGGGTGCGACCAGTGTACTATCGTCTGTGATGATGATGCGATTGAGTTGTACGATACTCCCCTAGCCAGCCCTATAATGGACGTGGATGTGAATCGAAAGGCTAGGATACTGAGGGACGAGTGCACCGGTTGCAGGCTGTGCGCACTCGGTTGCCCGACAGATGCAATAATAATGATTGACAGGTAGGTGGATGAATGAATGAAGAAGACCCTGTGAGATTCGGTGCTGAGTTTGGACCAAAGAGAACCAAGGGCTCTACTGGAGTCTCTCTATCTACATTCAAAACACTAGTCTGGGTTTCCAATCTAGGTGGCCTTCTGCTGTTCGTTATCGGCTTGGAATTGATGACTGTACAGCAGCGTTTCTATCTCGGACTCGCTTGTATCGTGGCTGGAATAGTAATCGCTTTGTTTCCATCAAACTATGAGATAGTCGGGATGGATGGATTCGAACTTGACGAAGGTGAGGGAGATGATTGATCCCCGCCAGATGAATGGTACTGAATTCCAGAAATCCGTCTGGGAGCAATTGCTAGCAATTCCACGTGGACAGACCAGGACTTACAAGCAGATTGCAGAAGCGATAGGTCGTCCAAGGTCATCTAGAGCTGTTGCGAATGCCTGTGGGGCTAACCCCCTGCCAATCACGGTGCCGTGTCATCGTGCGGTTAGAGCAGATGGCTCACTCGGTGGATACAGTGGTGAAGGAGGGGTCGAGACCAAGGCAAGACTACTCCAGGAAGAAGGCGCCCTCTAGGCAGGCCATGTGCTTACATCATCGAGCAAATCCATCATTGACTTCTTGTGTCTATTACTCGGATTGTCCGTGAGGTGAATCGAGTGAAACAGCCTGATTCCTATCGCCATGTCTGGCTGATCGACCAGCATAGGAGTCAATCTTCCGTATTCAGATGACCATTCAATCGCATGAGGAGTGAGTTCTTCGATTAGCGAAGACACCAGATCCGGTGCTGTTGCAGTTCCTGCCGGCAACTTGGGGCGTTTGACAATCGAGTCGGGAAGACCAGAAGACTCGGATGACTCGCGTAGGGCGGCCTTCTCGATTCCGTTAATCAGCATCTCAGACGGAAGCCGATTGCTGGCCTCAACATGCTGCTTGCCTAGGAATGGTACCCTGACCTCCAAGCCCTGAGCCATACCATGCCTGTCTGCTAATCTCAGTTGGAAATTCGATAATTGACCTCTCTCCAATTCGAAATCCAAAGTGTCGTGCAGATTCTTGAAATGATTCCTAGGGTGAACGTTTCGGTCTAGCCAAGGCATCCCCTCTCCTGTGCTGAGCATTGATGAATCAAATTCATACATCGAGAGTCTTTTAGAAATCAATTCACGGTGTCCTGAAAGATCCTTGTATCTGAGATACCCTCCATGCAACTCATCAGCACCCTGTCCGCAAAGTCCGACTTTGACTTTGTTTGACATCTGTTCGAATAGGGGCTGCCAGAACAGGACTGTGATGTCCAAATCCTCGCCATCGTACACGAATTTTGGCAGGCGATTCCAGAACGCCCGCTCCTCAATGACACTGGTGTGGTGGGCCATGTCTAGGTGACCGGCGACTAGCTCAGAAGCAACGAAGTCAGGATTATCCTCGCTGCTGGCAATCGTCCAGCACTCGGGCACCCGGTCACCAGAATTGAGTGCTGAGTCCCTCGCGAGAGCGGCAATCAGACTTGAATCAAGACCACCGGACAGAACAACTCCAATCGGGACATCGGAGAGCATTCTCGATTTGACCGAGTATCGCAGACTGGACAGTAATGAGTGGGGGCCCGAAATCGGATCCCAATCGGCAGTGGTTCGGGACTGCTTGAAATGACGTTGTACAGACTTTAGTATCGCACGTCCTTCTGTAAGGGTCCATGTCTCTATAGTACCTGGGGCGACTTGGGTGACACCTGAGAACAGTGTCGTCATGTCAAGAGGATACTCGTAGGCGAGTCTGACGGCTATTGCATCGATGTCGGGTGATGCCAAGAATTCGGGGTGTTCTTGCAGAGCCTTGACCTCGGAGGCAAAAATTAGGGTTCCGTCCGGAAGCAAGGTCCTGACTAGAGGCTTGACACCAAAAGGATCCCTGCACAGAAGCAATTCCTGTCTTGCAGGGTCCCACAGAGCGAAACCCCAGATGCCATCCAATCTGGACACCCACTCAGCATGATTGGGTTGAGTTTCAGAAGAAGCGGTCTTGTGCAGGGCTAGAATAGTCTCGCTATCACCGGACGTCCTCCACGGATACGTTCTGATCTGATTCTTGAGTTCGGCGTAGTTGTAGATTTCACCGTTCTGAACGAGTACTGATCCGTGGTCAGAGTGAATGGGCTGTGAGGAGCCGTCGATGTCAACTATTGATAGTCGAGAATGACCGAAGGCGACTGATCCATTAGTGAGCTCCTCTTGGAAGCCTCCTCTGCCATCAGGGCCCCTGTGAGAGAGACACGCGGACATCGTCGATGCGATTGCCACATCCGCATTGCCTAGGATACCAGTAATGCCGCACACGACCGATGGACCTTGATGGGGTTCATCATTCTGGCGTTCAGAAATAAACGAAGAAGATAGCGAATGAGACTAGTGATGCAACGGTCCACACTACCACGTAACCGTATTGGGATACCGATGATTCCACGATTCCGCCCGCAGACTCGTCCTCAGCCATCATGCTGTCCAACCAAAGTCGGATTGTAAAGATGACGGGGTCACACTCACAGGAAAGGGAGTAGTAACATCAGGCCGGCCAATGGGAATAGGATCATCGTGGCATTGTCATCTATATCCTTGGTTTTGGGCAACTCACCCAATACTGTCAATGGGGCGAGGAGTATTGCTGCAATGATTTCAGTTCCGAGCCAGAAGTGGCAACCCAGCCAGACTATGTAAGACACCGCGAGGCCGACGTAAATGGCTAGTCTGAGGTCCTGCTTGGTCCTCTTAATCTCCCCCATAACCGGGTCAACCATAGTCAGCCCCACTATGAGCGGTATGCCGTAGATTCCTGCTTCCAAACCCTCCCCTTCACCCGGTGCGAGCAAAAGGGCTAGTGAGACCGCCAAGCCACCCCATGCAAGGGCTGAAATCTGGTCGGCCTCATACTCTCTTTGTCCGAAGATAACAATTCCTAGTCGGATTCGAATAACCTCAGCAAACAGTATCAGTAAGCAAATGGCACTGACCAGTTGTTTTGCATCAAGCGAGATGACGTCGGCTACATCTTGCCCGTAGAGATAGTAGACGAATGGGATTGCGGTCATTGATACATGAGTAAAGCGCCTGAAGGCATGACCACCGAAACCCCCTACGGAGTGGTCAACATGGTCTGCTAACACATGCGAGTCGTCTTCTGGCATGCTCAAAACCTCTGGTGAGTTAGTGAATCGACGGCTTCTTGGAGTGTTATACTTTCGGTCTCAAACAAGTCGAGAACCTCATTCAAATTGGGATGATTCAGAAGTCGGGAATCCCAGGCTGAAATCAGTCGTTCTCTTGCTCTAAGCCTACTTCTAACTCCGGGAACGCACTTGTCAATATCCTCCATCATTAATTCGATGCCCGAGCCATCGTGAGAGCACACCAAGTGCACAGGTGGCGGATTCTTATCGAGAGAAAGAGACGAGCGGATTGACTCAGCCGCCTGCTCGGATCCTTCCATGTCTGACTTGTTTACTGCGATGATATCTGCAAGCTCGATTATGCCTGCCTTCTCTGCTTGGATTATATCGCCCCTATCGGGGCCGTCGACGAGAAGAATCCTGTCTGCGAAGGCAGCGATTCGGTAGTCAGACTGGCCTGATCCGACAGTCTCGATTACTATCCTGTCCCAGCCGCATGCTGCCAGACAGTCGATCATGGTTGAGATATACGCAGACAATCCTCCTGGATGGTTTCTCGTGGCTAGGGATCTGACGAACACGGAGTCACCAGAGTCAGCAGAGGGCATCCTCATCCTATCCCCCAGTAGGGCTCCCCCACTGTTTGGTGAAGATGGGTCTACTGCAAGAACAGCCACCTTGTCTCCTTTACTAGACCAATAGTTTACAAAATTGCCAATAAGTGATGATTTACCTGCTCCAGGAGGCCCCGTCACACCTAGTGTCCACGAGTCATGCGCTGAGATATTGATCTCTTCCCCGGACTCGATTAGCGAGAGCAAGCGAGATAGGTCTCTGCGACTACCTCGCAAGGCTGAGTGGAGAATCTTATCTCTCACTCCCATCGCCATTGCGAACTCTCCCCGACACCGACAGGCTCCCCTGACTCCTTCATCGAAGAAGCTTCGTTGAGGAAGTCGAGAATCTCAGATGTGTTTGTTCCCGGTCCGAAGATTGCCCTCACTCCTGATTCATGCAAGGCGCTGCGATCAGATGCTGGGATTATGCCTCCTGCGAAGACGACGATTTCGCCTAAATTCTCTTCGACTAGACCTTCACAGATAGCAGGAATAAGCACATCGTGCGCGCCCGATAGTGTAGAGATGCCCAAGGCGGCTGCATCCTCATCCATTGCAGCACGGACGATTTCCGCAGGAGTCTTCCTCAGCCCGGTGTATACTACCTCATGGCCTCCGTCCCTCAGGGCGCGTGCAATCACTTTCGCCCCTCTGTCATGACCGTCAAGTCCCGGTTTAGCGATTATGACCTTCATTTCTACGATACTGGCAGACGGGCGTGAGCCTTCAAGCAACCGATTGGAAATTAGGACTACATTCCCGAAGGGAATGCTCATTGGCGGGGTTCTGCTGACTTGAGCGCTTATGAGCGTAAATGAAGACCGAGTCGAGGATTTGCGGCGCAGAAAGTCCCAGGCAGCCGGAGGGGGTGGGCAAGCCAGAGTCTCGGCCCAGCATGCCAAGGGGAAAATGACTGCTCGTGAGAGGATTGAGTCTCTCTTGGACGATGGTTCGTTCATGGAAGTTGACACTCTGGTTGAGCATCGGTGCAAGGACTTTGAGATGGACAGGAATGTGATTCCCGGTGATGGCGTGGTGTGTGGTCATGGTACCATTGACGGAAGAGTAGTCTATTGCTTCGCTCAGGACTTTACCGTCTATGGCGGCTCTCTTGGCGAGATGCACGGCCTGAAGATATGCAAGATTCTCGATATGGCACTCAAAACGGGAGCCCCGGTCATCGGACTGAACGACAGTGGTGGTGCGAGAATACAGGAAGGGGTTGCGAGTCTTGGCTCGTATGCGGAGATTTTCTTCCGCAATGTAAGGGCCAGTGGAGTCATTCCCCAGATTTCAGTAATCATGGGCCCCTGTGCTGGAGGTGCAGTGTATTCTCCAGCAATTACTGACTTCGTCGTTATGGTAGACAAGACTGCTCACATGTTCATCACAGGTCCTGAGGTAATTAAGACGGTTACAAATGAGGAGGTTTCTTTCGAGGACTTAGGAGGTGCTTCTACCCATGCGACCAAGTCGGGAGTTACTCATTTCACAGCACAGGACGATGATGAGGCTCTTTCGATTGTCCGCGAACTCGTAGGTTACATGCCCTCCAACAATCTCGAGAAGCCTCCGGTATCCGGGACTTCAGACCCTCTTGACAGAATCTGTGACAGTCTGGATGAACTGATACCTGTAGATCCTAGCCATCCTTATGACATCACAATGGTAATTGAGGAAGTTCTTGACGACGGTGCTTTCCTCGAGGTCCAATCTGGATATGCTGGTAACATAGTAGTGGGATTCGGAAGACTCGGAGGACACACGATTGGAGTTATAGGAAACCAGCCGAATGTACTTGCTGGCTGCCTCGACATCGATGCTTCGATCAAGGGAGCCCGGTTCGTAAGATTCTGTGATGCATTTAACATCCCACTCCTGACTTTCGTCGATGTTCCTGGCTTCCTCCCTGGGGCAAGTCAGGAGTGGGGCGGGATTATCAGACACGGAGCTAAACTGCTCTACGCGTATGCCGAAGCTACCGTCCCAAAGATGACGGTGATTACGAGGAAGGCGTATGGAGGGGCTTACGACGTGATGTCGTCAAAGCATATCAGAGGAGATTACAACGTCGCTTGGCCGACTGCCCAACTAGCAGTCATGGGAGCCGAGGGGGCAGTTCAGATAATTCACCGCAAGAGAATCGCGACCTCGGGTAACCCAGAACAGGAAAGGGACAGGCTAGTGGACGATTACGAGGAGACTTTTGCCAATCCTTACCGTGCAGCTGCCCTTGGGTATCTCGACGATGTCATACAACCAAGCCAGACTAGAGAAGTCTTGACTCGAGCCCTAGGGGCTCTACTTGACAAAGAAGAGATTCGCCCTGCTCGCAAGCATGGCAACATCCCGTTGTGAGGAAGTGTATGTCTGAAGATGAAAGAGATTCAAGGTTGAAGGCCGCAGCAATCGTAGCGGTTCTCCTTGAATTGTCTGAGGGGGAGTCACTAGTTCCTTCCGGGCAGCGCGGCCCTGGGAAGGCTTGGTCGAAGGATCATAGAAGGGTTCTGATTGGTAGGAGGAATCTGTTTCGCGCGCGCACGCGAAGGAGCACGACGAGGTGATTGAATGGGAATAAAGAGGAAGGTCACCGTCGACGGAGAGACATTTGAAGTTGAATTGGAGAAGGGTGGAGATGGTTGGAAAGTTAGCATCGATGGTTCCGAATTTGATATTCAAGTGGAGCAGGGGAGAGATCTTACCCCTAGGAGGGAAACGAAATCACGGTCGGGATCGACTCGATCAGGTACGATATCATCCCCTATTCCTGGCAAGGTCGTTTCGATACATGTTTCCGTTGGAGATAGTGTGGAAGAGGGGTCGGTCCTGATGATTCTCGAGGCAATGAAGATGCAGAACGAGGTACAGGCTCCTATCTCAGGAACTGTGGCAGAACTGAACTGTGAAACTGGAGACAGCATCGAAGCCAACTCGCCTCTAGTTGTAATCACGCCTGAAGAGGAATCCGGATAGATTCACAGAGTTCAATAGAAGATAGGGGTAGGGTCGTTCGTGGCGAGTTGTGACTACTCCGGATGCAAGGATGATGGTACCTTGGTCAGCAGACTATCTCCAGAGGGTTTTCTCGTGGCTACAGGTAGCAAGGCTTACTCCTTCAGAGAGGCGTATCGCAGATTCCACTACTGCGAACAGCATCACGACGAGCTCATGACCTCGGTTTGGAACCGCGTCAGGGAATCTGAGGACAAGGACGATGATCACATAGCACCCACTTCTGTGTGATGCGGTAGTTTCATTGAATTACCTTCAATGTCGCACCATGACTTGCTATGTCAGTCATCTCGAATGCTCTGAAACTGGAAAAAGGTACGAGGCAGGGGGGATCCATGCCGTCTCTGATACTGGGAAGCCGCTAATCGTGAGGTACGACCTAGGCCGTCTTGGCTCGGAAGTTAGTAGGGAAGAAATAGAAAGTTCGACTGAGCCTGGTTTCTGGAGGTATTCTCCATTGTTGCCAGTCTCTGATGAACATAACCGGGTCTCTCTCGGAGAGGTGATCACTCCGTTGGTTAGACTCGATTCTTCGGCGGAATATCTTGGCGTTGGCTCGGGCTCAATCCTCATCAAAGACGAGTCCAGACTTCCGACTGGCTCGTTCAAGGCCCGCGGCCTCGCCCTTGCAGTTTCAATGGCAAAGGAACTCGGACTGCAGCATCTGGCGATTCCAACCAACGGCAATGCAGGTTCTGCGCTTGCAGCTTATGCGAGCCGCGCAGGCCTGTCAACAACTGTACTGTGTCCTGACAATACTCCTGAAATCAACACCCAAGAAACTCTAGCGCAGGGAGGAGATACCTACCTTGTTAACGGTCTAATTGGAGAATGTGGCCACATTATCGCGGACGGTATTGAAGAAGTCGGGTGGTTCCCAGTTTCCACACTCAAAGAGCCTTATCGTATTGAAGGCAAGAAGACGATGGGGATTGAGCTGGCCGAACAGATGGGGTGGGAATTACCTGAATTGATCTTCTATCCTACTGGAGGGGGAACTGGGTTAATCGGGATGTGGAAGGCTTTCGCGGAATTGACTAAATTGGGCTGGATAGACTGTCCGATGCCGAGGATGGTCGCCGTCCAATCTGAAGGATGTGCTCCTATGGTAAAGGCCTGGGAGGAAGGGGCCGAGTATGCTGAGTTCTGGGAGAATGCCGAAACTGAGGCTTCTGGAATACGGGTGCCTGCGGCCTTGGGAGACTTCCTCATACTAAGAGCAGTTCGCGAATCTGGAGGTTTCGCAATAGCTGTGAGTGACGAAGACATTCTCAGGACGGCTGCTGAGATTGGACACAGAGATGGTTTCCTGATGTGTCCTGAAGGAGCTGCCACTGCCGCGGCATATAGGTCGGCCATCGATTCAGGCCTTATCTCGGGAGATGAAACAGCGGTTCTATTCAATACTGCAACTGGGCTAAAGTATCCAATGCCAGAAGTGACTTCTAGAGTCGACAAGGACGAAGAGATTGATTTCGGAAGATTCCTCTAGATTAATCCCAACGCATCCTCAATACGATTCAATTCGGGGCCTGTAGAGCCTGAGCCGACTAGTGCATGGGTATCACTGGATGCGCAACCTGCACCGACAAATGGTGAGCCGAAAGTCACTGTGCCGACCATCACAGGGACTTTCATTACCGACTCAATTGCCTCCGCTTCCTCTCTTGTGATGTCGGGATGAGCCAAAACTCCGTTGCCGTTCGCAACTAGCATGCTCCCCACTGTATCGTGACCTGCCACCTTGGAGTGCATCGCATCGACACCAAGTACTTCTGAAATCATCTCGACTCCCCCAGAGGGTACTACGGGACTGACGACCGCACCATGTGCATTGCACTCTATCAGATTGCCCGCAGCATTGACTCCGCTTTCCAGAACGACAACATCGCAGAAACTTGTTAACTCGTCGAGATCTTCTTCAGTGGCAATATCGGCAACTGCAATTCCTTTACTATTGCCGCTCAGAAGGCTTCCCAACAGTGATGATCCTCCGACTAGGAAAGGTTGCATCTCCATCTCAAACGATTGAGTCAGCATCTCGATTGATGCATCATCCAGAGAGCGAGGGTAGAACAGAACGTCATCGACAACCGAGAGGTATACTCCGACTTGGGCATGTCCCAATATGTCTCCTGTACTGATCGCCATATCTCACCCGGTAGTCATGGCTATTGATTTTCAAATGTCGCGGGGTG
>CAYMRU010000017.1:0-17682 GCA_964392975.1 uncultured Candidatus Poseidoniales archaeon | reverse complement strand
CGCGACTCCTGGCAGACTCACTTCCGTGACACCATGAAGGGAGGTAAGTACCTAGGCGACTGGAGAATGGCTCAGATTCATGCTCAGGAATCTCCAGACAGGATTCGTGAGCTTGAGCAGTGGGGCGCTGTGTTCGACCGAACGCCGAAGGGCCTGACCAGTCAGCGCAACTTCGGCGGCCACACCTACCCGAGACTCGCTCATATCGGGGATGCGACCGGCCTCGAGTTGATTCGTACACTTCAGCAGAAGGGCATCCATATGGGGATGGATGTATTCATGGAGTTCACAGTCAGAAGGCTGTTCACTACCGATGGACGTGCCTCTGGCTGTTTCGCATACGACCGAAACGACGGAGCTTTGCACGTATTCAAGGCCAAGGCCATTGTGCTGGCGACCGGAGGAATCACTCGCTGCTGGGAGGTCTGTTCAGGCTCTTGGGAGTACACCGGTGAGGGGCACGCTCTGGCCTATTGGGCAGGAGCCGAGATGGGTGACATGGAGTTCGTCCAATTCCACCCAACAGGGATGATTTGGCCTCCCTCGGTCAAAGGAATACTCGTCACCGAAGGAGTTCGCGGGGAAGGCGGCATGCTGACCAACTCCGAGGGTGAGCGATTCATGTTCAATTACATCCCAGAGATGTACGCAGACGAATTCGCTGACACCAAGGAGGAGGCACAGGGCTGGGTAGACGAAGTAATCGCTGGCAAACTGGCTACCAAGCGCAGGCCGCCCGAACTGCTCACTCGTGACGTCGTTGCCAAGGCCATCAACAGCGAGCGTGATGCCGGTCGCGCCTCTGAGCATGGCGGCGCTTACTTGGATATCTCATGGAGGTCCGAGGAGGAGGTCAAAAAGAAACTCCCTGGGATGTATCACCAATTCAAGGAACTCGCTGCAGTTGACATCACCAAGCAGCCGATGGAAGTTGGCCCCACCGCCCACTATGTCATGGGCGGAGTGAAAGTGGATCCCTATTCACAGGAGAGTTCGGTGCCGGGTCTGTTCGCAGCCGGAGAGGTCGCTACTGGACTGCATGGCGCAAACCGACTGGGTGGGAACTCTCTGACTGATCTTCTCGTGTTCGGCAGGATTGCCGGCGAGCAGGCTGCCGAATCCGCCAAGCAGATGACTTACTTCGCCGGAATCGACCAGTCCGACATCGACGATGTGGTCGAGCAGACTCTAGCCCCTCTCGCTCGCGAGGGCGGAGAGAATCCAGCCAAGGTAGTAAGCGACCTAAGGGAGATGATGCAGAACAAGGCCGGCATCATCCGGACGGGGGACTTGCTGCTAGAAGCCCTACAGAATCTCGATGAATTTGAGCGGAGGGCTGCTGAAGTAGCTCCCGGAGGAGGTCGGATTTACAATCCGGGATGGCATCAAGCACTGGAACTGAGTGCGATGATCGATGTCAGTAGGATGTGCGCTCTAGCGGCCTTTAGGAGGGAGGAAAGTCGTGGAGGCCACACTAGGGATGACTTCCCTGACTCCGACAACACATACTGGGGCAAGGTGAACAGTGTCATTAAGCAGGCTGAAGATGGTTCGATGGACATTGAGTATGTATCTTATCCACCGATTCCCAAAGAAGTCGAAGCGCTGCTGGACGCCGACGATCTAGCCAAGGAGAGTAAAGCATGAGTGATGAGGTGACATTCAGGGTGTTCAGGGGGGAGCCTGATGCCGATGGTGAGGCATTCGGTAAGATGGAGAACTACACCGTTGAGCTCGATGAAGGCATGGTTGTCCTCGATGTTATCCACAGAATCCAGGCTGAGCACGCACCCGATTTGTCTTGCCGCTGGAACTGTAAGGCCGGCAAGTGCGGCTCATGCAGCGCTGAGGTAAATGGCAAGCCCAAGCTGATGTGCATGACGAGGATGGAGGATGTACTCGAAGAGACCCCAGAGGGCGAGCCGGTTCTAGTCAAGCCGATGCAGGCCTTCCCGATTACCAAAGATCTGGTTACAGATACCAACTGGGCCTACGAGACAGATAGGCGAATTGCTCCGATTAACGGTCCGGACGAGCCTGATTGGGAATTCAGTCAGAATGAGGCCGATAGGATACAGGAGTTCAGGTCCTGCATCGAGTGTATGCTGTGTGTTAACACATGCCACGTGCTGAGGGAGCACAAGAAGTTCGATGAGTTCGCTGGACCTCGATTCTTCGTTCGTCTGGCGAACCTCGAGATGCATCCCCTAGATACAGAGAACAGAATTCCAGAAGTCAAGGACGACTTCGGAATCGGGTACTGTAACATCACAAAGTGCTGCACCGAGGTATGCCCTGCTGGAATCAACATCACTGACAACGCGATTATCCCCCTCAAGGAGAGAGTGGTGACTGAGTACTACGATCCACTGGCCATGTTAGCAAGGAAACTAGGCAGAGGTAGGAAATAGCGTACGCTACGCTACAAGGTGTGCTCAAACGCGATACAAGAGTCGGAACAGCGCTTAGACGCGCTTGGTTCCGCTCTTGCTTACGTTGGCCTTCTTGATCTTGGCCGGTAGCCATGCAGGCCCGTTCTTGGGCTTATTCACCATCTCAGTCCAGCCCTTGAAGCAGTGGACCTTGTTGGTCCCGCGCTCCCTGAGCTCTATGTTGGTGTGTCCACGCGTGGCTGCCTTGAGGGCCGCTCCGCGTGGCTGCTTGCTAACGAACACCTGTGTGGTGTCATTTCCGCCTTCCATCAGTACGAAGTATTTCTTTCCAGACATGTAGCAATTCCTCCGTCTCGTCGGCTCTCAAAAGAGATAATGAAGTTATGGGATGAAATTCGCTATACTGCGCCCCTATTGAGGGGTTTATCGAAAATCCGACTATCCTATTACATCTCAGCGCAAGCTAGCGTTTTCGTGTTTGAGACTCCTGGAATCGACCTTATCTGCTCAACGACGCTTCTCGCGATGTCTCCCATGTCCTCGCCCTCGAGTTTGATTATGAGATCGTAATCGCCGAAAAGCAAGTTAGTATCGGACACACAATCGAGGGACGCGGCGGCATCGCACACGCCCTTCTCATGTCCGGGCTCGACATTCACCAACACATAGCCAGAGGACATGTCCACACCTACAGGGCGCTAGCGAATCAACGTTCCCCAATTCTCTCGGATTTTCGGACTTCCCGATGAATAGATATCCGATGGCCCCCTCCTTGGAGGCCTATGGCAGAGGTAGTCATCGTCCGAGAGTGCCGTCATGGACAAGTCCGTGTAGTGTTCGGAGACTTGACTCAGGTCGAAGGTGATGTGGTGGTGGTTCCGGCCAATAACCGTCTCGCCGGCAGAGAGGGATTGGATGAGCGCATGCATCAGGCCGCGGGTCCTGAACTGCGGGAGTTCTGCGCCGGGATCGCTAGAGAACGCAGGAAGGAAAACTTGCAGCCATGCGGAGTGGGAGAGGCCGTAACCACTCCTTCTTTCAATCTCCCAGCAGAGCATTTGGTCCATGTCGTGGGTCCCGATTGTAGAAGGCCAACTCAGGACAACTTCAGGAGAGAGCTACTGAGAAAGTCATACGATGCGTTGTTTGCTGAATTGGATGGGCTCAAGCCGCGAAGTACTCTTGTGACGCCTCCGCTCGGCATGGACGTCTTCGCATATCCTCACAGAGAGGGTGCTCGAATGACGATGGAGATTGTCCTAGAATGGATGGACGGAGAGGATGACCCTGGTGTTGACATGGTCCTGATTGTGACCAATGAGAACAACTTCCTGACCAACATGAAGACTGTGTACAGAGAGAGCGAGGATCGTTTTCCCGGGGTCGACAGAACGAGGGAATACCGAAAGGGCAAGTTCCAGTGATTGCTCACCAATGTCCTCAAGAACCCTGAGAATGCGATAGCACCGTGGGCGGTGTATACGAACGTGAGCTTAGAGCCGTTCTAGCCGGAGAGATCAAGGGCGTCAGAGCCATTATCAAATCTTGCAGCGAGGTCGAGAGAGCTCGTGCTATGCAAGTGGTTCAGAGGCCCTTCCTAGTAGTGAGGGCACCCGGTAGCGGCTCAGAAGGCACGGGCGATCTGCTCGCACTGCGCGGAGACATGTGCTTCCCGATTGAGGTGAAGTCGTCTAAATCACCCAAGCAGTATCTATCCGGTCGTACCATGCACCAGTATGAGGCTCTGCGTTTGACCGGTGAGAGATGTGGTTTACTACCTCTCTATGCATATCGCCTGAAGGGAGTCAGGGGAGATAGTTGGCGTATCATGCGCGTGGAAGTAGATTCTCTTACTGGTAAGCTCAGACATTTGTCAAGGAGCATTCCGAAACTTCCTCTGACAAGGAACGGTACTCCGCATCTGAATTGGGAGAGTGGTATGCCCCTGCATAGATTCCTCGCGCTCGTATGTCGCTCTGATGGAGCCCGCTCGATAGACGAGAGTTCTGCCACACTCAAACTCAAGTCGATTCTTGAATCGGTGAATTAGAGTCTCCAGGCATCTCTGACTCTATTCTGTCCAGTCTCTCATTCAGACGTTCCAGATTGTCCCTGACCCCGTCCATGGATGCCTGCTCGAGAATCCTGCGGATACTGTCTCGCTCTCTTCTTAGGGAGTCAATACTCCTGTTTTCGCTCTTTGAGCGACCACTGGACGAGTCTGACATGAATTCGCGACAGGGTCTGACCTCATTTGCTTAGCGTATGTCAGACGCAGGTTGAATAGGGAAAATACCGCCCCTTAGTCGTGGAACCGGGACAACGCAGTTACCTGCTGCCCCTTCTATTGATGTCTCTGCTGTACCTGTTCGGAACTCCGCTATGGGCTCTCACGGTGGTGGCCGTGTGGTACCTTACGCTGCTTTGGTTGGAAGATGGTGGTATTCTCGACCAATATGAGATCTCTAGGGTGCTCGGAGTGGTGCTGATGGTCAGGACTAGGCAGGGACAACGAGTTCTTGAGAAGGTCTCGAGCTATCGCACATTCTGGAGAGGATTCGGCGAATTCTCAATCTGGCTGTGTCTGTTGATTATGGTAGGAGTGGTTCTGCTTCTATTCGCCTCGGCGATTGCTACCGCCATGTCGCCTCCTGAGGATTACCTGCCTGCAAGCGACCTCTTGCTGATTCCCGGAATAACCAGTTTCGTACCATTCTGGTGGCCCGTAATAGCTCTTATTTTTGCCCTAGTGATACACGAGTACAGTCACGGCATACAGGCCAGAGCACATGGGATGCGGGTACGTAGCTTCGGTCTGCTGCTAGCAGGTCCGCTTCCCATCGGAGCCTTTGCCGAGCCGCAGCAACACGAGATGGTCAGAGCTCCGCTCAGAGAGAGGATGCGTCTGTATGCAGCGGGACCATCAATCAACATAATCGCCACCTATCTGACTCTGTTGCTTCTCTCTGTTGCGGCAACCGGAATGGTTGCGAGTCACTCCGGAGTCTATGCCACTGGAATCATAGCAGATGAGGGTGCTGATGAAGGAGGTTTGATGCCGTATGAAATAATCATCAGGATAGACGGTGTCAGAATTTCAGACTACAATGAATTCTCAGAACAGATGGATTTGCTTTCAGCAGGTGATGAAGTGACTCTGACAAAACTTTCACATCCCAACTCGGATGGCTTACGAACTGTTCGCGATATCTCAGTCATTCTTGGGGATCGCCACGACTACTACATTGACCGATGCGAAGGGGATTTGGTCTGCATAGAAGATACTGAATCATTTCTGGACTATTTTGGAATAGAGCAGGGTGATGCCTTCCTCGGAGTGAGTGGGTTGAGCTCTACCTCATCCACTGTTGACATGTACTCTAGCATCGTATCGTCTGACCGGGGGTTGTTAGAGAGCACACTCATCACCGCTCAGCTCCCTCTAGGGATGATTGGGGTCCCAATTGTCTACGATGGCCAGACAATGATGCTCGAAGAGAGGGAGATGATGAGGGCAGGGGATGGGATAGTCCCTGAATTGTTGGGAACAGAGGGTATGCTGATGCTGTTCGACTTCCTATTCTGGATGGTCTGGATTAACTTTCTTCTGGGTTTCGCTAATCTGATACCGATGATTCCTTTCGATGGAGGTCATATTGTCAAGGATGGAGTTCACTCAGTGTTATCTCGATTGGCCAAAGGAGCGAATCCTCTGCGAATCGAATCGATGGCAGGTAGAATTAGCAGTATGAGCAGTTTCGTGATTCTATTAATCGTCCTGATGCCGATCATCTTGCCCAGACTGGTCTGAATGTGACTCGTCTTTTCTACGTTCGGAGATTGCTTCCATCAGATATGGAGTTGCGATAATTAACGCGACAACCATTGCTAGGCTTCTCCAAGTCGAATCGGTTACTTGGGAAGAAGTCCCCGAGATTGCTAATTTAGCTGCGCCTAGCCAAGGAATCTCAGTTGCTGCTACTCCGATGATCCATTCATCCTTGACAGTGAGAACTGGGTTACCGTTCTCGTCCTTCAGTCCTTTGCCGCGGATGTAGGTCTCGCTGGCATCAGGATTGGTGGCTCTGAGTTGGTCAATATTGCATCCATTACTATCTGGATTGTCTCCAGTAGTCAGGTATCCCTCATGCGATGGTTCCCAGTTGTCTATCTTTAGATTGTAAGTTCCCCCGTGGTAATAGCATTCGTAGTCTAGTGTCCAGGTGATGCTGTCTACATTAACCAAGGGAGTTCCTGGGACATCCCAGCCGCCGGATGAGTTTGCTACTGCTTTGAGAAGGGCTCTGTGGATTACCGGGGTGTCCGAGCCTCCATTCTTTCGATAAATGATGACATCTCCTGCCATTCCGTGAGTCTGATACCCATAGTTCTCGTTCCCCTCCTCGGTAGCCTCGACGTAGGAGACTATCTCGACTCTTTCTGGATTCATCACAAGAACGAGGTCGCCAGGATCGATGGTGCCCACAGAGCCATCATCATCGTGCATCATCGAGCCCGACTCGACCACCACCATCGGAGGGAAAGAACCGGTTGCAACCCACATAGATCCCATCAGGATTGTCACTAGACCAATCGCCAAGGTCGCCTCTCTGGCGAACTCTGTCATCTACTCCTCCTCCTCTACAGCAGATTGTCCGGGTCTTGTGGAGACCAACAGCGCCGTGAAGACTAGGAAGAAGAGGATGCTGACTGGGTCGAAGTAGGGAGATGGTTCGTGGACTCTCGAAAACTCGTACAGAGTCGCGGTCAGGTCGAGAGTGTGGTCCATCTCACCGCTCGGGCCTCTAATCAATCCGAGTGTTGAGTTTGCTGAGATACCGAGGATAGACAAGACAGAAGCGCAGATAATTGCCCTATTCACGAGAGGATTTCGCAATGCGTGCAATCCCGGCAAGGAGCGTGAAATCAGTGAGTCTGTGGTGTTCCACCATGTGTTGTCATCCGCGGGCAGGGAGACGGCGGTCTCGCCGGAGGTAGAGAAATGCGGTCTCATCGGGGTTATTGCATCGACTCTGTACTTCTTGCCGATGTTGATGTTGTGAACCTGATAGAGGCCCATTAGGCGCCCTTGGTATCTCGTTCCTAGCATGTCTGCTGCATCCTCAGCCTCCTTGCGTCGGCGCAGGACCTCTGGTCTTGAGTCGATTAGTAGGATGTCCTCAAGCAGTTGTTTCTGACCCCAGTAGACGAAGAACTCAGGTGCGGCGTAGAAGGCAACTACTAGGCCGCCGACAAATGCCAACCAGCTCCAAGGTACGAGATGCTGCAGTTCGGGGTCGCTATGACCTCCCAAAATAAACAGGAAAACGAAGCCCCAGATTAGGCAAGCTACCGACAGTATGGAGGAATATGTGATGATGGCGAAGTGTCGTTCACTCTGACTGTGCCACCAACGAGTGATGAAACCCTGCTTCGAGGTGCCCCTGCCCGCCATCTTTCTCTGCCCGGCGTCATGCTCTACCGATTAGTGCCTTCCGACGAGCAGTTCATGCCGTAGTCAGCTATTCCGCGGGTTCCGAATCTGCTCCGATTGGTTCATGTGCCTTACTCGGACTGACGATTTGATGCGTCAATGGGTCTCTGCTTTGCTGGTCTGTGTTCTTCTAGTCGCAGGTTGCACATCTCCTCCTCCGCCCGATATGGATGGAGACGGAATTATTGACTCCGAGGATAACGATGTAGATGGGGACGGATACAACAACACCGTCGAGCTTGATTGTATGAGTGATGCTTGGAACTCATCTTCGACCCCATCTGACATTGATGGTGATGGATTTTGTGATGCTCTCGACCCGGATATGGACGGGGATGGTCTGCCTAACGAGTGGGAGGAGGAGCGAGGATTTGATCCTCTGGATGCCGATAGTGTGATGATTTGTCACGGAGAGTCGGTCTACTGTCTGAGGACGTATGATGACTTCACTTTCCCCGAGACTCACAACGCTTACTCGACTGTAGAAGACCAGTTCTTGATTGGAGTCAACCATTACACTGGTCTACAATGGCAGTGGGATGGTGGCATCAGGGCTTTCATGGTGGATTCGCATCACCGCAGTTACGAGAATACCAGCGCCGAGGATGTGCGATTCTGTCATGGCACTGGTCAGTTCTTCCATCCATGCCAGTTCGGAGAGGCAGATGCTTTCGAATGGATTAGCCTGCTTGGCTCACTGATGAACAACAGCAGCGGAGATGTGGTGACGCTTCTGATTGAGAATTATGTGCCCGCCGAACACCTCGAGTTCCTATTCTTGGAGACCGGGATGTACAATCGAATCTACACTCACACTCTAGGTGAGCCTTGGCCGAGTTTGGGTGATCTGGTTCTGTCAGGAACTGATCTGGTAGTGTTCTGGGAACAGTCTCAGAACGACGATTTCCCATGGTTGCACGACTTCGGTGTATTCAGTTGGACAACCGATTACGCCGAGGACAATCCCGAGGACATGACTTGCACAGTATACAGAGGGGACGGGTCACAGCCAGTTTGGCACTTGAACAACTGGCTGACCAGCGCGTTCGGACTTCCAGATCCTGTGAGGGCTGTAGAAGTAAATGACTACGACAACCTTCTCGAAAGGGCGCTCGAGTGCTGGGAGATAATGGACAACAGGCCTACATTCGTCGCTGTAGACTACTGGGAGGAAGGGGAAATCACCAATGTGACAATCACGATGAACAAGATGTCACATTGGTCCGACCCGATTCCCGAGCATCCGTAAATCGGTGCGAGGGTTTTCGGCTGTGCAATGAGGCGATGGATCATGTCGGACCAAACAAACGGCGGACTCCACCCTCTCGTCTCCGGATTGGTCGAGGACCTAGGTTGGGATTTGACGCCGATTCAGCAAGAGTCGATGTCCGGACTCTTGGGAGGGGGGCACCGTCTGCTTCTGGCCCCTACGGGCAGCGGCAAGACCGAGGCTGCTGTGCTACCGCTGGTCTCAAGAGCTCTATCTGAGGATTGGCAGGGGTTGTCGATTCTGTATGTGACTCCACTCAGAGCGCTGAACCGGGATATCGACAGAAGACTGGGGGTCATGCTTGATCCTCTAGGTCTAAGCGTCGGGTTGCGTCATGGAGACACTCCGCAGAGCGAGAGAACGCGACAATCACGCTCACCTCCTAATCTGTTGGTTACGACTCCGGAGACTCTTCAGATTATGCTGCTAGGCAGCCGTCTCAGGCAGCATCTTGCCGGAGTTCGCGCTATCGTAATCGACGAGGTTCACGATTTGGCTGCTTCAGAGCGTGGCTCTCAATTACTGGTCGGAATCGAGCGGGTCGAGGAGTACTGCCGAGTACCGATTCAACGAGTGGGGCTGTCAGCCACAGTCGGCAACCCGAATGAGATGGCGAGATGGATGCATGCCGATGCTCAGCCTGCACTCGGACCGGCACCTAGGACGACGAAAATCGAGGTGCATCGGGAGAGAATAATGCCTGAGGATGAGGTGATGTCCGTTGAATGGTCAATCTCACCCAGTTCCGTAGCAGCATTCAGGTCCCTTTCACGGACTCTGTTAGAGGATTATCCCTCACTTGTATTCGTGAACTCAAGAAGTGCAGCAGAGACAGTTGCGCAGAGGCTGTCTCATCTCTCTCCTGAGTTGACGATAGGTGTGCATCACGGGAGTCTCGCGGCAGAGACCCGGAGAGAGATGGAGAATGCATTGCGTGCAGGAGAGTTGCATGCGCTAATCTGCACCAGCAGCTTGGAGCTCGGTATTGACATCGGTACAATTCGGAGAGTGCATCAGATACAGAGTCCAAGGGCTGTGGACAGGATGCTGCAGCGGCTGGGTAGAGCTGAGCACCACATGGGCGGAACTGGACGGGGAAGAGTTCTGGCCTGGGATACTGACGGAATCTCCGAGGCAGCAGTCATCGCACGCAGGGCGATGGAAGGAGAGATTGAGGGAGTAGAATGGCGGACCAACCCGGGCATCGTTGTCGCCAACCAGCTTCTCCAGATGGCGATAGAAAGGGGTGTGGTTCCGCTTACGATGGCTACCGAGATTATTCAGAGATGTTCGATTTTGACAGAATGGACTCACGAGTCGACTCTAGCGATACTGAGAGTACTCGATGATCGTTGGTTGATTCGACTGATTGAGAACCCTGCTGAGTCGGATGTCACGACTTGGTCTTCGAAACTGTGGGTCGAGCTCGCCTCCAGAAGCAAAGGAGATGCTCCCGCAGAGCGTCCTTCTTGGGAAGACGAGGTGCCTGATTCGGATAAGGAAAAGTGGCGACGGCAGTTTATACAGTCCCTACCGGACTCGCTCAAGGGAGGATGGTTTTCTCCTGCTGGTAGACTTGGCAAGACTCGAGGCGACCATTACTCGATGATTCCCGATGAGTTGTCATACAGAGTCAGAGATGCTGTTACTCGTCGGGTCTTGGGTTCGGTGGACGAGGCATTCGTGCTCTCTCTGGGAGACGAGGGTGGTGAATCGCTTGGGCGGGCTCGTAGATTCGTAATGGCTGGTCGTACCTGGGAGATTATCGATGCGGACCCCGAGCAAGAAGAATTGTTGGTAGCATCTGTGAAGGAGAGTGGTGAGGCCCCGATTTGGGCCGGTGAGTTACCACCTGTCCCCCTCGAGGTAGCAAAAGAGGTCGGGCGTATGCGCAGGAGTGCGGCAATAGAAATTGGTGCGTTACCAGATGATGAGGATTGCGAGGCGTTCTCATCCTATCCTCTATCGGAAATCGCAGCAGAGACCATAGTCACGAGTGTCGCAGAACATCTCGATGCCACAGGTGTGCTTCCCGATGACAGGACGATGACTGTGGAGGATAGGGATGGAACCATTGTACTGAACACTTGTCGCGGCTCCAAAATCAACGAGACTCTAGCTCATTTCATCCAAGCGATGGGTTCGATGCTGCAAGGCAAGATGGGCAGGGCTCTAGTGGACCCATACAGAATCTCGTTCCAAGTTCCCGGGATGACTGCAAGCAATGTAGTCGAGTGGTTGCAGGATACTCCCCCGGATGCCCTGCCATCGATTCTCAGGATGACCATCCCAAACGGACTCGCTGTCAGATGGAGAGTAGTGCAAGTATCACGCAGGATGGGGGTGCTAGCCAAGGGCGTCGATCCGAGGAAGGTCAACCTAGAGGGGTTGATGGAGAGATACCGAGGGACTCCGGTAATCGAGGAGGCTCTCGACAAACTGTTTCACGAAAGGATGGACATCGACTCCACTGTGGATGTTATGAGGGAGATTCAGAACGGCACAATCGAGGTCTCGCACACGGCCACTGGGCCGCTCGGGATGAGTCCCAAGGGAGAGCGTGACCTGTTGCTGCCATCTTGGTCAGACAAGGAGTTGCGAGAGCGCCTTGAGATTCGACTTGTCAATGAGAGGGCGGTGCTGATATGTCTCAACTGCCGGAACAAGAGGCGAGGTCGAGTGGGTAGGATGGAAGATAGAATCGAAGGCTGCTCCTCTTGCGGCGGCAGGATGCTAGCCTGCGCCCCAGAGAGGATGGAGGCTATGCTTGCGGAATGGGTATCGAGCAAGGACCCAAAAATCCGGGGGAAGATGGAAAAGAATGCCGAATTAGTTCGTAACCACGGTGTCGAGGCAGTAATCTGCCTGATGGGACGTGGGATAGCCGAGGAGACTGCTACTCGGATAATGCGCGGGCATGTGAAGGGGGAGAGGATTAGATTGCTAAGATTAATTCACAATGCTGAGTTGAAGTACGCACGTACCCGAAGGTACTGGTCGTGACGAAATCGCTATGCACGGAGTTCACACCGTCATGCTGTGCTGATAGGACTGACTGGCCGCTACGCCTCAGGTAAATCTACAGTTGTCGATTGGCTTGTTTCCAAAGGATTCGCGAGCGAATCCTGCTCTGACTCAATTCGTGTTTACCTCAAAAAGAAGGGGGTTGAGGAATCTCGCGAGAACCTAATTGATGGTGGCAATGAATTGCGAAGAAAGGGTGGTCCAGGAATTCTAGCTGAAATGTTGCTTGAGAGGCTAGATAGGAAGAATGCAGTAATTGATTCTATACGAACACCTGGTGAAGTCGAAGCCTTACGGAAGCGTGAAGATTTCATCCTCATCGAAGTTCAAGCAGGGATGGAAGCACGCTGGCAAAGAGCACAATCTCGTGGAAGAACTGGAGATATTTCTGACAAGGAGACTTTCTTCGCCAATGAAGACAAAGAAGCGGTTGCCAAGGATGAATCAGGACAAGCTCTGAATGCCACCGCTGAAATGGCGGATTTAATTTTGGTCAATGAAGGTTCAATCGAGGAACTATACTCAGATTTGGAAGATATGCTGGAGAGGATTTCCTAAGCCTGTCTGACCTTTACTCCGGCCTCTTCCATCATCGCTGATGCTGTTGCAAAATCATCATGCCATCTGTCAGGGATTTCTATGTCAGCAGGGTAGATCACTTCAGATATACCTGCTTGGATGAGGGACCTGGTGCACCTTGAGCATGGCGGCCATGTCACATATGCAATATTGCCCTTTAGCGAGACCCCGGTTCTGGCCGCGTGCATAATCGCATTCTCCTCGGCATGACAGATTAGTGGATACTTCTGGTCACGGTCTGAAAGCCTCTCCTCATCGTCCTCGATACCGCGCGGAAAGCCGTTGAATCCGGTCGAGCGGATCTCCCTGTCTTCACCAACGACTACGCAACCCACCTTCGTCGAGGGGTCCTTGCTCCAAGTCGAGATGTGGGCAGCTAGGTCGAGGAATCTCTTGTCCCACTTCTCGCTCATGTCCACACCTCAGGGCCGACCACCGGGTGGGTCGTTATCTCGGTTCGCCTCGGTCCGATTAGGATCGTAACCCTCCCAGACTGAAGGATTGGAGTAGCAATCGGGATCGTCCTCGTCTGCTTGGCCTCCCTTGTCATTATCGATTCCATCACCGCAGTTGCCATCTGAAACTGTAGTTTTGGGTAGTAAACTGTCGACTCCTCCGCCTGAAGCCAGAGCAATCAGGATGGCCAGAAGAACAACGGTCAGGCCGGCGAGAATCACTTTCGAAGCCGAGTCCTTGGACTCAACGACGACTTTCACTTCGACTTTATCGTCGGACTTCTCGGTCATGCTATGCGAGAGGCACCGCAAGTCATCATACTTGGGTTCTTAGTGAGCAGTCAAGGCTTCCCAGAGATTCCATCCATTGCTTTCTGCCATATGTCTGAAGAGGTCTCCGACCAAGTACACGCTGCCTATCACCATGAGGTCGTAGCCGCTGTCTGCTGCCAACCGCGAGGCGATTGAGAAAGCCTCCACCGGATTCTCTCTCACTGCGTCGGGCTCTCTCGCTCCCAAACCGCTCATCGTCTCGCGCAACTCCTTAATCGCGACTGGAGGATTTCGCCCGGTGATTGGTTGGGTGAGCACCAATCCTCGCAATAGTGAGTTTAATCCGAACTCACTGGCCAAAGGAGCGAGGGTCTCGCTGAGGTCACTCTTCGCGGTCATACCAAGCAGAAGCATGCATGGCCTGTCGACCTCGGAGAGGTCTGCTGCTAGACTCTCTGCATTGTGGGCAGCGCTGATTCGCGTGGTTATGCCCTCAACCCAGTCGCTGCCGAAGCCGGGAGAACGGCCCGGCCAAATGCAGTCGGCTGAACCGGCCGACCATCCTAGAATCCTCGCTGCTTCGCGCACCATAGATGCGTAGCTCTCCCATGGAGTCGGGGCATCACTTGCCCACCAAGTGAGGTCAGTGCCTGCGATTTCCTCTATGGCCTCTCTTACACCGGAGTCATCGTGCTCCATTGCGATTATCGGGACTCCGGGTCGATGAATCGATGCTTTCTCAAAGGCAATCTCACGAAGCGTCTCGCCGAGGAACTGACTGTGCTCCATAGACACGGTGGTCAGGAAGCATAGGTCGGCATCGACCAATCTGGTCGCATCCAATCTGCCTCCCATCCCTGTCTCAATGATACCTCGCTCGACTCCGGCCTCGCTGAATATCAGCATGGATGCCAGAAAAGTGGTCTCAAAGTAAGTAGGGCTGCATTCGGGCTCCTGCTCTGATGCTTCTCTCACCCTATCTAAGGCTCTGTCGAATTCATCTGGCGTAATCGGCCTGCCGTCAATTCTGATGCGCTCCTCTACAGTCACGAGGTGAGGTGAGGTGAACAGACCGGTCGAAATCCCGCTTGCGGCAGCGGCGGCGGAGAGCTGTACGCAGAGCGATCCTTTGCCGTTGCTGCCCGCCACGTGAATCGAAGGAAAGTCGAGGTGGGGGTTGCCCAACCTTGAAAGCAGGGTCTGGCAGTTCTCCAAGCCCAATTTCATCCCCATCGAGATGCGCGAATCTAGCCATTCCCGTGGACCGATGCCGATTCCTCCTGCATATCGCTGGTGTGCGTGAACGGGTCAAGGTGATATGGCCCATGAAGTTCGTGGGGGCATGGATGGAGAGTCCGAGGGCATCTTCGAGGTGATGAGCCAGCAGTGGGCCTCGATGCTCAGCATGGGCGGGATGTTCGTAGGCACGATTCTTCTGGGACTCAGCATCCAACCACTCTACGACATCCCTGAGGCTAGGGCATTCGGCGAAGAAGGGGCATCCAAGGGAAGCTATGTTGCCATGGAGATGATGTTCATCCTAATCTTCACCGTGGCCATCATCTGGCTCGCGCGCAAGGGTCTGGACTACATCATCAAGGGAATCGTAATCTTCGCTCTTGGGATGAGCCTGTTCTACATCCTTGTCCCTTACATCTCTCTGCTGTTTTGGCTGCTTGGGATTTCATCTTCTAATTTTGTGATTTTTACCTCGATAGCAGCCAGCGTGGCTTTGATGGTACTGCTGGTGAAATATCCAGAATGGTATGTTGTCAACACGGTTGGCGTTCTTGTGGGAGCTGGTGTAATCACCCTGATTGGAATCTCATTCGTACCCGTGTTGATTATCGCGTTCATGGTAGCAGCAGCGATTTACGATCACTGGGCTGTGAACAGTAGCAAGCACATGCTGGAGCTCGCTGATGCCATGATTAAGAACAAGCTACCTGTTCTTCTGGTGGCTCCTAAGGAGAGGGGTTACTCCTTCATCGAGGAGGAGGACAGTGTGATGCAAAGCGAGCCTGTCGAAGATATGGACTGGGAGGATCCTGCACCGAATGTCAAGCCGAAGAAGGGCGGCAGGGATGCTTTGTTCATGGGTCTGGGAGATGTAATCTTCCCCGGGATGCTAGTCATCTCGGCAGTCTCATTCCTGCCTGAGACCGGTGCTGAGATCAATACCATCTGGGGCATCCCGATGTACAGCGATGCGTTGGCAGTCGGACTCGGCACTCTTTTCGGTGGGTTGTGTGGCTATGTTGCACTGATGACTCAGGTGGCTCGAGGACAGGCTCAGGCGGGACTGCCTCTGCTTAACGGAGGCAGCATTCTGGGCTACCTGATTACGGGTCTCATCTTCGTAGGTCCTGCCGCTCTGTGGCAGGACGTGTCTTTCTTCTGAGTAATGTCCGATTGGTTGAAGGCTCGCGGACCGGCCCCTCGGGCCGGTCATCATGCTAGACATCAGTATGTTCAGGGAGCATTCGGACATCATCCGTGCTGACCATGACAGGCGAGGTCTAAGTTACGACAACATAGACGAAGTCATCAGACTGGACGAGGAATGGCGCAAGGCGAGATACGAGGCCGACCAACTCAGGAAGGCTCGCAACGAAGCGGCCAGAGGAATCGGCGAGGCCAAGAAGTCAGGAGAGCCCGAAGCCGCAGACAGGATTCTGGCCGAAGTCGCTGATATCGGCGCCCGCATAGACGAGTTATCTGAACTCTCAGACGACTATCTGGCCAAGAGAGATGCCCTAAGGATGGGTATACCGAACATCCTGCACGAGGAAGTTCCAATCGGCGAGGATGACCAGAAGAACACTCTGCACAGCATGCACGGCGAGAAGCGAGATCTCGGCTTCGAGCCTAGGAATCACAACGACCTGATTGAGATGAACGGCTGGGTCGACCAAGTTAGAGGGGCCAAGGTGGCCGGTAGCAGGTTCTACTTCCTGCAAGGTGACCTAGCCAGACTGGAGATGGCTTTGCAGCAATACGGCGCGGACTTCCTGATGCAGCGCGGATACACCCTCGTGCAGCCTCCGCTGATGATGAACAGGGAGGCCTACGAGGGAGTCACTGATTTGGCAGACTTCGAGACCGTGATGTACGGTATTGAGCCCGACAAGTACTACCTCATCGCAACCAGTGAGCATCCCCTTACTGCCATGCGAATGGACGAGGTGATTGAGCCTAGCGAGTTGCCAATCAAACTCGTCGGGGTCTCTGCCTGCTTCCGCCGCGAGGTCGGAGCACACGGGCTTTCTGATAGGGGAATCTGGAGGGTGCATCAGTTCACTAAGGTCGAGCAGATAGTCATCTCCCATCCTGATGATTCGTGGGGCTACCATGAGGAACTGCTGACCAATGCGGTGGACATGTGGGACAGTCTGGGACTGCACTACCGAGTAGTGAACATCTGCACCGGTGACATGGGTACTGTGGCTGCCAGAAAGTACGACCTTGAAGCCTGGGTTCCCGGAGCGGGGCAGTACAAGGAAGTGGTCTCGTGCTCCAACTGTACTGACTACCAAGCCAATAGACTGAGAATGAGATACAGAACTTCCGAAGGAAACGAGGCTGTACACACTCTCAACTCGACTGCAATCGCAACTAGTCGAGCGCTGGTGGCAATCATGGAACAAAATCAGACCGAAGATGGTCGTGTCGCTATTCCCGAAGTGCTTCGACCATACATGGGAGGACAGGAGTTTCTCGAGTCCCTTCACTGATCTTCTTTTTTCTTCTTCCTGTTAATTCTAACCAACAGGGCCACGAGTAAGATAACCACGAAGGCTGAGAGGAATGGAATTAGGATTGCAATCAGAGTTAGCGCTATGCTAGCCACATTCTCACCGGTAGCAACCGCTGGATTTCCTAATCCGAAGGTAAAGGTAGAGCTCAGTCCTCTGGTCGCCACAGTGGCTGATTGGATTGTTGCCGAGATGCCACCTCCAGCGATAACAGCGATGACCCATTGGATGATTGGATCAGTCCCTTCAAGGACTATGGCTGTCATTGCGATTCCAGCAAGAATAGAAGCAGGAGTTGCAATTGTGTCCAAGGCGCTGTCTATCCAAGTTACATAGTATCCAGCGAACTCGGCGATGGTCGCTATGCCTAGGATAATGATGGCTAGAGTCGAGGTGAAGAATTCGAATTGGGTGCCTGTCAGGTTCAGATCCATGAACC
>CAYMRU010000016.1:0-18308 GCA_964392975.1 uncultured Candidatus Poseidoniales archaeon | reverse complement strand
ACGACACAGACTCGGAATTAGTCAATCTGCACGTCTACACTCCGCCTCTGCACGCTTACAACATCTACGCGCCGGCTGAGTGAGCAACATCATGCTTGTATTCCTCGAGCACCTCTCTGAATAATTGGATGTCGGATTCGAAGGTCTCGGGCAGCAAGGGTCCGAACGAGAAGCGGAAAAACCGGTAGTAAGGCGTCTGATAGCTTGGATCCTTAGAATGGGGGCGAGCCATATCGCAGTCTGAGGCGCTTAGGATAGCGGCTCCGCGCTTGAACAGCCGCTTGTTCAACTCATCACTGGTTAGACCCTCAGGCAACTCTAACCAGTGGTAGAATCCACCATCTCCGGTGTATACTCCCAGCCCCATCTCCTCGAATGCCTTGCCGTAGCGTTGGCGCTGCCAGTTGTAGTGCTGCTCGACCGCATTTCGCGCCTGCTTGACGCGCCCCGGCTCAAGCAGCATGACTGCATAATGCTGTGAGGGGTGGCTCACACCTCCCATGCCGAAGCTAGAGTAATTGGCCATCGTCTCGATATTGGTCTTGCTTGCAATAATCCAACCGATGCGAATCCCCGGCGACTGCAGTCCCTTGGTGCAGGCACCAGCGAGGAATACGTTGCTGTTGTCGAGGTCCTCGACGAACTCGATGCCGCTGACTGAGGGTGAGTGAAACATCTCGTAGGCCTCATCGAGTAGAATACCGTTTCCGGGTTGCTCTGCCATCTCAATGAGCTCCTTGAGCTCCTCTCCCCATCGGGTTTGGCCCGATGGATTCTGAGGGTTCGAGATTACAGGCATCAGCCCCGTGCCCACATCGACTCCGGTACGGTCGAAGTACTCGGAGTTGTGAGGATGGAATCCGTTCTCCTTAGTGAAGGGGACAATCTCGTACTCGGTGTCCGTCTGGGTCAGGATGTCGAGATATGCCGGCCACTCGATATTGCCGATTCTCACCCTGATATGCTCCTTTAGGAAAGCCATCACGGTGTAAATCCCGGGCCGGCCCCCGGCGAATACCATGACGTTCTCTGGGGTTATGGTCGAGCCGTATCGCGAATTGTAGAAGTCCACGATGGCATCACGCAACTCCGGGTGTCCCCAGGCCTTCGGGTAGAAACGGTCCTGCCACGAGACATCGACGCTGTCCGGAAGCGGAGGGCCACCGAACTTCTCAAGCGGTGTCGTGAGTGGGAATCCCTGAGACCATGGATGGGTCCCCTCAGCCCCCATGAAACTCCCGAAAGCATCCCTGAATGCATACAGAGTCTCGTATATTCCCATTGGCGGGCAATTGTCGGATAGGAACGACTCCACTCGCTTTACCATGTCGTTTCCCTCTGCCACGCCCTCCCGTGAGGCTGCATGCAAATGAGTTTGACCTTCTCTGTCATCTGATTAGAGCCGCGAATATCGTTATTACTCAATCATTCCTGCCGTACTCATGAATCAATCGTCACGTGCTATACAGTTGTCTGTCTTTCTAGTAATTATTCTACTTGGGATGACTCTTAGCTCTGCCCTTAACTCGGGAGATTCAAACGAGTTGAAGAAAGAAGAGACAGCACAGCAAACCCATGCAAACGTCTCAACTCTGTTCTACCCGGGCTCGCAAGGAGGATCTACGTACTCATACTCTACAATCAGTGCCTCGGAAGATTCCACTTGTGCAGTGGCAGAAGATCATTCTATGAGATGTTGGGGAAGAAATAACCACCTCCAATTAGGCACAGAAAGCACCCCCACAAACACATCTCTGAACGAACCAAAGAAAGTGTATCTTGACTCTGGCGGAGGTTCATCGAGTGCCTTGGAGGTCTCAGGCTACGGCGAACATACATGCGCATTAATGTCCGACGGACGGATGAAGTGCTGGGGCCGTGACAACATGGCGCAACATGGTTCCAATCAGACCGCACTCTTACCTGAAGCCACATGGTTCGATTCGTCAGGGGCCTTGGGTTCCAACTCCGTCGTTCAGGTCTCTTCAGGGCGCAATCATACATGCGCAATCCTCACAGATCAATCACTGTGGTGCTGGGGCGACAACAATTGGGGACAACTCGGAAGGGGATTCATCAGCAATACTCCCTTTTGGTACCCCGCAAAGGTGACATCAGGAAACCCATCCAATGCCAAGTGGATTGCGGTTTCTGCCGGTGCTGAACACACCTGTGGAATCCTGTTGAATGGAACAGCATACTGCTGGGGATGGGATACCTATTGGAAACTCGGATGGGGAGGACTTGGCACCACCCTAGCAGTACCCTCTTACGTAGCTGTACTACCTCAGAACAGAACCGTCGCAGCAATTTCAGCAGGTTCCCATAACACGTGTGCAATTCTTGACGATGGAACCGTTAGATGTTGGGGCCTGAACAATTTCGGACAATCCGGAGACGGAACAACTACCACACGAGCCAACGATACTGACCCGGCCACCCTGACCTTGCTCCCGCAGGGTTCTACTGCAATTGCCATAGATGTGGGAGAAAATCATGTCTGCGCTATCCTGAATGACAACAGAACCTTCTGCTGGGGCCTGAACACAGATGGACAGCTTGGGATTGGCAGCACAATCGCTTACAGGAAGTATCCTACACAGGTAAATACTCCTCAAGGGGTCACCTTCTCCACGATTTCCACCGGTTTTGACCACACATGCGCAATTTCATCAGATGCTTCTGCATATTGCTGGGGAGATAATACCCATGGTGAATTGGGAGATGGCACCTGGGTGGACAGTTTTTCTCCCTCCGAGATTAATCTAGGTCCTACTTGTGATGAAGATGCATTTCAAGACTGCACAGGCTTAGTTGACCGAGATGCTCAGTTGGGAGAGAGGGATCCCGACGACGATGATATCCTATCCATCTTCGACACCTCCCCGTTTACTCCAAATTGCACTCCGGGATACTATTCGATTAGCAACACATCTGGTTGTATTGCTGCAGATCCTGGGCACTACTCTGCCAGCGATCTGGGGTATCAGATTCCGTGTCCTGCAGGTACATACCAGCCCAACTCAGGCCAGTCTAGTTGTTTAGTTGTGGACCCAGGATACTATGCTGATGTCAACTCCTCTGCGGCCTACCAACTACCTTGCCCAGCAGGCACTTACAATCCAAACAGCGGACAGTATGGAGAGGTTTGCATAGACGTGGAGCCCGGAAACTACAGCGCAACTGGCTCTACTCAGCCTATGCCATGTTCTGCGGGAACCTACCAACCCCTAGCAGGACAGGCAACCTGCATCCCGGCTAATTCAGGGCACTTCGTTCAACTGAGTATGCAGACAGAGCAGGAGGAATGCCCTCCAGGAACATACCAGCCAATCCCCGGTCAGCCGTACTGCTTCAGTACTACTGAGGGGTACTATACTGCTGAATTCGGGGCCACCGATCAGACACAATGTGCAGTTGGAACATACGCTCCTTCTGCTGGCAACTCCCATTGCCTGACTGCAGATAGGGGTCACTATGTCGCTACAGTTGGAGCAAACGAACAAGTTCCCTGCGAACCGGGTTTCTATCAGGATTCAAGCGGCATGACGAGTTGTATAGCAAACAATCCCGGCTTCTACACAGATGTGTCTGGATCCTCCTATGCGATACCATGTCCTGCCGGAACCTACCAACCAGATTCACAAGCCGTCGAATGCATCGAAACCGATATCGGATTTTTCTCACCGGGTACGGGTAATTCTAGCCAGACTGAGTGCGGAGCCGGGAGCTACGCTCCAATGATGGGGATGGGGCAATGCACTCTAGCCGAGGCTGGGCACTATGTTCATGATACTGGATCTTCTAATCAGGCGGTGTGTACTGCAGGAACCTACCAACCATCTGCCGGCCAATCGGCCTGCATTGAGAACGACCCCGGTCATTACACAGTAGGGGAAGGATCCAAGGAGCAGATAGCATGTGAATCAGGAACCTACCAAGACTCTCCCTCTGCTACATCATGCATAGAAGCCGATTACGGATACTATGTGCCCGAATCCGCCTCTTCTGAGCAGATGGCCTGCCTTGCGGGTACCTACCAGCCTTCTACCGGGCAATCAGGGTGCATTGATGCGGAGAAGGGCCGTTATGTCCCCGGTACAGCTGCAACCGAATCCATGATTTGTGTGAGAGGAACCTATCAACCGGAGGAGGGCCAAGTCGAGTGTCTAGTTACTCAACCCGGCAACATTGCCCCTAACGAGGGGATGGAGGCACAGATTCCCTGTGACAGAGGTTCCTACCAAGATCTCTCAGCCCAGACAGAATGCATTACTGCAGATCCCGGACACTACGTTCCAGCCAAGGGAGCAACATCCCAGACCCCCTGCAAATCCGGCTCGTATCAGCCATCATCAGGAATGATGGCATGCAACTTGGCCGACTCTGGCCATTTCGTTTCTGAGTCTGGTGCCACCAGTCAGACCAAATGCCCCGAGGGCCAATCGCAGGCAGATAGAGGAATGACCAGTTGCGAAGATGACGATAGTGGGTTGCCTACGTTCGCAATTGTTGGGGCAGTGGTGGTGTTGGCCATTGCAGCAGTCTTCATGCAGTTCCTGAATAATTCCAAGTCACCCCCTAGACGAGGTAAGAGAAGACCTCCAAAGGGTAAGCGAAAGGTACGCAAATCTCCTCAAAATCCGAGTAGAGAACCCCCTCAAGAAGAGGAGTGACTCCTAGCGCAGTTGATATGCAACAGGGTTCTCCGAGAGAACCCATGCGAGACTACCCTGGCGACCGAGTTGACCTCCGCAGTGACACGGTAACACAACCCACAGAGGCCATGCGCGAAGCCATGGCTACCGCAGCGGTTGGGGATGATGTGCTAGGTGACGATCCCACTGTTATCGAGTTGCAGAACCGTGTTGCTGAGATGCTCGGCAAGGAGGCTGCTTTGTTCGTTCCCTCCGGTACCATGTCCAACGCTGTCGCTATCAAAGCCCAGACCAGACCGGGCGACGAGATTGTCACTCATCGCAAGAGCCACATCTACATGTACGAGGCTGGGGGCTATGCAGTACTTGCAGGATGCTCTGTCTCACTAGTGGAAGGGGAGATGGGACAGATGTCCCCAGAAGATGTTCAGAAAGCGATTCGAAAGGTCGAGGGCAGTGACTCCCACTATCCAGAATGTACCCTGATATGTGTCGAGAACACAGCCAATGTGGGCGGAGGATCGATTTACAATCAGGCCACTCTGGATGCAATTTGCGAAGTCGCTCACTCAAACGAGTGCCGCGCCCACTTGGACGGCGCGAGAATGTTCAACGCGGTGGTCGCAAGCGGGACTGACCCAGCTAGAATGGTCCGGGACTTCGACACCATCTCGATATGCCTATCCAAGGGTCTGGGTGCACCCGTAGGCTCTCTCTTGGTCGGCGACGCTGCGACTATTGACGAGGCCCATAGATGGCGCAAGATGTTCGGCGGCGGGATGAGGCAGGCTGGGATACTGGCTGCCGCAGGTCTGTACGCGCTTGAGAACAATATCGACAGGATAGCCGAGGATCATTCCAGAGCCCGCCGGCTGGCCGAGGCTGTGGATGCTATGGATGCCTACACTGTGGACCTCGACGCAGTCCAGTCGAACATGGTGTACGTCGATTGCAACGAGGGTGGCGCGAAGGCGCTAGTCGAAGACCTAGCCTCCAGAGGCGTGGATGTCCTTGACCTTGAGGACTCGACAATCAGAGCGGTTGTGCATCTACACATCACCGACGAGGACATTGACCGGGCAATTGCAGCATTCGAAACCGCTCAATGACCCGTAAGCATTCAATATCCCTTAGGCTAGCGAAGGCTATGCGCATTGCCTCAGTCTTCGTCGCGGCCCTGTTACTTTCATCCCTCACGACGACGGTTTCGAGCAGTGAGGGCAGCTCGATGTGGGACGATGCCAGATTGGGGGTGAATGGAGGAACTGTGGGAGCAGTCGCAATCTCTCTGGGTAATGGTTCCAACATCTCAGAAACGACCGTGATCGAAGATAACTTCGTTCCAGTCATCGAAGTTTACACCGCCACATGGTGCACCAATTGCGTATATACAGAAAACTCACTCAACGAGGCTATTGGAGACACCGAGGTGTTCTTGATTCACTACCATAGACACAAGTTCGAGCTCATAGATCCGTTCGGTAGCAACTCTACTGACCATCGCTGGGAGTCTACATATGGGGATGCGTCTTACGCGGTATCCGTCCCCAAAGACACTCGCAGCCCTCCCTCCAAGGTCTTCTTTGGAGAGATGCTTCACGTCGGTATGTGGGCCAGTTCAAGCAGTCTTGTGAATGACTTTGCCACCTCGCTTGCGACCGGACCTACCTCGCATTTCACCGGGCTAGCCAGTTTTTCTGCTGCGCAGACCGAGCAGGGTTCCCTACAGGTCTCATGGAATCTTAGTGGATTGGAATACCAATGCATTGATGGGGGCGGCAGTTGCCCGACCATCACCTTCTCCCCTTGGGTGATGTTCATCGAGGACAGCATCCACTATCCGGAGGGAATAAACGGCTTGGATTACTACCTTCATGTTCTCCATGAGGTCCACGAATTCGATGGACTGACCGGCACATCGACATTGGATATACCAACAGTCTGGGACGGGGACGACCTCTCAGTAGTGCTCCTGATTGATTGGTCCTATCCGAAGGAACCCGAATCGCCTCTACCTGCTCCTGGAATGCTGGCAGCTCTGATGTGCATGCTTGCAGCCGCTTCTGCCCGCAGACAGCGATGATTATCGGGTTGCGTGAACAGCCTCAGTTGGGTTGAATAACCCCGCCCCTCCATCGCGTATGCTCGGTGATGCCCATGAGCCACGAATCCAACGTTCAGGTGACCTGTGAAGAGGTTGCCAGAGGAAGGATGCCCGAATGGCTAATCTCACATCTGACCGCCCAATCTCTCGGTCTCGGGGACGAGTCAGACCACCAGAGCAGATTACTCATCGTCTATCCTACTGAGACATCTAGACGCCAAGCACTGTCAGAGATGCAAAGCGGCCATGCTGTGGATAAGACTCTGCATCACACCATCGCATCACTGCGTTCATCTCTGTTGGCAGATCTCAGGGTGCCGAGGCTGCTGAGCACCGAGGCACCCTTTGAGGTAATCCTGCACGAGGAATGCGCGAGGGCAGCTTCCGAACTGGCGTTTCCTCTGATTAATCCGTTACCGGAGATGAGATGGGGCAGAGGCAAGACTGCTGCGCTGTCGGAACTCCACTCCTACCTGTGTGAGCAATCAGCGACCAACACATGGAATGGACCAGGTATTGCTTCTTTCAGGCGCGTCATCACCAATCTGGAGAAGAGACTGGGAGGAACCCATCCGGACTTGGCTACTCAGCGGGTTATTCGAGGTCTGGAGAATTCGGGCACTCCATTCACACTTCTCGATGTCGATGGCATAGTGATGCTAGACCACCCTCCCGGTTTGCCGATAAGCGACATAGACATGCTGCTGGCATTATCCTGCCACCGTCCTATTCACCAACTGACCCATCCGGGCAACTTCAGACTGGGCCATCACGGTCTGATGTTGGTCGACGAGCATCCGATTACAGAGGCATCACAGCTACCTGATTGGATACCGCCCCACCAACCCGACCACTCTGTCACCGATTTCTCTGTCACCAGACTGTTGTTGCAGAGGGAGGAGCACTCGTTCGATGCTGCAGTTGTACTCGCTAGCGAGCGCTTGGAGGCGAGTCCAGATTCGAAATTAATCATCATCGATCCTGCATTGAACTCCAATCTCCCTCGTTGGAACCAGCGACTGAAGTCAATCGGAATAGAAGTGCCGCGCTCCAAGGCCCCTTCCGAATCACACCCTCTCGGACATTGGTTTGGGGCCTTGGCTAACCTGCCTCACGGCCCCGATGCCTTCTGCCTGCAAGCATTGAGATCCCTCGCCATCCAATCCACAATCAGTCCCTTCGAAGCATCCTCTGAGCACTCGTCAAACGCTAGCATTTGTCCGGTAGCTGACCCAGATGTGCTGACACGACTGGCTAGGGATGACCATGTATTGGGGGGACCGGGTACTCTCGAGAAGTGGTTGCGCACCCTCTCGCGTCCGGTGACCTCGAAGTACGATCACATCACCAAGGAATCCACCCAGTGGTGGCTGCTCTGCCTAGCACAGTCTCTACGCCCGTTGTTGAACAGGGAGGATCTCAACGCGCTCTCAGATGAGACCATTCTGATTGGTTGCGAGACGGGGGAGATTCTACCGTGTCCCGAACCAGCAGCAAACGGTGACGATTGGCTGAATCTGCTGCTGCGCTCGATAGATTTGCAGTCACTAATGAAACCGAGTGACGGCGAGGGCACCACCCCAGCGGCGGTAGCCCAGGCCATCATCAGGGATCATCGCGCTCTGCGCTCCTATCAGTCCAGCCTCGGACTGAGCACTCCTGAAACAGGTCCAGACTGGGTGGAGGAGTTCGGCTATCTGCTTAGTCGCTGTGGAGTCGAGCCAGGTATCGCATCTTCTACCGAGAGAATCTCCCTGCTGACCCCAGCCGAGGCTCTGGGGTGTACGGCAGACTGTATCATCATGGCGAATCTATCCAGCGCCTCATGGGACCTCAGCGTGGCGAGGATGGCATTCCTCGGGGAAGAGGAGAGACATTCCGAGGGACTGCTGCGCCCCGACGGACCAATCAGGGACGCTAGACACTACCTTGAGAGCATACTCGCATCGGCCAACGAGGTGATACTGCTTGACCCATCTCCCGATGACACCTCTCCTCCAGCAGCGCCTTTGCGAGAATGGGTTACTGCTAACGATGCGAAAAATGAGGCCGCGCAGTTCACCTTCACTGCAGACTCGCCGCTTGAGCCGAGGGGAGAGAGGAGATTGGAAGGCGCGATGATGGATCGAATGATTGCCGCGCCCAGAGCACCACTTAACTCAGACTCCGTCACCATCCCATTGGATTCCTCACTGCAGAGAGACAGGGAGCGCAGGCAGCCCAAGCATACCGATGAAGACGGCTACCTGCCAAATGCGGCGAGATCCCACCTTCTCTCTGCTGAGGTTTCCGATTTTTCCCGCACAACCCCCGCAGGCGTGGAAAACCCTCGTTCCAACCAGAGGTGGCCGGTGATAGGCGGGTTCACAGAAGGAGGAAAGAGGACACCTTCAATCGATTACAGGCCGCTTAATCCCGCTGAGACCGGGACCCGAATCAGCGACGCTAGGCACGGACACCTGTCGGGAGCAGAGCAAACAGTAGAGGTGTGGTCTCCGAGCAGATTGCACGATTGGCTGCGCTGTCCGAGAATGGGTTGGTTGTCGAATAGCCTGAGGGCCAATCAGGACGAGCGTCAGTCAGAGGACCTCGACCCCCGCACTCACGGAGAGTTGCTGCATTTGGTGCATCATGACATAATCTGCAACGCTCTCGGCATGGAGATCGGCATTGAGAGACAACTGGACGACGCCAAGACTCCTCTGACAGTATCCTCCTCCGGACTCAGCGAAGACCAGATGATGAGGGTTGCACTGGAATCTCTCGATTCGAGGGCACCATGGCTCGATCGCACCGATGCTGTTTCGAATCACAGACTAAGGATACTCACCGGTCTAGAAAGGTCGGAGTGGAATGACTGGCTCGCCAATCCTGCAGATTCCCGAGCCTCAGGCAGAATCGGCACCATAGTGCGAGCAGAGGCCGAACTCTCTCACGCCGCTCCGCTATGCCTTGAATGGAACATGTCTGACTATGACGAGAAAGGAATCTCTATCTCAGTCCCATCAGAGCTCTCAGGCGAGGATCTTCCTTCTATTCGAATGAGGGGCCTGATTGATCGCGTCGATGCCCTGCCAATGGATGAAACCGGCAATTGGGTCAATCAGGATGGCGACCAAAGCGTAGCTCCCCTGAGGTTGCAAGGTACCGGTTGGAAGCCACGAAGACTAATCGCAATCAGGGACCTGAAGACCTCCGAGAGCAAGACGGCCGAAGAGCGCCATTCGGATGGCCTGCTACAGGAACTACAGTTGGCCCTGTACGCGAGAGCCTGGGAGATTGCTCATCCAGGGGACCTAGTCGTTGCGGCGGGAATCTCTCTGTTCAGTCATGAGACCGAGCATATGGCAGAGGCCTCTTCCAACCATCTTGATGACCAAGCCAACATAGGGACACGTACGGCCATCACCGCCCCTCTGTTTCGCTTCATCGATGAACCACCATCTCCTAACAGTGACCACTTCAGAGCATGGCTAACTCATCGTCTGACAGTCGCCTTGCGCACGGCCCTTGGGGCGGCGGAAGGCAGAGTCCATCCCACCCCTTCAGAGGGAGTCTGCGCCTACTGCTCAGTCAGTGATGCCTGTGATGTCAGGATGGAGGGTAGATTCTGATGCGACTCAACACGGCTCAGCGCTTGGCTCTGAATATAGACTCGCACATCGTCATCGACGCTGGGGCTGGAACCGGTAAGACCAGTACTATCGTGCACAGGGTGATTGAGCACTATCTGACGGAGGATCAGAGAGCTACTAGGATACTTCCTACCCCCGAGCGACCCGCGAGACTATCCGGCGGGATGGTCACAGCTCCTTCCTCTGAGAGGATTGACCTCAGGGAATGGGGCGGACTCCTTCCCGGCGAGGTCGTACTGCTGACTTTCACTAACCGAGCCGCTGACGAGATGCGCGATCGTCTGAGGAGCGATATCGCTGGACTGAGGCCCGGACCAGCCGGCTCGGACGAGGCTGGAAGGAGCGACCCGAGGATCAGGAATCCAGGTTTTGGAGAGCAACTCTTGACTTTGTTGGAGGATGCTCCTATTGGTACCATAGACTCGTTCCTGAATCGCCTCGTCTCGCCATATCGAGGGTTACTCGGCGATGCTCTCAGCCGTGAGAACGTCTCGGAGGCTGGTCGAGCATTGCTCGTAGAATCAGCTCTCAACAGCCTATGGCGGCTGCCAAGTTCTCACTCGCGGATTGGAGAGGCGGTGGATGCGGGCCTGCCTTCCGGGATGGCACCAGACATCCTAGCCGCCCGGGACCGAATAGCAAGCCACTACTCCGGCAGGTGGACGGCAGCGAAGGTACTGCGAAGTTTGGTCGACAAATCAGTGTTCATCGAAGAGGCATCTAGGAGCCTGAAGGATGGTGAACGATTCTCCGCAGACCTTCTGCACCAGCAGATCATGGCTTCGATTGATCCGGAAGATATCCGCCTCCAAGCAGAAAACATTCACTCGATTATCATCGGTTTCTGCAATCTGGTGAAGGACAACTCAGCGGTGCTAGCCTTGGATGGCTGGCCAGTGGAGTCGAGAATGGCCTGCTTGGACGAACTCTCTTCTGAATTCCCCGACGACCCTTGGCAACAACTCGTCTGGATGGGTCACGTGCTTGAATGCACTCTGAATCGTGGCGCCTCGCTGAGAAAGGGAAATCTATCCTTCCTTCCTTACAACAATCTCCCTTCTGACGAATGGGTTGCTGGAATCGGTAAGGTATCTAGCATTAAGGATCGGACCTCCAAAGAGCATGTGAAGTCAGGATTCAAGACCGTCTCAGACGATTTGAAAGACGCTTGGTCCTCCGATTCCGGTCTTTTGGTGCTGCATTTCACCCGACTCGCTATGTTCCTCGATGGCACCAGACCACCAGCCTCTCCGGACACTTGGACTCCAACGGTAACTCCGATGCCCGAACCTCTGCCCGAGCGCCTCGACGCTGCTCCTAATTCGTTCGCAATCAGCCTAGAGGCCGAAGTGAGAAATCTGGAGGATCTGTATCTCGTTCATCAAGGGTTCAAGGGCATACTACAGAAGCTCAAGGAGAGGGACGAGGTTCACGACTTCGATGACATCCAGAGGTTGGCCGGAGACTTGCTGCTTGCCAACTGCCCTTCCACATGCAGGTCGTTCTATCCTCATTCTCTACAGAGCGCGCTCGACACGATTTCTGACAGGCCGTGGACTGATGACCACATCCACACGGCATTTGAAGTCCTTGAGAGATTTGAGGCGGAACCTAGACTCGCAGGCGAGGCGGCTGCAGACCTCGGGGCTATCCGCACCGATTTGCAGTACAGGTACGACCTGCTCAGGTCGATTAGGAGGAGATACAGGGCATTCATCATCGATGAGGCCCAAGACAACTCCCCGCTGCAATGGCGCCTGCTGGCAAGGCTGTGGGGAGAGAGGAGAGCCGAGGAAGGGGAGCCCGATACGCCCGATACGCCTTGGCAGCCCACTGTATGCTATGTGGGTGACGTCAAGCAGAGCATCTACGCCTTCCGACAAGCAGAGGTTACAGGATTCCTTGAGTACGCCCGCCAGTTGATGTTAGTGAACGACCACGAGTTTGCCAGCATCCCCGCGCTCGTGCGCAAACCCACTCTACGCAGAGATTCTCACAGCCGTGACCCGAGGAACGCCCACGCCCTGACCATCGCCAAGGCCAGTGAGCACATGGAAAAGGGCGGCAGAGGACTAGTCCCGTGGATTCCATTCGATTCCTCGGACCGAAACCTACCGCCTCCCGGAGAGCAAGAAGTACAGCGTCGCAAGCGGGGAATGATTGCTCTCCAAGTAAACTACCGCACTAGTGGAGGTCTGCTTAGGGCGATGAATGAGTGGTGGGAGGATATTCTATCTCACCGTCACAGACTGTTCCCATCAGCCGATTTCTATGCCACTCCTCAGACACTTTTCTGCGACCCCGAAAAGCAAGACGACTCCGGTGCCATAGAGTGGATCTGCCCTCTTTCTACCGGTGGAGAACAGGACCCCCCCACGGACCTCACCGTCCCTCTCGACCCATTCGGTCCCGGCCCACCGGACGCCCTCGAGCGTCAGGCGTTGATGATAGCGCTGCGGGTCCGCAGTCTGATTCTGGGAGACCCAGTTATGATCAGAGCCGCCGACGGCAGTTGGCATGAGGTCGAGGCAGATGAACCGGTCGACCCGAGTGATATCATGATACTACTCCCAACCAGACCTAACATCAGAGACACAGTCATCAGACATCTCCGCGACCATGGTGTCCCTGCTCAAGCAGACCGAGAGGGAGGGCTGCTTGAGAGGCCAGCAGTCCACGCTCTGGAAGGCCTGTTACAACTCGTGGCTCGACCCACTTCACGACACAGCGCGGCCTGGGTCGCACGCTCTGCGATTATTGGGTTGAATGACTCCGAACTACAGGCCTATCTCAACGGCTCTAGAAGAGGAGAGGACCTTTTACAGCGTCTAAGCGAACACTGCCCGAATGACAGGCTGAGGAGATTGGTTGAGAGGTGGAGGGAACTCTCAGCCTGTGGTCGAATCATCGATTTGCTTGAGGAGACCATAGACCACTCCGACCTTCTAGTGGGCTATCATGACCCGGTTTCTATTCAGGACGTCGAGCACTTCGTTGAGGCGGTTAGAGGACTATCTCTCGAAGTCGGTGGCGACCCGATGGTGCTCGCCGACCGAATTCGCGACCTCAGGGAGGACAACTCTGAGGCCATTGAGGCGGTCAACACGCCACCCAGCGATGCTGTGAGAGTCATGACCATACATAGTGCGAAAGGACTCGAGGCCAAGGTGGTCTTCCTCGTCGACCTTTTCTCGAACAGACAGACCAACATGACGAATGAGAACATGAGTCGCTTGATTGTCAGCCCAGAGATGTTCTCGGGCAACCCCAAGCCGTGGCCTGGAAAAGGCTCACCTCAGTCAGCTGTCTGGAATCATGTCAGTTGGCTGCACCGGGCCCGCAAGAGCGCTGAGGCTAGGCGGCTTTTGTACGTAGGAGCCACCAGAGCCGAGAACAGACTCGTTATCGTCGGCTCGCCTCGCAAAACTGCTTGGGACGAAGGCAACGGTCTCGCGGTGCCATGGACGTATGACAAGTCGTTACCGCAGTTGGGTCAGATGTGGATGGAATCACTCAGACAGGCGTCGCTCAGGAGGGCCGAGACCGATTCGCCATGGATCGACGAGGAGGATGCGCAAGACCCAAAGCTCCTCAGGACCAGAGGAGTCAGGACCTTCAATCCGGTCAGAATGGTGGCCAATGGCTCACTGGGTGATTCGCACAGTCTCGATGGTATGCTAATCATGCACCACCCGGACTGCTTCGAAACCGAGGAGTCAGTACTGACTCCACTACAGAGGATAGAGAGGATTGATGATGCTGCAAGATCATCCGGTTCAGGGCCTGAATCCAGCATAGCGCCCCGTATCGACTCCACGCCTCGCATAGCAGTCTCACCGAACCGCCTCCCGGTGTTCGACGAGTGCGCTAGGAGACAGTGGTATGAGACCAGAGGTGGGCTGAGCCCTGACCCAATCATGCCCTCCCTGAGGGCTACCGAATCTGGCGGACTGCCGAGCAATGTTGACTCCGCCACTTTCGGGACGATATTTCACAGAGTGCTTGAGATAGGCCTAGGGAACCCCGGACTCGAAGGTGAACCGAGTGCGCCTCTACTGCCCTCGTGGACCGTCCAGAGGGAGGACAGGACCTGCGACTCAGAAATCCACGAGACGGTATTCAACGAGTTGCTGCCGCCCGATGCAGACGCGAATAGGACTTCCGAGTTAGTCATGATGATGGCCGACCGCGTCAGTAATGGCCCTCTGGGCGCGATGATTCGTAAGGATGTGGTTCGCGACCACAGATTAGAGGCACTCAGGACCGAGATGCCATTCCACATCTCAATCAAGGTCAATTCAAGCAATGCCACTAGGCATAGGTGGAGTCCAGATGGAGACATCCCGATGACCCGCCACGACAGCGCAGTCGTGGAGATGAGTGGAATCATCGACCTCGTTGTCTGCACCGCTACTTCGGATGGTCAATCCGCCATTCGCGCGGTCGACCTGAAGACTGAGGATGCCGGCTCGATGGACGCCGATTCTCCTACCGGACTCATCGAGGCCTTAGGCTCGGAGGAAGCCGGACCAATAAATGAGGCAGAAGTCGACATACTGACCAAGCACGGTCTGCAACTAGCACTCTACTATCGCGCTCTGAAGAGCATCGAGGATGCTAGAGCGGCCCAAGGAATGCCTTCCCGACTGGTGCTGCCGCCTGCCATCCTAGTAGGTGTCACAGGCAGACTGGTTGAGTATTCAGAAGAGATGCTTGAGAATTCGCTCTCAAACCTTGATGCACTGCTCGAGAGGAGTGCGAGGATGGCACTGTCATCCTCGATGTCGCTTTCACAGTTTGAGAGGCTGCCTTCTGAGTTGTCGGAAGTGTGTGATAGATGCCCATTCAGCACAGGTCCAATTCCGATTTGCGGACCGCGAGACGCATAACGCTCAGACGAAGAATCCATTTGCTCAATCCCATACACAGGGTCATGGCAATCGATTTGGGTGCACTGGCAAAGAGAAGTGATGAGATCTGGGAGGAGTCAATCATGCCCAGTCTGATGGAGTTCGTGAGCATCCCTGCTCTCTCTCCTCTCTTCGAGCCCAATTGGGCCGAGTTGGGAGAGCTCGATGCGACAATCGACCTGTTCTGCGCTTGGCTCGATGAGCAAGATATCGCTGGCATGAGTCATGTAGTCCACCGAATCGATGACAAGTCCCCCGTCCTGCTAGTCACTATCGAAGGAACGGGGCCCGGAGAGGTGATCTTCTACTCTCATCTGGACAAGCAGCCTTCCAAGCCCGAACTCTGGTCTGAGGGTCTGCACCCCCTGAAGGCAGTCCGCAGAGATCCCTGGTTGTATGGCAGAGGCTCGGTCGACGACGGCTACGGAGGATACCTGTGCGTGACCTCGATTCGTCTTCTGCAGGAGGCGGGAATCCCCCACCCCCGCTGCTCCTTCCTCATCGAGACCTGCGAGGAGTCAGGCTCATTCGATCTCCCGCCTTACTTGGATGCGCTGAGCGAGCAACTAGGCGACCCCGACATGATTGTGGTCCTAGACAGCGGTGGACCTGACTATGACCATGTCTGGATGACAGAGGCTCTCAGAGGACTGGTCTCGGGAACGCTATCTGTGCGAGTCTCGCATGAGGGAATCCACTCGGGCACATCAGGCGGAACAATCCCGTCTTCGTTCAGATTGCAGAGAATGCTTCTCGACAGAGTCGAGGATTCTAGCACCGGGAAGGTACTGATTCCTGAGATGCACGTCGAGATTGGCGCTGACATCCGCGAGAAGGCCGCAGCCCTCGCAGCAGTAGTAGGGGGCGGTCTGTGGGAGCAATTCCCGACAGTCGACACCCTTGTCCCGGTAGCCGAGTCTACCGAGGACATGATTATCGCGATGAACTGGCAGCCCACGCTGTCGATAATCGGCGCCGACGGTATGCCACCGGTCCAAGTTGCCGGCAACGTCCTGAGGACCAACACCGACCTGAAACTCAGTTTCAGAATTCCTCCTGGAGTAGATTCAGAGTCAGTGATAGAGAGTGCAAAGCAGATCCTCGAAGCCAATCCTCCTTACGGGGCTGAGGTTACATTCTCACCTGATTCCTGCGCAGATGGATTCCATGCTCCCCCGCTCGGAGGCAGGGTTAACGAAGCAATCAATGAGGCAGCAATTACCCTCACAGGACTACCTCCTCTAGCATCATGGACAGGCGGAACAATCCCGTTCATGGCGATGATGCAGGGCAAGTACCCGGAAGCCATGTTCCTTTGCACCGGTTCTGCCGGACCGGGAAACAACGCACACGGACCCGATGAGAAGTTGCATATCCCATCCTCAAAGAGGCTCACTGCGGTACTGTCTGCAACTATCGCTGCAGTCTGCGAATGAGCCTGAATAACACGGTCGGCAGGTGCCATACAACCCGCCGGGGTTATATCGGATGCGTCTGTCGAGCCCCTTAGGGGGGCTCGTATGTCTGAGGAAGAAGGCACAATCACACCTGAGCTCAGAATCCGCCAGTTGGAGGAGAGACTGGCAGAGGAAACAGACCGTCTCGAGAAGCTGTATGTGGCCTACAAGAAAATCGAGGACGAGTTCTCAGAGAGGAATGCTGAGTTCGAGGTTCTTGAGAAGCAACTAATCGATTCTGCAGTAGATTACGAGGCCCTCGAGGATCTCCTGTCAGACAAGGAGGCCAAGATCCACGAGCTAGAGCTCGATGGAGCAAAGTCATCCAAGAAGATCGAGCACTTGGAGCCCGAGCTTGAGAAGCAGCAGGAGATGTACACCCGCGAGTCAGCACGACTCGGGAGAGTCTTCGAGCTCGCTGAGGAGCTCGACGAGGCAAACCGCGTGGCGAATGCAGAACTTGGAGCCAGAGATGACTGGTATGTCCAGCACATGCAACTGTTTGAGCAGCTCAATGAGGCAATCAAGGCACGATACGACATGATTGACAGGGCTGTCGAGTCGGCCAAGGAGATGCTCGCAACTCAAGAGACCTTCAAGGAGCGGATGGAAGAGACCCTCGATGCCGTCAAGGATGCAGCAGAGAGCGCACCCGAGTTATTCGAAGAAGAATCAGATGAGTCAGAGGAGTCCGAAGAGGAAGAATCCTGATTACTTCGGTCGGTGCTTGTGGCAGTAGTCAGCCCCTTTCTTCTGCATCTTCTCCCTATTGCACTGTTGCCCGTTCGAATCTATATGCTTGCACTGCTTTTCCTTCTGCTTCTCCTCCTTCTCCTTCTTCGCAATGATCCGCTTCACCCTTTCATCTCGCAAAACGGATTGCATATGTTCCCCAAATCTCTCAGCACTGCGATAATCGAGATCTCTCCAGAGCTCCCTCCTGTCTTTTCCAATCTTCTTTCCAAGCGCATCATGCTCTCCCGGGCCGGCAAACCAGGTTGAACCGCATATTCTGCAATGGCCAATATTCGACACTCCACGGTAGCTGACATAGTGATATTGTGACTTCGTCACGCGGAATTCCCATTCCACTGTGAAATTGGAAAGTAAAACCTTACCCTCGGGCAGGTCGCTGTCTGGAATACAAGTGGGGCACTCTACCACCGGTCCGTCATCGAGGGCTTCTGGAAGCTGCAAGATGTTCTCCAACCCCACCGGGTTGATACCCTTCTCAGTCAGGAGGATTCCACCACACGTATCGCATCTGTGCCTACTCCGACCTGGTTCACGAATCTTCTTTGGCCGCCAATACAACTGCTGACCATCATTCGGACAGTGATAGACATCGTTTAGAGCGTCGATTATCCTCTGATCTTCTCCCTGTGACTGGTGCTGGTAGCAGAAGTCCGAGCCGCCGCTGGCTGACCTGTTGCACGGATGGCCAGTATCATCTCTCACTCCGATGCACTTCTTGGCCATTCAATCAACTCGGCTGGTGCTTGTAGCAGTATTCCGGGTCATGATTGGATTTCTGGGACTTGTTC
>CAYMRU010000015.1:0-20056 GCA_964392975.1 uncultured Candidatus Poseidoniales archaeon | reverse complement strand
GCAATCACGGCGGAAAGGCCGATTGCGATGTTTCTCAGGTCGGTTGTTCTTAGCCCACTTGTGGGCTTGTGGTTCTCTACTACTAGCGGCATGGCTGCAACCATGCTGGTCGCTACGAAATAACTCACTTATAGAACATTACGGAACCCTCCCTTTAGGGAGGACCTGTTTAATTGGACCCCTATTAGGCTGATAATTATAGTACGTCTCAAGAAAAAATGCCGATTAGAGGCGACTTTGGCTGAATTAGCCGGGTTAAAAGAAAAAATATTCTCGACTGAAAAACAGGTTATGCCGGACCTGTGCTTGAACTCTTGCTGATCAATTGGATTACAAAATTGAGACAAGAAGAAAACAGAGCTAATCTGGGATGAGGAGATGTCTGGGAATATAGTGGAAATTCAGGAACAATATTAATATCAATTGGGGTGAATAATAGGTCATTTCTTTATAAGTAAAATGGCTAATAATTGGTCATTTTAACCCTCAAATGGGGGGGTTTTTTCGTATCAATAATGGAGCCTGTAATGTTAATTATTAGACCTCTACTAACCGATAATTCTCATTTCGTTATTATCACCTGAATTCTTCAATTGGAGAATTGTCACGCGCGAGCGCGCGCGTAGAGTAATGTCGGAACGGTACCGCCAGGGCTCCCAAAATGGGAGCCCCGAACGGTCCGGTTATGTTCGAGGATCAGTCTTCGTCCTCTTCATCTTCGTCGAAGGCCTCGTCGATTGCCTCGTCGAGCTCATCGTCGTCGAGGAAGTCCTCGGTGTAGTCGGCATCCTCGTCGAAATCATCGTCCTCATCTTCACCACCCATGCCACGGCGGGCTAGGGCAACTAGAGCAATAACGCCCACTCCTGCGCCGATGAACGGCATAGGCTCAGCCTGGATATCATCCATGAGTCCTAGAGGAGTGCCTTTGTCACCCAATCCATCACTGTTGGCATCGTGCTTCTCGGTCGGGTCCCATGGGAACCAGTCCTCACACAACTCAGCGTTGCACACAGGGTTGTCCGGGTCTGCAGGGTTGGGGGCTCCGTCGCCATCCCAGTCAGGGTCAAGGGCGTCGCAGACACGGTCGCCGATAACCGTATCAGGGTCGTCGTCATCGGTGCCGTATACTCCGTCCGGGCCTGGGTCGGTCTCAGAGTCCTTTGGTACCACGGCGGCGTTCATCGGATCTCCGTAGCCGCCAGCAGCAGCACAGAGAGCCTCTGTGACATCAAGCCAGCCGTCGTTGTCGTCGTCATTGTCGGTGTTGTCTCCTATTCCATCTCCGTCTAAGTCGTTCTGCTCAGCTGGGTTCATTGGGAAGTCGTCGTCGATATCCAACGTGCCGTCGTTGTCGTCATCGGGGTCGACAATGTCACACTGGTGGTCGCGGTCGTTGTCGTCAGGCACCGAGAAGGTGTCCATTGGATCAGTGCCGCAGTTGGGCTCCTCTGAGTCCAGCCAGCCGTCGTTGTCGTCATCGGTGTCAGTGAAGTCACCTATGCCATCGCCATCGAAATCGGTTGACTCAGCGGCATCGAATGGGAATGCATCGTTGATGTCCGCCCAACCGTCGCCATCGTCATCGGTATCGGTCTTGTCACAAAGGCCGTCATTGTCGTAATCATCAGGCACCGAATCAGCATCGAGAGGGTCGGAGCCGCACAGATTTTCCTCTGCATCGGTCCAAGCATCTCCGTCATCGTTCAAATCTGCATTGTCACCGACATTGTCGTCATCGGTATCTATCCACTCGGTTGGGTCCAGAGGGAATGCGTCATCGACATCGAGGTAGATGTCGTTGTCGTCATCTGTGTCCTCGTTATCGCCGAAACCGTCACCGTCTGTGTCTATCCACTCAGTGGGGTCCTGCGGGAAAGCATCGGCATCGTTGTCGAAGCCGTCACCATCGAGGTCGTTGTCCTCGGCATCGCAAATCCCGTCTAAGTCCTGGTCCACCGGGATGTCCATGACATCCATTGGATCTGACATGCAAATTCCCTCGGTCTCATCGTCATAGCCGTCGTTGTCATCGTCGGGGTCTAGATTGTCGCCGATGAAATCGTTATCGTTGTCAGCCCATTCAGAGGAATTCATCGGGAATACATCGATACTGTCATCGTAACCGTCGTTATCGTCATCTGGGTCAATGAGGTCGCATAATCCATCGCCGTCGAAGTCATCCGGGAAGAAGTCCGGATCCAAAGGATCGGTCAGGCAATCGACCTCGTCGGAGTTGTTCCAGCCATCGTTGTCTAGGTCGTTGTCGACATTGTCTCCTATGCCGTCGCCATCGATGTCTGAAGACTCATTGGGATCGAGAGGGAACGCATCATTCGCATCCAACACTCCGTCGCCGTCCATATCGCTGTCCAACGCATCGCATATCCCATCTGCATCGGTGTCCTGAGGTACACTGGAGTTGTCGTAAGGATCGGTCCCGCACGCCACCTCCATGTCATCGTACCAGCCATCGCCGTCCGCGTCTAGGGTGTGGAAGGTGATAGTGACGTTGTAGTCGTTGGTATCATGAGTAGCGTATAGGTACGGAGCCCAGTTCCTGACACCCATCATGAACGCCTCACCACCGAAGTAGTTAGTGCTCATGTTGGTCGACCAGCACATCGGGTTCATTCCATAGTACACGTAGGTGTTTGAGGGCAATGGGCTAGAGGGCGTGCCGTAGACATCCAAAATCATCAGCACAGTGCCTGTGCTACCTGGTCCGTACTGCCTGCCATCATGCTCAACACAGATTTCGAAGCCGTAGTTGGCAGGGACGTCGAATGTGAAGCGGTCTGTTGTGTCCACTTCAGGGTGGTTCCATCCTTGGAATTCCAAGGTGTCGCCAGTCTGGTTGATGTAGGAATTGACGTGGATTGCCTCAGCTGCTCCCGAGCCAGCATCGAAGCCAGAATTGGCGTCGTTCTGGATGCCTCCGAAGAGATCTGCGAGAGAGCCGAACTGGATATCCATGGTGTAGTCCAAATGCACAGCATTGGTGGATCTGACCTCAAGAACAGCCCATCCACCCTGAGACCACCATAGTCCGGTCGAGCCCGTTGTGAATCCGTCCGCGTTGTATTGCTGTGAGACGTAGTAGACGCTCTGACCGCCGCAAGGCTGGTTCTGGATTTGGCACTTGTACATGTAGGTGTATACCGTCACCCCTGGCTGCGGTGTCCAGGACACATTCCACGTTAGGTACTTGCCTGCAGGGATAAGGAGTAGATACACATCTTGCTCATCCACTATGTCGCTAATCCAACCTGTGCAAACTCCACCGGCGTCATCGGGATCGCCGTTGGCGTCTATCTGATTGGAGTTGTTTAACCAAGTTGCCTGGGCCCAACTGAAGAATAGGGTGTCGCCAGCGTCCTCACCCATACCACAATCGTTCTCCGGATCTGGATCGGTATCCGTGGTAATCAGGTCTATGTCCATGGTGTAGGGGCCTGAGCCTCTGTCAGTCCAGATGATGATGTAGATGTCCTGTCCGCCGTGTGAAGTGTAAATCCACAAGTCCTCGGGATTATCATTGTACGAGTACGATGTCCCCGGGCCGCCTGGTGTGATGGAAGACAGCGAGGTGCCTCCAGTGTTACGTCGAATCATGACGTCCACGTCATTATGCTCAGGGAAACTCACGACGATGTGGAGGCCGTAGTTCTGAGGCACGTATATCTTGTACTGATCGTACATATCCTCATAGTCGTGACCATGTCCGATGTAGGTGTTGTTGAGTGATGGTAAAACCACGGGACTGGAGACGGAATATGACGAATCTCCTGCATCGACTCCTGAACCCGCATCGTTGGACGGATTGGTCCAGGCTTCTGACTGGTTGTACATTTCCCAAGTGAGTGTGTAGTTGTACTCCTCGTCATCAACCATATTCCCAGTAGATACTTGGATCCACATGGTTGAGGGAACGGATAGATCGTACCTCCAGTAGTACGATTCGTTAGAAGAAACAGCCTGAGCAGGGAAAGTGGCAGCAATGGAACTGGAAACGGAGTACTGACTACCGAAACGGCTCATGTACTGATACATTCTCAGATAATCAGTTGATTCATTCTTGGTCCATTCCAGTTTCGCCCAAAGGCCATGGTGGGCCGGGACAGTGAACTCATACCAATCCGTGGTGTCTACGCTATCGGTACCGTCACACACCATCCCTGTTACTGAGCCGCTCATACCAGTGAGCATGCCAGCGGCGGCTCTGGTGTCGGCTGCATCCGAACCGGACCCATCATAGACTCCGGTTCCAACGTCAGCTCCGTCGTCCTGGAACCAACACGGCGGGAAGACCGATGGAGTTACTGTGAGTGTCAACTTGTAACCAGTGGCAGGATCTGAGGAAGTCCAACTGTAGTAACTAACCTTGGCATATACTGTGATGTCCTCGCCCAATGGGGCCAGATCGATTGTCTCGGGCTGACTGTAGTAAGAGCCGGCATACAACGATGTGAGAGCGGAATCGGTGTACACTCTAAGATCCAAGTCCACATTCATCTGCCAATCCAGACTAAGTGCACCGAAGGTGCCATCTGGAATAACGATTGCATATACATCAGAGATGTCGGTCGTGCCAACTACTCCGTAGTGTGAGGCTGTATCGGCATTCAGAGAAGCTGTCAGGATTCCCGTCACAGGAGGAGTGAGACCTGACCAGTAGACCTCTATGCCACCGTCGCCCCAACTGTCCGTAGTGGTGGCCGTACAAGTGTCTGGTCCGTTAAATTCGGCGATATACAAGGCACTGTAGTCCTGGTAATAGATAAAAGTGCCATCAAAGGTAGTAATCGATACTGACTGGGTGCCTGAAGTACATGTCACAGTCAGAGTTGATTCTGCATATGCGTAGTTGTCGTAATTGACGAACATCGCTAGAGATTGTCCTGCGGCAATGGTCTTGGTTCCTGAATCGCCGCTACCTCCATTCACGTTACAATAAGTGCCACCATACTGGAGGCAACCGCCGACCCACGTATCTCCGTTATCCCAGGGATATATGACTCCGGTAGAGAATGATTGGGTGGAGTCACCGTAGTTTCCTGCATCTGAAGGCCAAGTGGTGATATCCATCCTGTAGTCGCTTGAGTACCCGTACAGGGTCTTGCAGTAATTACCAGAACAGTCGAGATAGATGTCAACCATGGAATTGCTCACAGAATGTCCTATCGTAGACAGTACATGGGATGAGGCAGTGGTCGAGTAGGCGTAGGAGTAGGCTGAACCGACCCCGCTGGCATATGAGTAGCTGGTCATGCCCCCCGGACCGATTCCAGCGGCCATCATATTTCCAGTGTGATTCCACGAGAGTGTGACATTGATGCCATAGCCCCAAGGCACCCATATCTGATATACGTCGTCGTCGTCAAGCCCCGAAGCGGCCGATCCGAAACCGTCCATGAAACCGTAGAACGTGGTCGTCACCTCACCTGAGCCGTAATCGACGTAAGACGATAGGTTGGCTACAGGACATGCCCCGTTGCCAAGCGGCCCACTGGTAGATGAGCCACCCGGACAAATCTCAGTTCTGGCATTATATCCACCGGCATCATAGCCCAAACAGGCATCATAGCCCAAACAGGGGTTGGCAGCAACCTCCTCCTTGGCTGGTTTCACCTCTAATTCAGGGGGTGGACCAGTCTGCATCAGAGGCAGTGCTACGGCGGCAATCATCAATATAACTAGACAAACAGAGCGTGGGGCGTTCTCGTTCATGGGTGTCACTAACGTGCATCACGCGATGAGAATGATATAATCATGTCGTAACATGCTCAGTTCACCCCCTTGGGGTGTAAGGGTAAGAATATGCTTCATATCGAAGAATTTGTAGGGTATATGACTGATAATCTAAGTCTTATCGGAAATATATCAATGGGCTCAATCAGGATTCGAGAATCCAACTGTCATCCTCCTGCCGGACCCATGTCCCACAGTCTTCTCCAACATACCTCATAGGTTCAGTCTGCACATAGTCTCCACCGTCAGGCAGATCCTCCCAGCTATCCACTCGTACTGGCTGATTTTCGATTGGTTCAGCGAGATATTCGAAACCTGGAGGGGGAGGGGGAGGCGACCTCTCCGAAGGAGAGGTCGGGAGTGAATAATTGGTATCTGGCTCGTCCGAGACTGGGTATTCTGAGGTAGTCAGGTTCTGCGGAGGCTCGAGTGGGTCCTCGATTTCGGGTTCGGGTGGGTCCTCGTAAGTGCTGTAATCGTCGTCCTGTAACAGATCAGAAGTGAGTGATTCGAATCTCTTGCTCCTTATTAGCGCAGATACTGCAATGGCTCCCAGTATAGCGATTACGAACACTCCGGTAAGTAAAGGATTCAGTTTCATATGGTCGAATATCGATAATGGGTTTGCCCTGTCCCCTAGGCCATCGCCATTGCGATCCTCCCACTCATCGGGATCCTTGGGGAATGCATCGTTGGGGTCTCCGATGCCATCGCCATCGTCATCGGCATCAATTACATCGCAAGAGCCGTCTCCATCAGTGTCCTCCGGGACAGAGGCTGAAGAGAGTCGAATCGTTTGACAGATAGCCTCTAACTCGTCCGGCCATCCATCGTCATCGTCATCGGAATCGGCATTGTTGCCAATCCCATCGCCATCGAAATCCTCGTGCTCAGCGGGATCGAGAGGGAAATCGTCGTTTATGTCCAGTATCATGTCATTATCGTCGTCTGGGTCGAGAATATCGCAGATGCCGTCTAAGTCGGAATCGGTAGGGAATGAGTTCGCATCGACCGGTGATGTGCCGCAATTCGGCTCGTCGAGGTCCTCCCAGCCATCGCCGTCGTCGTCCGAATCGGCATTGTCCCCAATGCCATCTAGGTCCAGATCGTCCCATTCAGAGGCATCGAACTGGAACATGTCGTAAATATCATCCACTCCGTCGCCGTCATCGTCTGAATCAACCCTGTCACACTCGTGATCGTTATCGAAATCGACAGGAACTGAAATCGCAGAGAACGGATCGGTCTGGCAATCGACCTCATCAAGATCAGACCATCCATCCCCGTCATCGTCCAAATCGCCGTTGTCGCCTATGCCATCGCCGTCATTATCTGCCCATTCGTTTGGATTGAGGGGGAAGACATCGACTTGATCGAGGGCTGAGTCACCATCATCATCTAGGTCAGCGTTGTCTCCCTGTCCATCGCCATCAGTGTCTACCCATTCGTTGGGGTTGAGAGGGAAGGCGTCTGAAAGATCTGGATAGCCATCGTTGTCGTCATCGCCGTCAAGCGCATTGCAAGAGCCGTCTTGGTCGAGATCAGGGGGAATCGACTCGGCATCCAGAGAGTCCGAGCCGCAGGTGGATTCAGTTGAGTCCGAGAAGCCGTCGCCGTCATCATCGATATCGGCATTGTTGCCAATTCCATCTGCGTCAGTATCGGCCCATTCATCCGACTCTAGAGGGAAGGCGTCTGAAAGATCCGGATAGCCGTCATCATCGTCGTCATCATCGACTATGTCGCACTCACCGTCGCCGTCTGTGTCGAGTGGTTGACTAGTATATTCGAGAGGATTGGTACTGCAGCTATACTCATCTGAGTCACTCCATCCATCTCCATCATCATCTTCGTCAGAGTTGTCTCCTATTCCATCTCCGTCGGTATCCATCCATTCGCTTGGGTCTAGGGGGAAGCTGTCATTGGCATCGTCATACCCATCTCCATCATCATCATCGTCGAGGAAATCGCAAATTCCATCCCCATCAGTATCTGTTGGAACACTGGTTGGATCATCGGGGTCAGACTGGCATGCAGTCTCGTTATCGTCCCAATGGCCATCTCCATCAGAGTCGAGATGGAAAATCCAGATTGTGATATCGTAGACTCCTTGGCCTGAGACTGCATATACCTCTAACAGAACTGAGCCACCTCCTACATATGTGCCATTAGATGTGACAGACTCAGGACTGTAGAATGTTGATGAGGTATCGATTATGTTGTTTGAAGGATTGGGCAATCCGGCAAGTGTGAAATCAAGATTCATTGATGAGTCATCGAAGCTAAGAGATGCAGAAATGCCATGATTAGCTGGAACTGTAGTTGAGTATTCGTCTAGCGTATCTCCGCTATCAGAGGCCCAGCCACTGAAATAGGACTGGCCGATGGATGAATTGATTGCAGTAGGGTTGTTGTAATCATCAGAAGCATCGCCCCCCGTTCCGGCGTCGTCCTGGTTGTAGATGGGGCTGGACGAGAGGTTGTCGATGGTGATGTTTAGCAGGTAGTCGCCCGAGCCTGAATATGCAGTGACTCCGATGTTGTAGGTTATTCCTCCTGCACCGTTGTAGGGCCCGAGGGATTCAGGTTTGCTGAACCAACTGTATTCTAGCAATGTCCCGTTTGCGTCATAGAGTTCGAGATCCAAGTCAGGGCTCCAGGAACTGCCATTCCAATCAAGTGAAAGTGAGAAGCCATGCTGGGCCGGGACTGTAAATCTGTAGAAGTCGTAAGAATCGGAGGTTGAATCCACATCGCCCCAAAGAGATTGGTTCACCGCAGATAGAATCATGGCAGTCGAATAAGTGTCACCTGCATCGTATCCCATCCCTGCGTCATGCAGGCTAGTGGAGTTGTTTCCTCCTCCACCACCTCCGCCACCACCGCCAGTTGAGGTAGAGAAGATGCTGATTATCAGAGCATACTGGCCATCACCATCCCATTGGTCTACGTTGAGGTAAACTGTGGTTCCTCCTACGATGGTTCCATTTGAAGTCACGTCGTCATAGCCGGTTGTTAAGAGACTGGAATCGATTGACGAGCCGGTCGAACTGTACAGGAACAAATCGAAATCGCATGGAGGAGATGTGGCATTATAGCAAGTAGAACTTGATCCAGAACCGTTAGATCCGGTAAACCCCGGTGAGATTAGTTCGGCATAGATTCCGGTGTTATTGGGCATGGAGATTGAGTAGTAGTCATTCTCATCGGCCAAATTGGTCAGATTTCCATAGTATGTCGCATTGACCGCACTCAAGGAATATGCTGTTGAGGTAGAGTTACCGACATCGCCACCACTTCCGGCATCATTGGCTAGGACGACTCCCGACATGCATGAAATGAGGACGATTGAGGTAATCGCCGATGCTGTCAGGGACCGGGTCATGCCCCAAAGGGGCATACGTGAATGATTAGAACTTTGGCACTCCATGTGGTGTAGAAAATACACCTTACCAGTATGTCAAATCATCAGTAGGAATAGAAACCCTCACCGCTCTTTCGACCCAGTTTACCCTGCTCTACCATTTCGACTAGAAGAGGGGCTGGGGCGTACTTATCGTCTTCCAGACCCTCATGCAAGACATTCATGATGTGAAGCACCGTATCTAGTCCGATTAAGTCGGCGAGAGCCAGTGGGCCTATCGGGTGATTCATCCCGAGTTTCATGATCCCGTCTATTGCATCAGGCTGTGCAACTCCTTCCTGAAGGGTCAGTATCGCCTCGTTCAGCATGGGGCAAAGGATTCTGTTGCTCACGAAGCCTGGCGAGTCATTGCATGACAGTGCAGTCTTGCCCATTCTCTCGGCGGCCTCCACAACTGCTGCATTTACTTCATTAGAGGTCTGCGTGCCATTGATGATTTCTACGAGTTTCATTATAGGAACTGGATTCATGAAGTGCATTCCGATTACTCTGTCGGGCCTGTTTGTCGATGCAGCGATGTCATCGATACTGATGCTTGATGTGTTGCTAGCCAGAATGGCATCTTGTTTGCAGATTTCATCCAACTCGGAGAATGTAGAGAATTTCAGATTGGGAATTTCCGGAATTGCTTCGATTACTAGGTCGCATTCTGAGGCGGATTCTTTCATGGTAGACGCGTGCACGCGAGAGAGGGCTGACTCAGCGTCCTCCTTGCTCATCCTGTCCTTCGATACCAATTTGGATAGGGATGACTCGATGGATGACATTCCTCTATCAACGAATGACTGCTCGATATCTATCATCGTCACATCATAGCCCGCGCAGGCAGCGACTTGGGCGATCCCATTGCCCATCTGGCCCGCTCCAAGAACTGCTATGCTGTTGATTTCCATGCCACTACGGGAAGGAGAAAGGGGATGAGCCTTACTCAATCCAGTGCTCGACTATTGGTCTGTTGGTGATTCGAACTCAGACATTGTCTCATCGAGGTTAGGATCCTGCTCGAGCATTCTCTCGGCTCTAGACGAACGCCTCCTTATCACAACAGTAGGCACTGTGACTAGCAGTACCGCCGCTATGGCTGCTAAGGAGAACCACCATAGCATCGGCCCGGAGTCTCTGGCATCTTCGATGGCCCAGTCCATCCAATCCTGCTTGAGAATCTCTGTCGAAGTAGAGTTGTCGTTGTTTGCCGAATCGGAAGTCAGAGCGTTGATGACGTGTGTTCCAGGAGCATCAGGAATCTCGACTGTAACCTCGAACTGACCGCTTGAATCGCAGATGAAATCGATTGATTGAACCTCTGTCCAAATCATCACAGGTGCATTAGATTCGCATGTTCCAGTAAGTACTCTCTCGGTCTCCAACGTAGATGTCCTGTTCACTTTCTCGGCCATGGTAAGTGGGGGTGAGATAGTGTCTCTAACTATGGATAAGACGTAGTTATCGAAGTGATCCAATGCCTCGACCTCGATTAAGAACTGGTTCTCGCCCTCTACGAGCTCAAAGTTCAGAATCACAATCGCAGCCCCTGGGTCAATCAGATTCACCTCCCCAGAATCGGACCTGCTCCAGCGAATTGTTTGGTCTGGGCCCCTTTGAACGGTGGCTAGGACCTCATCGATAGCCATGATTCCACCATTCCAATTCGCGGCGACATGAGTATTGTAGATTGAAGCATCCAGCGTCATCTGCCGGCACTCTTTGAATCTGTTGTCATTCTCCTGTGGCTCCGTCATGTCGACAGCTTCTAGACAGACCACGTGCACACCCGTGCGATTGAGTTCAAACAAAGCACCACTGGTTTTCGCAGTGCGCTCACTGATTATCTCGCCGTCTATGGTGAAGGTTACATGCACCTCCTCGCTAGCCAACCAAGACAAGCCCTGTCTGTGATCGAAGAAGCCCTCATCGGTCCCGGGGCTGATTGACCATTCCACCACCGGTACTGTGCTATCGAGAGCAATGGGCCAATGCTGAGTAACCGTGTTGTTAGCCCAATCTGTCAGCTCGATGGTAATCATGTAATCGCCATCTGGCAGTTCGCTTGTGTTGATTCTGTATTCCGCTGACTTAGCAATCTGGCCCGGATTATCTTCCATTATAGTCTGGGGAATAATCTGTTCGGATCCGCACTCCACAATTTCGTGCGGAGATTCAAGCGAGTATAATCTGAAGCACCATTCCTGTACGTCTACTGGGATTGTAGTAGTCAGAATTCCTTCAGTGAGATTAACGGGGACGACCATTGCTAAAGAGTCGTATAAGTAGCCCGACTGGTCGGTCAGGTGAATCAGTTCGGTGGAGGGAGGAGATGTGTCGAGCACCACAGTGAACTCTCTGGTGAACGAGTTCCCAGCCGGGTCTGTTGCTACAATGTTGAAGACACTGCTCCCGTGCACGTAATAGAATGTAGAGTCTTGATCCTGTCTTGGCTCAGACTCAGACAATTGGATAGTAATCTCAGCATTCCCATTATCATCGAGTGGCACAGGTGTGCCGGAATGAGTTATACTGGCACTTGGTTCGGAATGAATCGTATAGGTAAGGAGAGGTTGATTCGTAATCCACGGGATGCCGGATAACGCCAGAGCAGGGGCAGTGATGTCATAGGAGACGGCCAGATGAGTCCGAGATGAGAAATTGGACAAGTCGGTCACTGTGGCTGTGTAACGATGCCACTGCTCCATAGGAGGCAAAGTAGCATTGACCCAGACCTCTCTGAAACTGATATTTTCAGGTATAGCGAAGTGATTCCCACTGTTCCAGATATCGGTCAGGTTGTGAAATGTCAGATTGGTGTCAATGGCCTCCACTGAATCGGCATCGGGTACCCTCGTTAGATTATCAGCGGGATTCCAATTGAGGTCATCCAGCCTGAATCCTATTCCTGTATCAAGTGCATGGAGTTGGACTGGCACGACTGATTTGGTCTCAGACATGTTCCCAGGCTGCACGAAGGAAATCTGAGGATTTAACTCGACTAATTCATATGTGTATGGTAGGAGCAGGCTGATTCCTCCTTCCACAATTACTTCGATATGTCCAGACCATACACCGGCATGAGTCGGTCGCGAATACGAGAAGTTCACTTGGAAGGCTGCCGCAGGGACCTGTCCTGCGAGGGCCTCACTGCCATTGGGCCAAAGGGCGGAGATCTCTGATTCCGAGAGGGAGAAGTTTTCGGTAATCGATAACTCATCTCCGCCGACAACATCGATATCAATCCAGAATTGGACACTGCCTCCCGGAACATCGTAGCCTTGCACTGCTACCGCATACTCTCCATCCTCGGGATCTGTAATCAAGACGCTCTCGGATGATGAAGAAGATGTAGAGCGGGCGACTTCCTCGCCAGAAGAGAAACTGCCGTCTCCGTCGGAGTCATGGAATAAGAACAAATCTAGATCAGCAGCCTCGAAGGAGTTCATTCTGATGTCTAACTCAGTGGAGTTCTGAATGGTCAGGTTGTACCACCAAGAGGCGGACATCTTGTCTCCTGCATCATCTTGGAAAGCAGTCTCGTTTTCAAAGTATGAAGGTTGGCTCCAGCCGTAGGAGTAAACGGATTCTACACTTAGGGGAAGTGTTGAAACCACATGCACAGAGTCCTCACCACTGCCCTCAGACCAGTCGGTCACCAACTTCTGGAATCCGGATTCCTCTGCTGCGATATATCCAACGGAGACATTCAGTGGGTTGTCATTAGATGATGCTCCATGCAAGGCTGTGTGCAGCACCAATTGGTGAATACCTTGTTCTGCCGGTACTGCGAACATTTCACGCGACGTGTCGGTGAAGGTTTCCCAGTTATGCGATCCACTGCCTGCGTAATTGTTGATTGATCGCGATTCTATGTAGAATGTGGAGTCACCGTAAGCTTCTGGGTCGTCGGACGCGTAGGCATGAGGGGTCTCAGATAGCCAAAGCACATCGATATCTGAGTAGATGTTGTCGTAGTATGTCGAGTTGAAGTTAGCATCGAAACCTTCCACAGTATCGGACCAGTCGACATCCAGAATCGCAGTGCCGCCTGTGTCCCACTCGGCTGGCCACTCGACAGTCAGGAATCTCCAGTCCCCACTCTCAGCCCTCCAGTCCCAGCGGGTTGCCCCGCTAATCCAGCTCTCATCATACAGCGTCTGGTTTGAGACATTTCCATCCAGTGGTTTTGGAACGAGCGAGAATGGACCTGACCAAGGCACATTGGTAACGACTGGAAGAGTCCAGTTTCTCATCGGCTCTTGACTAGGAACTCCGCTTTGGTTGAGCTCGAATGTCTCAATCAGCACACCGTGCTGATGGATTCCAGATTCTGCATCCAAGGGAACTGAGACTGTCATTTGAACAGTCGCCGAGTCATTGGCAGGGATGACTGTATCAGGAGGGATGGTAATCCAATCATCGCCTAGGCTGCCGAAAGCAGTCCAGTCGATTTCGATTCTGACTGGGTCGCCCGACTCTGGGTCATCCGAATCATGGCAGTTATAGTTCCAAACTCCGAGCAGTAATCCATCTCTAGCGTCCTCAAAGGGCAGGCCTACTCTGACTTCCGCGTTCGGGCCTTTCTTCCACCAATAAGTGACCTGTTCAAGCTCGCTTGACTCAGTCCATTCATCATCCGGCATGACATGGTACTCCGGGGCTTGAGTGTGGGTTATGTAGGCCCCATCCTCATCGAAGTCTGTCCATCTGAATATCTCGAGATACACTCTCTCCTCAGCCGAACGATCCTGATTACCGTCGAAGGCAGAGTATTCGATTGTAGCACGGGCTCTCAGTTGAGTTGTGTTGGGTGGCAATTGGATACTGGAGTTGTTAGAGATGTGCAGAGGGATAAGTAGGTGGGGTCTGCTAGAACTGTAGTCTTCACATTCCGAATTAGTGTAGGTGAGGTTGCCCCAGGCAGGGCTATCGTCGCAATCCGCACTCGAGTTCTCGGTGCAATTTATCTCACCTCTGCTGAGCCAGATGTGGCGATTGTGCTCAAGGGGTTTGTGAGCAGTAGGGGTGAAACTCAGCATCATAGAATGATTGGCATAGTTGTGGAACTCGAGATTGACGTCCTGAGACTCGCCTTGTCTCATGAGATTGATGTTGGCGTCTCTATGCATACCCTGATAGGTCCCGCTGTTCCACTGAGCGGGACTTGCCCACCACGTGCCATTGTCTCCTTCCAGAGTCGCAATCGCCCTAGAAGCATTGAACCAACCTCCGCCTTGAATCAGTGGCTCATAGCCTCTGTCATCCGAGGTTGAGAGCACGAAGTCCCTGAATTCCTGAGAGCGGGGGTAACTGCCTAGATTCTCCTGCCATGCTTCAGCGACAAGTGACATAAGACCGGCAGCAATAGGGGTGGCCAAACTCGTTCCACCCCAAGTGGACCAGGCTGAGTTCGCGTTGCTTCTGGAGTTCAAGGGGATATCTCCGGTGGCAGACCAACCTACCGATACTATGTCGGGATCCATCCTGCCAACCACATTGGGCCCTCTATTCGACCACGGTGCGCTCTGCCCCCAAGAATCGCTTGAACGGCTACTGAAGGCACCTACTGAGAATATCCCATGAGCAGCCCCTGGTACCTTAGCAGTTCCGAATCCGTGTCCACCGTTGCCGATAGCGACAGAATACGATGTATCTTCGTTATAGACTCGAGTCAGCCAGTCAAGGTAGAGCGAGTATCCATCCGCTCCGGCCTCATCGACTGATGAGTATCCGAATGAAAACGAGCCAATATCTGGCTGGTCACCCTCGGTCTGAGTCTCTCCGTCGTATCCTTCTGCGATAAATCTCCAGCCATCAAGCGAATGGCCACCGGAGTAGTGGTTACCAATTGAGGAAATTGTCGCATTGGGAGCCATTCCGAGAACCTTGCCATCGCTGATTACTCCTTGAGCGGCTACGGCACTGGCGCATAGTGTTCCATGGCTGCCCGACTCTAGCATGAACAGAGTCAGATTGCCCGCCCCGGGTATCCTGTTGTTGTATCCGTGGCGAGGTGCGTAAATCTCAGAGTAAGGGACTCCGTTAAATCCGTCAGCCACCCAATAAACAAGGCCTCCTGAGATATCCCACAATCCGTCTCCATCGGTATCGAGCCCGGCAGTCTCTTCTCCGGGCCTCATGGGTACATCGTTGCCGAACTCGCCGTCGAGGTTGATGTCAGGGTAGACAGTTTCGTACAGACCGGAGACTCTGTCATCGACAACAAGAATCGGCACATCCCCGCCTGCCTTATCTCGTAATGTGGAGTCAGGGTGCTCTCCGAGGTGATACTCCCCAGAGAGTGAGGCGTTCACCCCAGTGATGTTGTAGCCCGATATGTCGAGTATGCCGTCAGTATTGTTATCGTAGTCAAGATTCGATGTGTCCGCGTACCAAGTCGATCTCGAAGGATACGCATCACCATTCACTAGCCAATGATACATGCTGTTGTGATCGAACATCAAGGGCCATCCGTGGTACGGGGATGAGGAGTCCAGAACTCTCGCCTGAGTGCCGTTAAGATCAGGATGGGCGAAGTCGACTCCGGTGTCTGCCACAGCCACTACCATACCCTCGCCCGAGTAACCCCTCTCCCATGCGTCAGTGGCACCATGAATCTCCCCGCTTCTGACGGATTCGGGCCCTATTCCGGGTGGAGTCTCGAAGGGAGTGATATCGTACGGCTCGGGCGAATTCTGTGCATCGAGAATCGCAATTACTCCCGGGACTCCAGTGAGTTTGGGTAATAGATTCGAATCCATCCAGAAGGTCCTATGATTTATCTCTCCGTCGATTGGGTCGATTGCTACAAGGTTCTCACCTGGATTGGCAGGCTTCTGCTGCTCGATTGCCCCGTGATCATACTGCCATTGGTTGAGGGTTGCTAGAGAACGAGTGATTATGGTGACTCTAAGTAGGTCCAATTCTGACTCGGCTCTTTGATAGAGAGTGGATTCAACCCATGGTTGGATTACACTATCGATGGATGGCGAAGAGATTGGGTAAACTTGGTTGTCGACGGCATCGCTTGGCTCCCCTATCTCTGAATTACTCCCTTCCATCAGAGCCGAAGCGGGAGAAGCCAGCATCAAGAATGCCAAGACGAAAGCCAAGTGTTGACGCATGGAGTTAGGGCACTCCAAGGACCTTTGATGCTGTCGCTTGCCTGTCCCGTCAAATCAATAGCATGTGAGCCTCGTCATCGTACCGGAGTCCCGTGGTGTAGTGGTCCATCATACCGGGTTTTGGTCCCGGTGACGGAGGTTCGAATCCTCCCGGGACTACCACTAATTCTCAATTGGTCCCGGATCGTCCGAAAGGTCTCGTGTGATGTTTTTCTGGTGACTTTCAAGAGTGCCGCCTCCAATCTCCAGTAGTTTGGCATCTCTCCACAGTCTCTCGACGGTGTACTCACCTACGTAGCCATAGCCTCCCATGACCTGAATCGCCCTATCGGCGATGTTCTTGGCTGCAGTGGTACCAAACAGCTTGACTCCGTCTGAGTCGAGTCTGTTCCCAGCCATCGACAAATCGGTGGCTCGTGCTGTATCATATACGTATGCGCGCATAGCTCGATATTCGGCCCATGACTCTCCGATGTGCCTCTGAATCTGACCGAAATCACGAATCTTGCTGCCGAAGGCTTCCCTTTCGCCGGCGTACTGATTCATCGCCGCCAGACAGCGTCTGGCGATGCCCACACCCATTGCGGCCAGTCCGATTCTCTCAAGCTCAAGGTTTCTCATCATGTGAATCATCGACTCGCCGGGACCTCCGACTACATTTTCAGCGGGAACTACGCAGTCGTCGAAAACCAATTCGGCGGTATTGCTTGCCCTCATCCCTAGCTTGTCATCGATCTTTTGGCCTACTGAATAGCCAGGCATACCCTTCTCGACGATGAAAGTGGTCACTTCAGCCCTGCCTTTCGAATCGGTTCCTGTTCTTGCATAGAGCCAAACGATGTCTGCAGGAGTTCCTTCCTCGTCAACTGCACCATTGGTTATCCACATCTTCCTGCCGTTGATTGTCCACGAGCCGTCATCATTCTCAGTGGCAGTCGTCTGCATCCCAAGGACATCTGTTCCGTATCCTGGCTCGCTCATCGCCATGCAACCTATCCATTCACCACTGCAAAGTTTGGGCAGGATTCTGCTCTTCTGCTCCTCGCTGCCATTGTGAGCGAGATTGTTGGACAGCAACTGATCGTGTGCCAAATAGGCAAGGCAAAGCCCTGGGTCAGAGTAGGACAACTCCTCGTTGATTATCGCAACCGCAGTTGCATCCAATCCGGCACCTCCGTACTCGGGAGGCACCGAGATTCCGAGGATTCCCTGCTCTCCCAGTCGCCTGAATAATGCTGCATTGAACTTCTCGTCTCTGTCGTACTCAAGTGCTTGTGGCTCGACTTCGTCGGCAACGAAGTCGCGTACCATCTGTCGGAGCATAGCGTGCTCTTCTGTCGGGTTGGCGAGATCCAAGTCGCGCCAATCGTCCATGAGCATCGCAGAGGACGCCTTCGTATGAGTGATTCGCAGGGCACGCCTACGGCGTGACTCTTCTGCTGTCTCTCGGGAATGGTATTGCTTCGCGGATGTGGTCAGCTCCGGCCAACCATGTGCAGACTCTGTCGACACCTAGGCCGAAACCGCCGTGAGGCACTCCTCCGTAGCGTCGCACATCGACGTAGAACTCGTAGGCTTCCATCGGAGCTTTCTCTTCCTCGATTCTCTCTAGAATCTCGCTCTCGGACCAGGTCCTCTCGCCTCCGCCTATAATCTCGCCATAGCCCTCGGGTGCCAACAGGTCGTGACACAGTACGTAATTCGGGTCATCAGGGTCTGGGCGATGATAGAACGGCTTGGCGACTCGGGGATAGTGAGTCAGGAAGTGAGGGACTTCAAAGTCAGCAGTCAGAATCTTCTCCTTTGAGTAGTCCAAGTCTTGTCCCCACTCGACTTCAACGCCCTTGCCTTGCAGAATCTCAATCGCCTCATCGTAGCGCATCCTCGGGTATTCGCTGTCCGCATAACGAGCGATTAGGTCCAAGTCTCGCTCTAGACTTGTGAGTTCATCGGACCTCTCATCGAGTAGCGTTCTAGCAATATGTCGCACGACTCCTTCGCCGTGCTCCATGACATCAGAGTTAGACGCCCAAGCAATCTCCATCTCAGCGTGCCAGAACTCGGTTAGGTGCCTGCGAGTCCGGCTCTTCTCAGCCCTGAATGAGGGCGCCATAGTGTACAGGCGCTCGAGAGCCGGCATTGCTGCCTCTGCATAGAGCTGCCATGACTGAGTCAGGTAGGCCTTGCGCCCGAAGTACGGGACCTCGAACAAGGTCGAGCCGCCCTCGACTGCTCCGGCTACGAAGTTCGGGGCTTGGTACTCAATGAAATCGCGGTCCCGGAAGTAAGAATGGATTGCACCGAATACAGTGGAACGGAGTTTGAGCATCGTTGTCATCCTGCCTGTGCGCAGGTAAAGATGACGGTGGTCGAGCAAGAACTCGGTTTCTCCCCCGTCTGAATCGGTCATTGCTGATTCTGTGATGGGGAATGGCCTGTCAGGATTTACCGGTCCGACGACTTCTCCCGAGGTGACTTGGATCTCATGACCGTGCTCTCGGTCTGTGGGGCTAGCCTTGCCTGTGATTATGACACTTGATTCGATGAGAGCGTTGCTGAGTGAATCGAAGCAATCGTCACCCACAACATCTCGCTTGATAACACACTGAACTGTGCCTGTTGAGTCGCGCAGTACCATGAACCAGATTTTGTTCGAGCCTCTGGTTCGGTGTACCCAGCCTTTCAGTTCGACCTCGGAGTCGTCATGCGACCCTGAGTTGACGTCCCCTATCCAGTGCTCCTTGCTCATCGGTGCTCCTTTCTGCGTGAAGGTCAGGGGGTATAGGTTGCTCGGTTTGAGAGAGTCATGATGGCGGGTCTGACGGGATTCGAACCCGCGACCGACGGGTTAAGAGCCCGTCGCTCTACCTGACTAAGCTACAGACCCAGTACGGCGAATTGTCGCCCCTCTATAACGGCGACGGCCGGTATTCAGACCAGTCTGCCGCCTTGTTTGAGCAAAGTGGAGACTCCGGATGAAGTAGCCATAACTACGGCATCGCACATGTCTACGAACAAGCCGACTTCCACTACGCCATCTATCGACCTGATTTGCCCCTCCAAAGAGGCCGGGTCTGAGATAGTGGGGCCGAATCGGCAGTCGAGGATGTATCCGCCGTTGTCGGTGACATAGGGGGACTCTTTTCGCCTGAGACTGACTTGTCCGGGGCAAACCTCCTGTAGTTTCGCTGCCACACTCTGCCAGTCATCCTTTCCAACCTCTAGTGGCAGATCGAACTCTCCTAGAGTCGTTACTTGCTTACGGTCATCGGCTACCACCACCATGGCTCGGGATTTCTCTGCAACCAGCTTCTCCCTGGTAAGTGCCCCTCCACCGCCCTTGATGAGTTGGAAATCTGGGTCAAACTCGTCAGCCCCGTCGATTGTAATATCGAGCGGGGCTGCTTCTTCCAGAGTAGACAGGGGGATTCCAAGGCTCTCTGCCAGTTCCCTTGTGGACTCACTGGTCGGGACTCCAATCACATTGATTCCTTCTTCTGAAATCATTCGGCCGATTTCGGTGACCGTGTACTTGACTGTGGAGCCAGTTCCGAGGCCGATTCTCATGCCGTCGTGGACGAATGAGCAGGCGGCAATCCCAGCCTCACGCTTGAGTTCCTCGACCCTGTTCACGTCCCCGCCGTGTAGGGGATTGTGAATGATGCTTTCCGATTAAGAGCCTTGCAAATGGGGCCAAATGGTGACCGAGGGGTTCATGTTGGTTCGCCTCGCCGTGGAAGTGAGGGAGCAGGAGGGTCGCTGACAGTGTACG
>CAYMRU010000014.1:0-20386 GCA_964392975.1 uncultured Candidatus Poseidoniales archaeon | reverse complement strand
ATGGACAGTGGATTTCGAATCCACCGCAATACCGGGCTATGCGATCTCGGCAGCGCTCCGGCCACCTGCGAATCAAACATAAGGCTGACCCGATGTGTGAAGGCCGTGAGAATACAGGTAGAGCACGATGGCGATTCCCTGTCTCTAGAATCGGATGTTCCAATTAGCATCTCCGAGATCCTAGAAAAAATGTCAATCCCTGCCTCGACCGTTCTAGCCGTTCATAGGGACTCAATCGTCCCTCACACTTCGATTATCGAATCCGACATCAATCTCGAGTTGATTGTCGTCTCTTCGGGTGGATAGACGACTAGACGTAGAAGTCACCAGTCTCTGCATCAGTCATCGCCAGAGTTTCTTCCAAGTCGCCCCCAGCATTCATCTCATCGAGAATCCTCGCTGCGGTTTTCTCTGTCGAATCCAGGCTTAAGCCGAGAGGCAGGTCGAAGGCCGCTTCTATCCAAGCTGCCAGCCGGTCAGCCGCCATCACATCCGCACTCGCGCCCATGGTTTCGGCCACAAGTCCGATTGTGCTTACTGAATGCAGCGGAGAGAGCGAGATTATGAGCCCTGCGATACCAATCATACCTGCCTCGGGGTGCTTTCTACTTACCGGGATGTCATCCACTTCCAACCGCTTTCTGACCTCAGCATCTGCGCAGATGACGTGTATCTGCCTGTCCTCTGCCCCTGCTGCCAGACCTGCAAGAACCAGCAATTGAGGCGTGTTTGAATCCGTGGCCAGTTTCAGTATCGTCTCAGAGACCTCGTGTTGACCGGCTGCAGTAATCGGCTGTAGGTGGCCACCGACTACAATCACCGTCCTGCCGTCGGGCAATAGCACGGAGTCTATGCGGATTCGTGGTGGCGCCAACAATGAATCTCCATCCAGTGTCGCATGTGGGGGGAAGTCGGGATGCAGAATCCACGCCAGAGTTCTGGACGGGTGCGCCTCTACCAGTGAGTCGACGACCAGCTTTCCAACATTACCGACACCGGGAACCGCCTCCAACATTGCTGCATGCTCTGGCAGGCTGTCTCCGACGAGCCAATGGATCCTGGTACGATTCATTCCTCCTCACTTTCCTTTTTCCTAGTCGTCGGAAGAGATTCCAACCATTCGTCGCTGCCGACATCCATGCGCTTACGTCGCCTAGCCCCTTGCGGGTCTTCGGGAGAGTACTTCATCGGAGATACTGCGGCCATTGCTGCCCCACATTCTCCACACCTCGTCCCGAGGCCGTACTCACCGCACGAAGTACACCTCTGCAACTTGGTCCTGACCATCCTATCGAGCCTCTTGCACTCGGAAGGGTCAATGAAGTCTATGCTCGCGCAAGACGGCTCAGAGACGTTCGGCCCCTATCGAGCCCTCTACCGAAGCCATGCTGTCCGAGGCCGCCTTCTGCGCTGCTTCCCAGACTGACTCAGCAGCTTGGTAGTCAGGAGCCCTGATATCGACCCTGTAGTGAGGTGCCCCATCGTAATGGCATGTGATGGTAACCTCCTCGAGCCCCTCCCCACAGGCCTCTGCAGCCACTAAGGCATCACGAATCGCATTTACTCCCTCTGCCCCCCAGACTTGGATGTCGAACTCTCCTCTGATTTCAACGAACGGTGGGACTATGTTCTCGACGGCCAACTCTGTGACTACTGTAATCCAATCCCCGGCGAAGCCTGCATCACTCAACGCAGTCTCGCTCATGGCGCATTCTTCAAGGGCTCCGTACAGAGTTCCGAAGACCTCTCTCATCTCATCGCAGATAGCCGCAGTCTTCGCCTCATCCCAGCCTATTCTCTCGGCTGCGACACGCATCATCTGACTAGCCCTCTGACGGTTTTTCCAGGCCTGAAGTGTGTCTCTCCTACGTTCTTCTGAAACAGACTTGATTGACAACTCGATTCGCTGCTTGTCCTTCCTGACTTGAATCGCCTTGGCCACCACCCGCTGTCCTTCTCTAAGATGAGCGCTGATGTTCTTGACCCATCCGGATGCGACCTCTCCGATGAAGACGAATCCAGACTTCCCTTCGTATCCTTCGAGGTCAAGGTATGCGCCGTTCTCCTTGACATTCCTGACTAAGCAAATCAGTAACTCACCTTCTTCAGGCCAAGGGTCGGAATCCACCATTTGACATCCCTCACTCGAGGACGTCAATGATTGTGCTTCCGGATAAATCCGCCCTGCCTCCAGCCGGCCGCGCCAAAGTGGCGCCGCAGATGGCGCAGGAGATCGAGGTTGACGCCCTGTCGAAGATGATGGCTTCGTGACCGCAGTCACGGCAGTTGACTCGTAGGAATCTACCACTCATCATCTCACCTCTCACTTGTCTACTAGCTCGAACTTTCTAGCTCTCTTCCCAGCAGGGGAATGTGCCTTACCTGTCTCTGTGCACCGATAGATTAGGTTGACCCTCTTAGTTGGCTTCTCACCCGACGGCTTGGGCCTTGGGAATCCACGGTAACCGGACGTGACCTTGCGGAATCTCCTCTGACCCCACTTCAGCTCACTAGCACGTCGCTTCTTGACTCTCTCGACGGTGTGCTCAGTATGCTTGCCAGCAGCCGGACTGTAGCGCTTAACTGTCCTAGGCATCTTGACCATGGGCTCACCTCGCGTCCTGCGACATCGCGGCCACCGATGACCCGTTTATGAACTCTATCGAGGGCACTGCGGGGCGAATTTGGCAGTATGAGTCACAAATACGATGTAATGGTATTCACCGCCAACGGACATGCCATTAGCTGCAGTTCAGGTCTGGGCCGGATTCTGCCTCATGGTCGTCGGTTTCTCCATGCATAGGACGGGCCCCGCCTTCAAGAGGCATCCAGCTGGGGCACCCGTAGCCGTACTCGGGCTAGCCTTGATGCTGCTGCATGCAGAACAGCTGGCAGAGCCCGAGTTACTACTGATTGAAACCATACTGGAAATGGGCCCATGGCTAGTAGCATCCGCTGCGGGCGTGTCATTGGTCCTGTCAGGGGCGCCCACTTACTCGAAGGCAAAGCCCCTGCCCCTACTTTCCGGTTGGGCTCTCATGTTCGCTGCCTGGTACCTGATGCTCGCCAGCCTGCCAGAACTGTCTGTTAGCGAGGTTCTGTCATGGCTAGGTACGATCATCGGAACGGTCTTGGCAATCGCAGTCTTCGCCCTATCGATTAGGTTCACTGAGCGCAGGACTCTATCCGAGCCAGAGACAACTCCTCTGACAGATAAGGAGAGGAAGTATGTCGAGAGTGTTCTGAGGCGTCATCTGGAGGTGTCTGATGAGCCCTGAGATGGAATCCATTGCGAGTGCGTTCCTCGGCTCAGTAGCCCTGACTTCGCTTCTGATTATCCTAGCCATGATTGGAACTCTGAACCCATATCACCGTCCGGCGATTCCACTTGCAGCAGCGTCCGTGGTGATTCTTGCCTCAACCTATCTGCAGACAATCTCTGGGGGAACCTCTTTCGATCTGATGTCCGTCAGGACTAATCTGGTCGTCGGTGCTATTTCTATCTCCGACCTCTTCTATCTCGGATTCACAATTCTCACCGCACTCATGATGCAGGCATCGCTCAGACGACGTCCTGAGGACCCTCTGATTGCGCTTTCAGATGCCGAATCAGACTCTGAGTGATACGACTCCACTGGGCAACTCTCATAACACCCCCTTCGGTCGCCGCGCTGTCCTAGGTGGTAGCGATGTCAAAGGGAACACCCAGTATGGGAAAGAGGCAGAAGTCCACGCACATCAGGTGCAGGCGCTGCGGCAGGCACTCATATCACAAGACCAAGAGCGTGTGCGCCCACTGCGGCTATGGTGCCACCGCTAGAATCAGAAAGTACAGGTGGAACAAGCGCTCACGTTCCATGGGCTCACGCAAGTGAGACCCGGAAAGTGCTAAGTCCTTCATCGCCAGCGCGAAGCGTTATCCGATGTGCGGTATCATCGGTATCTTGGGGCATCCGCACGCTCAGGTGGCGAGCATTATCTACGACGGGATGCTTGTCCTACAGCATCGCGGACAGGATGCAGCAGGCATAGTCACCAGTGACTCTGAGAATATCTACCACAGGCGAGCCAATGGCTTGGTCAGGGATGTGTTCAGGGCCAAGCACATGTCTAACTTGCTCGGACCAATGGGGATGGGACATGTTCGCTATCCGACCGCAGGTTCGAGTTCGGTATCCGAGGCTCAGCCGTTCTACACCAACACTCCATTCGGAGTCAGCCTTGCTCACAACGGCAACCTGAACAACACCACTGACATCATCAACGGTCTATTGGAGTACGATCACAGGAGAATCAACACCAGTTCTGACTCGGAGGCACTGCTCAATCTGTTTGCGGCAGAGATCCAGAGGTCCGTTAACGGCAGGCCCGGCGGACTCGGGGCCCTTTCCGAGGACGACATCTTCCGAGCTGTAGAGAGGACCCACCTAAGAGTCGAGGGAAGTTACAGCGTGATTGCGATGATTACAGGATGGGGACTCGTCGCTTTCAGGGACCCTCATGGAATCAGGCCGCTTTTCATGGGGGTGTGCGAGACTGATGGATTCACCGAGCGCATCTTCGCCTCTGAGAGCGTCGCGTGCTCTGCTCTGGGATTCACCCCTCAGAGGGACATCGCACCAGGTGAGGCCGCAATCGCTAGAGTAGACGGCTCGTTCTTAGCCAAGCAATGTCACTCCGATCCGAAACACACGCCCTGCATCTTTGAGCATGTATACTTCGCCCGACCGGACTCGACCATCGATGGAATCTCGGTCCACGGAGCTCGCCTACAGATGGGGGCCGCTTTGGCCAAAAGGGTGCTCAAGGAGCGCCCCAATCACGGGATTGACGCAGTCATCCCGGTCCCCGACAGCGGCAGAATTGCTGCAATGGAGATGGCGAGAGCCCTCGGAGTGAACTATCGGGAAGGCTTCGTGAAAAATCGCTACATTGGTAGGACATTCCTCATGCCAGGCCAGTCAATCAGGAAGGATTCAGTCAAGAAGAAACTCAACACCATCGATTGGGAGTTTAAGGACAAGACCGTAATGATTGTCGATGACAGTATCGTTCGAGGAAATACCTCGCGCAGAATCATAGACATGGCCAAAGAAGCCGGTGCTAAGCAGGTCTTCTTCGCCTCGTCCGCCCCTCCAATAATCCATCCCAACGTCTACGGCATCGACATGCCCGCGCGAGCCGAATATGTTGCTCACGACCGCAGCATAGAGGAGATTGCCGAGGCGATAGGGGCTGACTGGCTGATTTACCAGGAACTAGGAGACTTAGTCGAGGCTTGCTTGGGTGATGGCAAGGACAAGCCGGCAAACTTCGACTGCTCTTGCTTCGACGGAGTCTATGTTACCGGAGGCATCACCGAGGAATATCTCTCTAGAGTCGAAAGAGTGCGCAATGATGCTGCCAAGACCTGATTAGTCGCGGACACGGCAGAATGAAGTCACATCGGCCAATCACGAATCGTGAGAGGGACGATTCCCGCACTGACCTTTACCGCGCTCCCAGAAGTCGCCAGACATTCCTGTGAGTTGACCGAGGGTAACTTCGCCGTAGGATTCGACTCCGGGTCACTGCATATCTACGGCTCAGACGGAATGATAGCCGGTACAGCCGAACTGCATGAGAGAATCGTAGGTCTAACCAACTCGGATGGCAATGTAATCGCTGCAACAAGTAGCGGTGGAGTAAGGGCCTTCCACGGTAAGCCTCTGTGGGAGTACGCTATCGATTCGGGCTGCGAGACGATATGTACACATCCAAATGGAGTTCTGGTGGCAGAATCTTCCGAAAGACTCCTGCTTCTGTCTACCGAAGGAGATTTACTGGCTTCGACAGAGTGCCAGTTGCCAGGACTAATCGCTTGCTCTGAGGATGGAAACTGCGCAGTTGCGCTTGAGAATGGAAACGTACTCTTATTCAATGAATCACTCGAGATTTTACATGATTCTCCGGCAGCCGCCGATGATGTCGAAACTATCTCATGCATGACATTCCGAAGTGACGGTGTCCTGATGGTAGCTAGGAACTCGCTTGGGGTCACCGTAGACGATCGCCCCGAGAACAGAATCGAGTGCTGGCATCCAGAAACGGGGCTGCTGAACTCCTCCGAGGTTGCCTCCAGAGTCACAGCGATGCTAGCGACCGAACAGGGCGTTGTACTGGGGTGCTTCGACGGAACACTGGCGAGAATGCGCATAGGTAGTGACGAGCCAGAGAATATCCACCAGTTCGACTATCAGGTCTCAAGCATCGCTCCTTGGGGGGACGATTTGCTGGTAGCCTCATGGTTCGATGTGTTCAGAGTATCCTACGGGGACTCTATCGAATGGCAGTTTGAGCACCCTGGAATCGTTGAGCACGTGTTGCTACTCGGTGAGCGAGTGGCTCTAATCGGTGATGACCGCAAGTCAGGTGGCACTCCAGCCCCAATCGTCATCATCGACCCCGACACACCAGCATCTGAAGATTACCTCGCAATAGGGGACTCTTCAGTAGGCAGCAAGGAGTACTCCGGCGCACTTTCTCCCGAAGAGGAGACTATTGCTGATTCGCGACCCGAGGCTGCCCCGCAGGCGAATATCATCCTCCAAGACCTCAATGAGGAGCAGGAGGTAGAATTCCGAGAAGCAGAAGAGGAGTCCGATATCCTTGAGGAATTGTCTTCCTCGGCTCGTGCGATTAACCTACCTCCTGTGGCCGATGCAGGAGATGACACGACAGTCGAGGCCGACGACGAAGGGAAGGCCGAGGTTCTGCTTGACGGCAGTCGCTCATTCGACCCAGATGGCGACATTGTATCTTGGGCATGGCAGGACGACAGAAATAGGGTGATTGGCGACAGCGACAGAATCAGAGTTAGATTGTCGAAAGGAGTTCACGCATTCCACCTGACAGTCACAGACGACAGAGGTTCTGCAAAGAAGTCGACGATTACAGTCCGAGTCAAATGATTATAGTTTAGCCAACTCTGACTTGAGAGCAGGTAGAGCATCTTCCCAAGTTGCTACTATCCCATAGTCGGCTACTCCGAATATCGGCGCATCGGGATCCTTGTTGATGGCAACGATGTACTTGCTCGTCTTCATGCCCGCAAGGTGTTGGATGGCCCCGCTGATTCCTACTGCTATGTACAGGCTCGGTGTCACCGTCTTTCCGGTCTGACCGACCTGCATGCTGTGGGGAATCTCGTCCCAGGTATCCACAGCCGCCCTACTAGCTCCGACGGCAGCCCCGATGATGTCTGCGACCTCATTGAGGTGAGAGAAGTTGGATGGGTCTCCCATCCCCCTGCCTCCGGAGATGATGATATCTGCCTCAGCGACATCAAGCCTCTCGCTAGCCTTGGCAATTGCCTCCTTCACAGCCAGGCCCACATCGGCGCTCTGATTGACCGTGCTGACATCCGCACTTCCTCCGTCTGGGGCAGCATCGAAGGCATTGGCTCGCAGTGTGATGACGCATGGGCCTGAGACATTGGAGGTCTCAATCGCCTTGCCTGAGTATATCGGTCTGGTTACTACCATACCTGCCTCCAATCCGGTGGCATCCTGAATCACTGGAATCTTCCTGATTGCAGCCAGAGAAGATGCGATATCCCTGCCCCGAGGAGAGGCGGCTGCGAGGACGAGATCCCCAGCAACCTGTGAGTCAAGTGCAGTAGCCCATGCTCCTCCCTCATAGGTACCAAAGCAGTCACCCTCGATTGAGATGACCTTGGATACCCCAGAAATCGAAGCGGCCTCAGAAGTCCCGACTCCTCCGGGGCACAGTACGGTTGTAACCCCTCCCAAAGAAGAGGAGGCCCCGACCAATTGTGCGGTGACCGGGGTCAGTCCGTCAGCAGCAGAATCAGCAATTACTGTTACATCCATTTATATCACCTAAATTACGTTGGCCTCATCTCTGAGCTTACTCACCACAGTGGCTACTGAATCGGCCCCTTCGAACTTCTGTCCAGGTGGCTTCTCAGGAGGAGGGGAATGACTCACCAAGGTTACTCTGGAAGCGTCGATTGAAACACCTAGATCCTCGGGAGAAACAGTCTCTATTGCCTTCTTCTTCGCCATCATAATGCCTCTCACATTCGGCCTGCGAAGCTCTTCTGAGCCCTTATCGAACGCAAACACGCAAGGTGCGGAAACGTGTACTCTCTCATCTCCGCCTGAACTTGAGCGCAGTGCGAGATAACCGCCTCCGTCGGCAGAAACCTCAGAGACATGAGATACGCAACTCGCACCCATCAGCATGGCCACTCCAGGGCCAGTAGAACCTCCATTGGTATCAGCAGCCTGCTTGCCGCAGAATACGACATCGCATTCTGCTCGTCCCAGAGCGGCTGCCAGAACTGACTGGATCTGGGTGCTGTCAAGTGAATCATGACCATCAATTTGGACATGCATCAAGGAATCTGCTCCGACTGCGGCAGCATCGGTGAGCATCTTGGCAGCGCGCGCGGGACCACAGGTGATTGCGACGACATCGCCTCCGCCCGCTTCTTTCAGCCTAAGAGCGCTCTCTAGAGCGTATTCATCGTATGGGCTCATCGACCACTTGCTTACTGCAGATTCATCGACTCTGCCTCCGGAGACTCCTATCTTGGCAGTGGTATCGGGGACTTGCTTGATTAGAACGCCTATGGACATGGGAAACAGTACTCCGAGAGTCGGTCCCGCTATCAATTTTCGGAAATTTCTTCCTAGCTATAGCCTAGGGCTCTCTGGTGAATGACTGGATGCCCGTTATATGGCGTCCAAGAATCAGGTTGTGGATGTCGTGAGTGCCCTCGTAGGTCTTGACGGACTCTAAATTGGCCATGTGTCTCATGATAGGGTACTCATCTAGGATTCCATTGGCACCATGGATGTCTCTGGACATTCTAGCAATCTCTAATGCAATGTCGACATTATTCATCTTGGCTAGCGATATCTGCTCTGGAATCCAAGTCCCGTCGTCCTTCTTCTTGCCGAGGTGATATGCCAGAAGTTGGGCCTTGGTAATCTCCCTGAGCATCCAAGACAGTTTGTTCTGGACCAATTGGAAAGATGCTATCGGGTGTCCGAACTGGATTCTACTCAACGCATACTCCTTGGCTGAGTCGAAGCATGATTGCGCTGCTCCCACAGCACCCCATGAGATTCCGTAGCGAGCGTTGTTCAGGCAGCTGAACGGGCCCTTGAGTCCCTTTACTTCGGGTAGAATCCTGTCCTTCGGGATTGAACAGTCTTGGAAAACCAACTCACTGGTTACACTGGCCTTCAGCGAGTGCTTTCCAGTCATCTCAGGAGCTGAGAAGCCGGGATCATCCTTCTCAACAATGAATCCCCTAATCACACCGTCTAGTTTGGCCCAAACCACAGCCAGATCGGCGATTGTACCGTTAGTAATCCACATCTTTGCTCCATTAAGCAGGTAGTGGTCACCCTTGTCCTCGGCTCGGGTAATCATGTCGCCAGGATTCGATCCGTAGTCGGGCTCAGTCAACCCGAAACAGCCGATGAGCTCACCAGTCGCCATCCTAGGCAGGTAGTGGTTCTTCTGCTCTTCACTTCCAAAGTCCCAGATTGGGTACATCGCTAGAGAGCCCTGAACGCTGGCGAATGACCGAACACCACTGTCGCCGCGCTCCAACTCCTGACAGATGAGTCCGTATGCTGTGTATGACAGACCTGGGCAACCGTATCCCTTCAGAGGCGCACCGAGGATACCCATCTCGCCCAAATCAACTCTCCACTTGTCTGGGAATACTCCATCGCGACATGCCTCCTCTATGTTTGGAATGACCTCCTTGTCGACCCAGTCTCTGACCATGTCGCGAACCATCCTCTCCTCCTCGGTTAGGAGGGCATCGATATCGTAGAAGTCCAATCCCTCGTATGTCATGTCTCTCACCTATCGCGACCACGCAGCCCAAATGAACGTTGCCGATTAGCGCCCCCTCTTCCTGCGAACCTCTCGCTTCGCCGAACGCTTCTCCTCATCAGTCCCGAATCTACGTGTGAACCAGTTCTGTAGACTGGGTGAGAGACTGAGTGAGACGCTGAGAATAACCAGAACTGTCGCAGCTGGGATGGCTATCAGTATCCATACTCCGAGTACTCCACCTGGAATCGACTCGGAGGGCGGGTGATACTGAACCAAAGTCCCCTTGTCAGTCAGAATCCAACCACTGTCTCTATCTGTAGCCCAACTGGTCACGACCCTGTGGCCGGCGATGCCGGCGTCGAATTCCTCAACATCCACGTTCTCAAGCCAGGGAAATGTTCCGTTAGCGCTGATGTCATGCTCGATAAGCGAGAAAGGAGCGACAGAGATGATTGACCTATCTCCATCCTGTCCTGAGATGCCGGTGAATGTGCCTTCAACCTCAGTTACTTGCTGTATGCTCAGGTCGGACCACCAAGGAATCTGAGAGTTCAGCACAATCATCCCGATGTTCCTGTCATCAGAGACAGCAACGCAGCGTCCGTCATCCACAGGTGGGCAGAATACATCCTGCCAAGGATAACCCGTTCCTCCAATCCAGTGCAAACCATGATCCCTGTCTATCACGCCTATGCCGTCGACAAGACTTGCGACTACGCAAAGTTTCTGAGTTCCGTGACAGTCAATTGCAGTAATATCACTGCTACCTCTTCCCTCAAGAAGGTGCACCTCGGCTCCTCCGTCAGCAGCAGCCCTCATCCTCCATAGCCAGCCGTCTGAACCTCCCACATACGCCCAAGAGCCACCCGGATTCCAAGCCACTGAATGTAAGTCGACATTGCCGAATTCGATATCACCTCCGGCGTCTGTTACGGAATAATCACTCCGGGCATACCTCAGAACCTCTCCCGAATCACCCACGATTAAAGCGGTCTGGCCGCCGGGATGGAAATCACCCGCATGCAAATCATCTTCGCCGTTCCATATCAATTCAATCCGAACTAGTGGGTTGGATGCATCTAACAACTCGATGTATGACTCGGCACCGTAGACGATTACATTCTCACCTGCCGGGTCTACGGCGGCACCCTCGATACCCAAATCCACCGGCTCGAGTCTGATTATCGAGTCCAGTTCGACGGCCGAGTCGGCATGCGCATGGGGCAGCAGCATGACTGCGACCACAAGAGCGCTGAGGACTCTCATACCGGAGGTGTCCATGGCTAGCGGACGGGTGACTTCTGTTTAGCCCGTTCGACAAGTCAAGAGCCGTGAACGGCAACAGCATTCAAGAAGTCCCCGGTCAGCGTGGCGGCATGGAGAGATTCGATGTCAAGCGAGGACTCGTGAAGCAGGTTTCGGAGAATGGTGGATTAGCAACTCTAGCCAGCGAGTTCTTCGACGATGTGAACGACTCCGGAGATAACTCGTTCAGCGGCTCTCACGGGATAATGACCTCGATTCAGGCCAGCTACAATGAGAGGGGGGCCTTGATTGTGGACGTCACCAATGTACCTCCGGATTTCGAGGACCCTGAGGCGATTAAGGCCGCCATGGGTGCCAGAAAGAGATGGACTACCTTCCTAGATGCCGCTACCGGATACAACTCCAAGCAGAGAGGAGATAAGGCGAAGGAGTGGGCCAAGAAGGCTAGCAAGGCCAAGTCGGCCATTTCCTCCACTCGCCACTTCATGTCGATGTCAGAAAATATGCCCGAGGAGCTGGTTTCACAGGCAGAATCTATGATTGCCGAGATAGAGGAGGCCATCGAGCAGGGAGACAACACCAAGGCTGCAGGCAGGGCCGAGAAACTTACGAAGTTGCTTGATTGAGGTGAGCATGGAGAAGAATGACCCGCTAGTGTCACTGGGTGACGAGGAACGGGAACGCGTCAATAGGATGTTCGCGAGTTGCGCTGAGGTCGTCGGCGTCGAACATGTTGCATCAGCCATCGCAACAGGGTCGACGCACTCCGGCGACGGTCAATTGGTAGCATACATCGGACTCGAGCCCAGTGGAAAGGCGCACATCGCATACGCACTGCTCGCAGACGCAATCCGCGACATGTTGGATGAAGGCGTGAATGTCATAATTCTGCTCGCCGACTGGCACGCATGGGTCAACGACAAGTTCGACCGGGACATGGATAAGATCACTATTGCAGGAGAATACCTCGCAGAGACCTTCAGAGGCCTCCTCGGCAACCCGCCCGAAGGAGAGGGTGCGGGAGAACTTAGATTCCTCAGCGCATCGCAACTGATGGACTCGGGTAAGTATTGGGAGAGAGTCCTTAGATGCTCGAAGAACATGAGTCTTTCAAGAGTCCGCAGGACATTCAGTATCATGGGACGCGACGAGGATTCCTCGGACCATGATTTGGCCGCATTCTACTATCCTGCCTTACAGGCTGCTGACATCTTTGAGTTGGAAGTGGACATAGCGTTCGGAGGGATGGATCAGCGAAAGGCGCACATGTATATGCGAGAAGTCGCTGACAGGTATGGCTGGCCCAAAGCAACCTGCATTCACACCCCAATGATGTCTGGTCTCAAGGGCCCTGGAGGTAGGATGGATTCATTCGACCATAAGATGTCCAAGTCTAATCCGGGCAATGCAATACTGCTGGACGACGACCGAGACGCCCTGAAGAGTAAGTTGCGCGGCGCATTTCTCGAGGTTGGTAATCGCGAGTCCCCGGTGTTTGAGATTCTCAGACTGATTGTCATCCCCCGTAGTGGTTCAATTACGGTGACCCCAGACCCGAAGTACGGCGAACCATCCACTTGGAACGACCCCGATTCGTTCATCTCAGCTGTCTCGGACGGCTCGATTCATCCCCTCGATGCGAAAATGGCCGTCGCAGACGCGCTTGCAGACATCTTAGAGCCGCTAGTGCAGCACTTTGCCAGTAAGGAAGAGTTGATGGCTGCTATGGATAGCCTAGTCGGCTCTTAGTGATGCGTTTTACTTCTCTTTCAGGCACTATCTTACAGGGAGAGGACTCATAACCCACTCCCCACCGGCGTGGCACGAGGTTGTTCGCATGCCCAGCGTAGGCATAGATGACATTGCCATTCATTTCCCACGGCTGTACTTCGACATGGAGGACTTCGCCAAGTTGCGAGGAGCCGATTTCGGCAAGCTCAATCGAGGGCTGGGACTCTCCGCCATGGCCATCCCGGATGTTCACGAGGATACTGCCACTATGGGTGCCAATGCGGTACGTAGACTGATTGACAGGAATGGTATCGACCCGGCCACAATCGGTAGGATTTACCTCGGAACCGAATCGGCTCTGGATGGCTCCAAGCCTACTGCTACTTACATCATGGACATGCTAGAGCAGAGATACTCTCCGATACACGGAGAGGACTGCTTCCGAAACTGTGACGTCGTCGACCTGACTTTCGCATGCATTGGTGCAGTGGATGCTATGCACAACACCCTCGACTGGGTGGCTGCAGGAGGCGAGGAGAAGGACAGGATTGGAATCGTTGTCTTCGCTGACAACGCCAAGTATGACATTGGCTCGTCTGGCGAGTACACACAGGGCGCGGGAGGAGGCGCCATCCTGATTCGCCACAATCCCCGACTGCTAGAGATTCCAGATATCTGGGGGGTCTCGACCATGCCCGTTCACGACTTCTTCAAGCCGAGGAGAGAAGTCGATACCAGAACCATCGTCGAGAATGTTCTTGATTTGGCCAGAGAGAGCGGCGAGAAGGTAAAGGAAGGTCTTGCTGAGCGTATCCTAAAGCACCTTCCAAGCTCCTCAAAGAAGGACGATGTGATGTTTGAGAGCCCCAAACTCCAGATTCACAAGGACACACCCGTCTTCGATGGCCAGTTCTCCAACAGATGCTACTCGGAATCGGTCAAGCAGGCATTCATTAATTTCCGTGAGAAGGCCATCAGAGAAGGCAGATACGACCCCGATGAGGACGAGATTCTGACCAATCAGTGGAGCCGAATCATAGTCCATCTGCCCTATGCCTTCCAAGGCAAGAGGATGTTCCCGGATGTCTTCAGACATGACCGCAGGCATCTGCCGATGTGGGCCGAGATCGTCGACGAGATTGGCCCAGAGCCATTCCCCGAAGACTTCCCTGACACTCCGGAGGGAATCGAGCAGTTTGAGAAGTCGAACGACTCCTATCGCAGACTCATCTCCAAGACTGAGGAGTTCAGGACCTTCGTCGACGAGAGAATCGAGAAGACCACGAGGGCCTCAAGCCTGATTGGCAACCAGTACACGGGTTCGATCTTCCTAGCACTGATGTCGACTGTGGAGTCAGACTACATCGACAACATCGACATGGCCGGCAAGAGAGTCGGGCTTTGCGGTTATGGCTCGGGAGCCAAGGCCAAGGTCTTCGAGGGCATAGTTCAGGACGACTGGCGTGAGATTGCTTGCAGATTCCACCTCTTTGAGAGACTGTCTAACCGTCATCCAATCAACAAGACGGTCTACGAGGCCCTTCACAGAGGTTCAAGGAAGGGATCAGTGGTCGACCCAGATGGCGAGTTCGCACTAGTCGGAATCGGGCGCCAAGGCAATCTCGAGGGCCAGAGAGAGTATCGCTGGGTAGAATGACTAATCTAGGATTCTAGAGAGCACATCTAGGAACCTGTCGACCTCTTCAGCAGTGTTGTAGTGCAGAATGCCGACCCTCAACGCTCCTTCCGGCTCTAGACCTAGGGCTTCGGAGAGTTCCAGCGCGTAGAAGTTCCCAGCCCAGGCAAAAATCCCGTGTTCGGCGAGTGCCGCTCCAATCTCCTGTGCAGTCATGGAATGATGAGTGAAGGAAACTGTCGGAGCCCTGTGCTCCTTTATCGATGGGTCTGTTATTCCCCAGATTTTTACTCCATCTATCCTGTCAAGACCCTCAATCATTCTCCAGCACAAGTCCATCTCATATTCCTCAATCTCAGAGAAGGCCACTTTCAGAGCCTGCCTACGACTCAAGTCGGAACTTGAGAGCATTCTTCCCAGCCATGCTAGATGCTCGATAGAAGCCAAAGTTCCTGCCATTGATTCGTGTCCTTGCGTACCGGTCATCCATCTGAATGGAACCTCCTCGTTTGAGACACGCAGTTTAGCTACAGGGAGCTCGGCCAACCGGTCGAATCTACCCCATAGTATGCCTTGGTGCGTACCGAAGAACTTGTATGACGAGCAAGCGAGGTAATCACAACCCATTTCTCGCACATCAATCAGGCCATGAGGAGCGTAGTGTACCGCATCTACGAAGACCTCGGCTCCAACTGAATGGGCCTTCGCACAGATTCCTCTGACGTCATTGATAGTGCCCGAAAAGTTCGATGCCGCTCCGATTGCGACCATCACTGTGCTATCGTTGATACTATCGTCTATGGTTTCGGCCCTGTGCGTGCAATCCCGAGGGTCGATGTCTATCCATCTCACACTCGCCCCGGACCACTGCGCTGCAAGTACCCAGGGCCGGACATTGGCATCGTGGTCTGAGCGAGTAACCACCACCTCGTCCCCAGGCCCCCAGGTCCGACCAAGTGCGCTAGCGAGCTGTATAGTTAGACTGGTCATGTTCTGCCCGAAGACAATCTCGCGATAATCCTCGCAGCCGACTAAGTCAGCACATGCCCGCATGGTCTGCTCAATCATAGCATCAGTCTCCCTCGAGGTAGCGAATGACATCCCCACGTTGGCGTTCTGGTGCAACAGGTAGTGCTTGACTGCATCACCTACAGATTCAGGAGACTGGCTGCCGCCAGGCCCATCAAAGAAGATGGCCTGATTCCCATTAACCACTCGCTGAAGGCCGGGGAACCGAGAGCGTATTTCTGCTATCGGGTAATCCGACATACCATCACTCCGGGGCGATGGAGCGGTTGATTACAATTCGCTGAACTTCCTGTGTACCTTCGTAGATCTGAGTAATCTTGGCATCCCTGAAGAAACGCTCAACCGGGAAGTCGGTTGTATATCCATATCCTCCCAGAACTTGCACTGCTCTTTCGGCTACCCACATAGCGGTATCTCCTGCGAACAGTTTGGCCATACTGGCCTCCATGGTATGTCTCGGGGCATCATCCTCGTAGTGCCTCTGTTTTGCCCATGCTGCCTTGTACACCATCATCCGAGCAGCCTCGGTCCTGGTAGCCATGTCGGCGAGGTAGTTTCCAACGCTCTGGTGGTATGCTATCGGCTTACCGAAAGCCTCTCTCTCATGGGCATAACCCAAAGCTGATTCGTAAGCCCCTTGAGCGATTCCAAGAGCTTGAGCTGCAATTCCAATTCTTGAGTTATCTAGCGCGTTCATAGCGATTGGAAACCCCTCTCCGGGAACTCTCAGGACATCCTCCACAGGCACCTTGCAATCATCAAGCAACAGCGAGCAGGTATCGCTCGACCTGATTCCGAGCTTATCCTCCTTCTTGCCCACTGAGAATCCCTCAAAGCTCTTCTCAACGATGAAAGCGGTAGTTCCACCATGCTTCTTCACTCCGAACTCGGGGTGATCGATGTCCTTGGCAAACAAGACATAGATGTCAGCACTCTCTCCGTTGGTAACCCACATCTTCTCCCCATTCAGAATGTAGTGGGAGCCATCATCACTCAGTTTAGCCTTGCATCCTAAGGCAGCAGCATCAGTACCGGCTCCTGCTTCAGAAAGAGAGTATGCTCCGATTTCATTCTGGGCCAGTCTCGACAGGTACTTCTGCTTCTGCCCCTCATTTCCATGCAGTGCGATCGTCTTTGAGCAAAGACCGACATGTACGCAGAACATTACTGAGAACGAAGGGTCAACTCGTGCAAGCTCCTCAACGATTATCGCCTCTGAGACATCATCCACAGGACTGCCTCCGTACTCTTCGGGAATAGTAATGCCCTGCAGACCGGTCTGCTCACAGAATAACTTCCACTCTTCCAGAGGAGCCTTCTGATCACGATCCCTTTCAAGGCAGGTTGGAGCTAACTCATTCTCAGCGAAATCGCGAACCATATCGCGAATCATCGCTTGTTCTTCGGTCTCTGCGAAGTCCAACCCTCTCTCCTCAACAATTGAGAGTAGGACTACGTAGTTAATCCCTCGTGGCACCTTTCTAGACTATCTCGCATCGAATAGTTCAAATCAGACTGGTTAACGCCCGGTTCGGTATCAATGGCAGAAGGCGACTACATCGAGTACAGCATAGCCCATGATCGCAAGTACACACTGGACCATGTCTGGGTCCAAGCCTTGGACGATAAGGCCGAGTCGGTGAAGATAGGAGTTAGTGAGTTCGTCCCAGCTGAGTACGGTGACATAGTCAGGGTAGTCCTCACGAGGCCCGAGGACGACAGCGAGTTCGACCCCGAGAATGAATCTGAGGCCGAATCTGATGACGATTCACCGATGATGATGGGAAGCGGTGACGAGGTCGGCACAGAAGACCTGATGATGACTTTGACCACCAGTTTCGATGGAGAAATCGAGACGCTGCTAATCAATGCCCCCTTCCCCTGTAAGATTCTAGAATTGAACGGAGAGGTCGAGGACAATCCGGATTTAATCAACGACGATTCCTATGGGGACGGATGGTGCATGATTGTACAGCCATACGACTTCGACGAGGACCAGTTCCTCGATAACCTAGAGTACATCGAGATGCTCAACGAATTGCCCTAGGGCCACGATAGAGAGGGCCAGTCCTCGTGCTCGGATTCTCGCCAATCTAGCTCATCTAACAATGAGAGAACCTCATCTCTACTGACGAGGTCTCTCTCGATTTGGAATCTGTGTAGAATAGCCTTCAGTCTCCCCATCCTTGGCCCCGGCTCCAGTCCGGTGACTTCTGACAGGGTGTTCCCGTCAACCAATGGAGCGTTGCCAGCTCTGAGGGGGAGGAGTTCTGAAATCGAAAGCTCAAACTGCGAGACATCACGGCCGATGCCAGCCGAGTAATCGACGAATCGCGATTGTCTGAGATCAGGCAGAGAGGCTCTGAACACTCTCATCGATGGCGCATCCGAGGGGAGAGGCACATCTCTTGCATCGTGCAGAAAGGCAATCTCTCGCAATTCATCATTAGACATCTTCATAGAATCTCTCAGCAAAGCACTCAATTCAGCCCCGCTGCGCGCATCTCCGCTGCAGACCAATGCCAGATTGACCACTGAGTCTCTACGAAGAGACACATCTGTTCTGGAAGAGAGCCCAGGCAGAATCTGCTCGATTACCTTGTCGGCTTGCATCATGCTAATTGCGGCATGAGCGCTAGGTGCGGATAGGGTCCGTCTCATCTCGTCACCTATCCTCTCCTTGGAGACCTGTCCCAGCATTGCGACATTGTCTTTGACAGCCTGCTTGAGTTCAGCATCCATCGCTTCGACCTTCTGTGATGCGAGGAACCGATATGCCCGCATGACACGTAACCCGTCCTCTCCGAGCCTCTCGCTCGCGTTCCCTACTGACCTCAGCATACCTTCTTCCAAATCAGTAGAGCCTCCGAAGGGATCGATTAGGTTCCATTGCGAGTCGTAAGCCATGGCGTTGATTGTGAAGTCCCTCCGAGACAAGTCGTCGTTGATATCTACACCAAATTCGACGCTGTCAGGTCTCCTACCGTCGCCGTATCCTCCTTCGCTGCGCAGAGTGGTCACCTCCCAACTATCATCATGCCCATCTAGCCTGACGGCCACGGTGCCGTAATTGGCTCCGTACATCAACGAGTGAGGAAATATCTCCTTGACTTCGTCCGGGAGCAGAGTGGTGGCTATGTCCATATCAGTCGATGGAGCACCCGATAGTGACTCCCTCACCCAGCCGCCTACAACCCAGGCCTCACCCCTAGAGCGCAGCCCTGACAGCACTAGCCTATCGGCTTCACTGGTGTATTCGGAAGGGTCTCCCATGACTGGCCGTCGGCATTGTAGTCATGATTCCTTCGGGCGTTAGGCATATCTCCTATGAGTGATTCGAGGGAGTATGAAGGTAGAGTTGGTTCCCATCGAGGCCCTACTTCCGCACGAGAAGGTCGAGGAGCACAGGGTCGACAATCTCGAGAAGATGACTCTCAGGTGGAGAGCGTACACCAAGCCACTGTTGGTCGATAGGAAGACCGGAACGATTCTTGACGGCCACCACAGGACTAAGGTCGCCCTCAGAATGGAACTCAAGTGCCTGCCGTGCGTTCTGGTCGATTATCTCGATGACGATGAAGTGAGTCTGTCAGTCTGGCCTAATTGTGGCAGAGAGTCGTTGAGCAAGGAAGAGGTGATTGAGGCTGCTCTTTCAGGAAACCTACTCGGGCCTAAGACCTCGAGACACATGCTCTCCGACCATCTTCCTCCGATATCCATACCTCTAGAGAGGCTTATGCAACCCGCTTTGCAGTAACTATGGAATCAGGTCCTCATGACCGCCTGCCATCCCGTACTCATCTTCACCAGGAGATCCTGGTGAAGCGATTTCGACTGATAGGAAGTCCCCGAACAGCGGCCACATCGGGCCGAGCCAATCCATCTCCATCAGGAGGAGCTCGATTACTGGGTGTTCCATTATCTCGTCCTCGGTCGATTCCTCATCTAGGTCCGGTATGTCGCGGGGCAGTTCCTTTAGCGAGGAAATCAACCCCTCAATCCTGCATATGGTTTCGTCCTCAATCTCGATTAACTCCGAAATCAGGCCGAGGATATCCTCGAGATGCTCGGCGAGGTTCTGAGGGTCGAGAGAGGACCTCTCGGCCTCTCCTAGGTCCATCGGCCCGAAGACAACGCCACCAAGATCCGTGTCGAGCCAATCATCACCCTGCCTCTCTCTCTTTAGCAACCTCTGGTGAATTGGTCCTCCAAACGGACCGAGGACGAATCCTCCTTCTCCGACCAGATTCTCAACCTCAGGAAGAAGGTGCCTAATAGAGCCGGTGATGAGCACTCTGTCGACCGGCCTAGATTCCTCTCCGAGTCCCTCAAGACAGTCGATTGGAATAACGCGCAACTCCCCATTTGAGTCATAAAGATCGAGACGGTCGTTGGTGTGGTGCCTGACCTCGGGGTGAGGCTCTACCACAGTAACGGCCCCATCTGGACCAAGCATGTTGTCCAGAAGGGCGGCCAGATAACCTCCCTTCGACCCCAGAACAAGCACATGATGTCCCTGAAGAATCTCAAGATGGTGCAGAAGAGTGGCAATCATGTGTGGAGCGGAGATTGTCTTCGTGGTTCCATTTTCTGTAGACAGAAAAGGTATCGGATGGTCCATCAGGAACAAAGACACATCGAAGTCGGTGAAATCCTCGATGTCGACAGATTTCATCGCATCGGCTATACTGTCGTCCATCGGAACCCCTGAGTCCCGCAGCCTCATTAGCAAGTCGGATATCCCCTCCATGCGTATCCTCTTGACACTCCATCTAGCCGGAGGGGATTTGAACACAACGGCTCTCCGGGCTCCCGGGGCCCGTGGTCTAGGGGTTATGACGTCGCTCTTACAAAGCGAAGATC
>CAYMRU010000013.1:0-20436 GCA_964392975.1 uncultured Candidatus Poseidoniales archaeon | reverse complement strand
TTCACTATCGGCAACCTCCTGCCTGAGAGCAGTCCTGCGAACTCATACTCGCTCAGATTGTCCGGCAGAGGTGCGATGGCGCTGAATGCTAACTCCGGTGGCCCGCCTAGGCAGATTGCTACTGGCATCCTCCCAGTAGAGGCATCTGCATGGTCAGCCCCATGCTTGTGAGCCTGCCAGTGCAGACCGACTTCAGTCGGCCCGAACACCTGACTGCGATACATGCCCATGTTGTGCTCGCCGGTCGTAGGGTCTGCTGTGACAACAAGAGGCAGCGTCATGAACCTGCCACCATCTTCGGGCCAGGTCTTCGGAATTGGAAGGATGGTCACATCCGGCTCTTCCATCACGACCTGCTGACATGCACCCCTCGAAGCCTTGCGAGGTGCCATAGACATACCGTCGAGGGCCAGCCCGATTCCCTTCCATGGGGCTCGCATTATCGCACCCACATCCGGCTTCATCAGAGCTACCATCTTCTCTCCGACCTCCTTTGGCTCCGTGACCCCTAGAGCCCGGTTGGTACGGTCTCTGGTTCCGTAGAGGTTCATCAGTAGTGGGAACGGGCTGATACTGCCGTCAGGCAAGCGAGGCTGCTCGAACTTGATTGCCGGTCCGCCCCGCTTGACCATTCGGTCGGCGAAGCAGCCTGCTTCGAGTTCGACGTCCACCGGATCGGGGATTCTGAGGAGCTCTCCGGATTCCTCGAGCGACCTGACGAAGTCGGACAGCCGCTTCCAACCCATGACTGTCCGGAACGCTCACAGAATGAGAATGTTCGCTCGCCATCGTAGATGGCGGAACCGACGGATTCTTTGATGCCAGACCTTCCCGCAAGGCCATGGGAGATGCGGTGAACACCTGCGACGTCCTAGTTATCGGAGCCGGTCCGGGAGGTGGAAACGCCGCTTTGCAGTCTGCCAAGAACGGTCTGTCGACCATTCTAATCGAGGACCACCCGGCCATCGGTACTCCGGTCCACTGCGGCGAGTGTATCTCCGAGATTGCATGCCAGAATCTAGGGCTAAAACTGCCTGAACATGTAGTCAGTATGGAGGTTCATGGGATTCGCGTAATCTTCCCCGATGGCACCGAGAAGTGCTTGACTGAGGAGGGTTACGTCCTTGAGAAGCACTTGTTCGAGAGGTGGATTGCAGAAGAAGCCGTCGCGGCTGGCGCCATCATGCACCTCAGCCACAAATTATCCTCGATGGAGAGAATCGAGGAGAACGGTAAGTTCGCCGGCTGGCTATGTGACGGTAAGGGCGATAACTTCCCGATTCAAGCGAAGATAGTCATCGACGCTTCGGGCGTGGCTGCAGTCTGCTCGAAGATAGTCAAGTTGGACGAAGACAAACCACTCAACGAGATGGGCAAGGTAGTCGCTGGGATGCAGTACGAGATGCTAGAGGTACCAACCGACGGCTACCTCGACTTCTACATCTGGCCTGAGTACGCCGAGAAGGGGTATCTGTGGATGATTCCCAAGTGTGAAGGCAGGGCAAACGTCGGACTGGTTACAGAAGACAGGCCGCGCGCGAAGAAGGCCTTGGACGAGTTCATCGAGATCACCCATTTCAAGGAACTTGAACAAGTCCACCCACCTTGGAAGGAGAAGGGTACTCACGCCTTCGGAGGAACCATCCCAATCTCTGGCCCATTCGCAAACACCCATCACGATGGACTGATGCTGATAGGTGATGCCGCAGGCTTCACATCACCGCTTTTCGAAGGCGGCTCTCATCTCGCTCTGAAATCAGCAGTCTATGCCGCTCAGACCGCTGCAGCAGCAATCTCTGAGGGTGACCTCAGCGGCTCCAGATTGGCCGAGTACACCAAACTCTGGAAGGATGAGTTCCCGCCTTACGACAAGATTCTCAAGGGCAAGAACGCACTGTTCGACCTGACAGACGATGAGATGTCGGTGATGGCCCAGTGCTTCCCCGATGAGATGTCGGATATGGGAGTCAGTGGTAAGGCCATGGTTGCACTCAGACTTCTCTATAGAAGGCCAGGACTCTACTTCAAGCAAATAGTTCCAGCTATGCTGTCCTTTGGATACAGCCGCGCCAAGTACTACGGGTGGTGATTCGCATCCTCCCTACTTTGGGACTCTTACTGCTCGCGCTCGCCGTTGCGACCTGTCTACATCAGGCCCTGCGTCCTGAGAAAGCTGGAGACATACTGGCTAGGAATGTCACACTCATCGCCCAAGTTTCCCCTTTCGCTTTGCTAGTAGGCTCCTTCGTCGTCGATGCCTCTAGCCTCGACCTCGTCGCCAGATACGGTGGCGCCGACCTGCCTCTGTTGTACCGAATCTCCGCTGTTTGGGGCGGCAGAGCTGGACCACTTCTGCTGTGGGCGGCTTTGCTCGGAGTCGTGACTTGGATGATGGCCGAGAAGGACAAGCCTGCGAGACTTGAAGTGCGAATCATGCATGTCTTGGTTGCGTCCGTCCTGCTGCTGTCATGGCTGCTTGACCCATTCGCCGCTGCAGGCCCGCAGCAAGGCGAGTTACACCCCTTGCTACAGACGGACTTGATGGTCATCCACCCACCGATTGTCTTCGCATACTACTCTCTGTGCCTCGCAGCCGCTAGCGTGGCGATAGCCGGTGTACTCAGGCGCGACTCCTCGGAGTCGATTCACGAATCGCAATTATACTGGGTCAGGGCCGCATTTCTTGTTGGCACGATAGGCATCGGTTTGGGTGGCCTGTGGGCGTACACTGTGCTCGACTGGGGTGGATATTGGGCTTGGGACCCGGTTGAGACCGGCTCTCTGCTGCCATGGCTGGCCTTGCTGCTAGTGATTCACGTCAGGGCCCAGTCAGGCTCGAAGGCAGTCGCAGCCTCACCTGCGGTTGCAATCATCGCTGGGGCTCTGGCTTTCCATGCCACAATGGTCACTCGCGCAAACGGCGTCTGGGCATCTGTACACGCTTTCGTCGCTGATGGCGAGGGGACACTATCCGAGGATCCCTACCTCAGGGTCCTCGAAATCGCCGATTGGAACCCAGTCGGCATCGAAGTCACATCGTATCTAATCGTCATGGTCGCTATGTTCTGCTTCGCCATAATGCATCTGCTCAGAGAGCAGAAGGCTGCAGTATCTTCTGCCGGAGGAAAGACGATGCTCGAAGAGAATCCAGCGATGTCTAGGCTGCTGATTCTGCTATTCTTAATCATCGCGCTTTGGATTGGTTCGAGCGCGATTCTATCTGTTGGCTTGGCGCTGATGCTGCTTATTGTCAATGGCGACTCCCAGCGACCTGCGATGCATTGGATTTCTCTGGGAGTCGTGATGATGCTGTTCTCCAGTTGGCTGTGGATTTCTGATATCCAACAGTCGGTGGCCGGCATGCTTCCATTCCTAGCGCCTTGGTTATTGTCTCCAGAGAACGAGAGCGAGTTTGAGTCCCTGCGACTACCGTTCTCAGACTCCTCGGCAAGGACTCGAGCAGCACGAATGGTACCTTGGTATGGAGGAACAGCCTTCCTGCTTCTCACCTGGCTGCTCCTGACCGTAGAGATTGACGGACCGAGTCTCAAGGCGCATGAGTTCTATGGCGCCCCTCTGCTCGCACTGCTCGCACTGGGTCTGGCGTTGTATGGGTGGGGGCGCTCGCTACCTGCAAACAAGGCGCCTGCAGCAATGGGAATAGCACTGGTCGCCTCAATCGTCCTCGCGATATTCAGCGAAAGCCTCCCGTTTCCCGGCGACCCAGAACTTGTGGTGACCAGTGGCATCACCAGAGGAGCAGTAGGGGCGTTCGTTCTGACTTGGCTTCTCATCTCGCTGCCCACCACAATCAAGCAGGCCTGGCTCACGGCGAGGAGGGTCGTTCCGCGTCTGCGAACCGGCGGCATGGGTGGCAGCAACGCAGCCCGAGCAAGACTACTCGGTTCGCACCTCGCTCATCTCGGGATCCTGCTGCTTCTTGTCGGCCACATTCTGACTACGACCATGCTCGATCGCTCCGACCCCTCTCATCTAATCACGCTCCAAAGGGACGAGGCGGTGGAGCACGAGGGCTATGAGATGGTGTTCGTCGGCACCGAGATGCTCTCCTCGGAGCACGAGGACTACGATTTCCCGGTAGGAGATGGCTTCGTTGGAGTCTCGATAGAGGTCTGGCAGGATGGTGAGCTCATCGACACCATGAGGCCGGGAATGCTCAGGTTCGATTCTCCTAGTGGAGCAGTGAACGCCCGTTCTGAGGTCGATAGGATGAGTAGGCTTTCCGGCGACACCATCTTCATCCTCGATCTGGCTCAGTCTAACGACCTGCTCAGCTCGATGATTCTAGGCGGTATAGATGATGTCGAGACCATCAGGGTGACTATCTACGATTTGCAGGGCAGCCATCTGGTCTGGCTGGGCTGGATTCTCATCATGTTGGGTGGAATAGCAGCTCTATCCAGTGGCCGTGAAGGAACGAGTGAAGAGGAGTAGGCCATGCCAATCCACCCTTTGGGTGGACCGAGCGTATCAAAAAGGGGCGATAGGTCGGCGGGTCGCCTCAGGAGGCTATTCCATGGACAACGGCACGATAGTCCACATCGATTACGATCTATTCAACGCAGACAATGACAAGCTCATCGAGACCACCCGCGAGGAGGTCGCCAAGGAGCATGATGCTCATGATGAGAACCGCACTTACTCTCCGATGATTACCGTAATTGGGGATGGCAGGCTGATTGCCGGCTTCGAGTCCCATCTCAATGAGGCCGAGGCTGAGACCGACTACAGCATCGACATCGAGCCTTCAGACGCCTACGGCGAGCGCGATGCAAGCCTAGTCGAGACCATCGCTCAGAACGTACTGATGCGCAGCGTTCGCGACCCCGAGATGCTGGGCATTGGCTCACCCGTGGAGATCGGCGGGCGCCAAGGCGTTCTACAGTTCATCAGCGCAGGCCGTGCTAGGATAGACTACAATCATCCATTGGCTGGAGTCACCCTGCGCTACAACTACCATATCACCAAGGTCGTCCAGGACCGCAATGAAAAGGTCGAGACCCTACTAAGTATGAATACGGGGCGCGACGACTTTGAGGTCGAGTTCGACGGCGATGACCTGACCATAACTACCCCCGAGGCAGTGGCTTACGATCAGAACTGGACCTTCACCAAGTTCAGTCTGGTTCGCACCCTCAGGGACCACTTGGGAGTTGGCATAGTGGTGTTCAGGGAAGTCCACGAACCCCGTGTGGCAGCAGATGAGGAAGAGTAGTCGCCCAGTGCAACATTCATCCCCTACTGCCTATTCGATTATCCTGCCTCAATGACGACGAAGGGTTACCGAGCGAAGGCTTTGACGTTCCCTATGAGTACCGAGAGGCACCAAACATACAGCGTATTGAAGTCACATCGGCCTCCCCGCGCACTATGCGAAGTCGCTCCAAGACACTGACCGTCCTCGCAATCCTGCTGACCTCCGCACTTACTTCCGGGTGTCTCGGGCTGGCCGCTCAGAGAGAGGTGATGGAGTCTTTGCGAGAATTGCCCGATGTTTTCCCAAAGGAGGAGACCTTTGGCTGGGAACACACCTTCGAATCATCTGGTCTTGAGGCGGCCGAACCATTCCAGAGAGAGGAAATAATTCATTTCGACGAGAGCATCACCGAAGTCGTAATCAATTTCAGGGCCCAGTTCCCCTGGTCATCGCAGATTGAGGAACTGATAGGCAACGAGACGAACGAGTTCCGCTATGTCGAGGCACGGCTGTGGGAGCCAGGCGTCAAGGAGACAGGTGGCAACCCGTACTGGATACAGAGGGCCACTGAGGACTATCCTCAGACGGTATTCGTCCTCGGTAATGGTAGTTTCACAGAAGGAAACTGGCTGTTTGAAATTGAGGCCAGAGGGTATGGTATCACCGCCCCCATCGAACAACTCTCCTTCCACGACAATTTCGACGTGGACCTCACTGTGACGCGCCCGTGCGTACAATTCGCAGAAGTCCACGGCGAGGGTGAATGCACGTTTCTGAGCGATTTGGAGTGAACTTCGCCCTACAGGGCGATGCGCAGCGCTTATGAGTCAATGGCAGGTCGCCGCGACGCTGAGGATTCAACTTGGATGAGAGTCTAGCCCCCCTAGTTCCGCTCGATGTGTATGAGCAGCATGCGGTCCACATTGGAACCAACCAGAAGTCTGCAGACATGCGCAAGTTCCTCGACACCATGCGCCAGGACGGCGGTGGGCTGCATCTGATTGACGTCCATCAGACCGATTCACGCATCAGGACTGTAGCAAAGTTCCTGTCGAACTACGACCCCGAGAGGATACTAGTAGTCAGTGCTCGCCAGTATGGCCAGCGCCCGGCCCGCAAGTTCGCCCAGTGCATCGGCGCCATGCGAATCGTCGGGCGCTTCATCCCCGGTACCCTGACCAATTCCCGTCTCAGAACCTACATCGAGCCTGAGGTAATTCTGGTGACCGATCCGGCCGCCGATTCTCAAGCTCTCTCCGAGGCAGTCAGCTCGGGTCTGCCGGTTGTTGGCATCTGCGATGCCAACAACCGTTTGAGAAATGTCGATCTCGTTCTTCCAGCAAACAACAAGGGACGACGCTCACTGGCTCTCGTTTATTGGCTGCTCGGACGCGAGATTCTCAAGATTAGAGGCACTGTGTCGGACGCGGACTGGGAACGCTCACAGAGCGTCGATGACTGGGAATCCACCTTCTGAGTCGCGACGGACTCATAGGTCCCATACTGGACCGATAGCCATGAGGACAGTCTACCCACCTCTCTTCCTCGCCCCGATGGCAGGTGTCACCGATCTAGCCTATCGGCTACTAGCGAGCGAGTGTGGAGCTGACTACACGGTGACGGAGTTCACCGCAGCATCCGGGCTCACCCGCAGGAACACTAATTCGTGGCTTAAGGTAGAGAGCGACCCTAGAGAGAACCCGTTCATACCTCAGATTTTTGGAGGCGACATCGACGAGATGGTCACTACGGTTGAGCTGCTGCACGACCGCGCCGACATCATCGATCTCAACTTCGGCTGCCCCGCGCCCAAGGTCTGCCGAAACGACGCGGGAGCGGCTCTATTGCGCGACCCGGACAAGGTCGTGCGTATGGTCAGGGCATGCATCAAAGCCTCCGATGTCCCGATTACTGTGAAGATGAGACTAGGTACAGGCAGCGGCCCTAACACGGCTCTGGAGATTTGTCAGAGGCTTGAGGCCGAAGGAGTCGAGCGCATCTGCGTGCACGGGCGAACCCTCAGGCAGCGCTATTCGGGAGAGTCCGACTGGTCCCAAATCAGAGACATCGTGCAGGCAGTCGACATCCCCGTAATCGCTAACGGTGATGTCGTAGATGCCAAGACTGCTGCCGCATGTCTTGAGCAGACCGGCGCTGCCGGTCTGATGATTGGTCGCGGAGCCATCGGCAGGCCGACCCTGTTCCACGAAATTAAGCGCGACCTCGGCTGGTCTGACGGCAGACCCCCTTGGGGTGAGGACGACCCAGCCATAGCGAGGCACTGGTGCTGGGAGAGATACATCAAACTAAGTTCAGAGTTGTATCGAGAGCACGACAATAAGAATCTCAAGCGTCACGCCGTCTCATTCACAAAGGGACTCCCCGGTGCCTCCGCGATGAGGGTGGAGTTGCACTCCATTCACGACCAACGCAAACTCGGCCAAAGGGTCTCTGAGTATCTCAACGACCTAGATCTCTCCACTCAGGCGGTGGCGTGATGCATGATTCGATCAACGTCAAGGGAACCGAACTGCAGGAGTGTTCCGTCGAGCCGCTGACCGGATGGTTCCGTGATGGCTGCTGCAATACAGACGAGCGTGACAGGGGCTCGCATACTGTCTGTGCGATTGTGACCGAGGAGTTCCTTGAGTTCGCCCTCTCACAGGGAAATGATCTGATTACACCTTCTCCTCAGTTCGGATTCCCAGGCTTGAAACCGGGTGACAGATGGTGCGTATGCGCAGGCACCTGGCAGGACGCTGCCGAGGCAGGACTGGCTTGTCCAGTTGTCTTAGAGGCAACGCACGAGGAAGCTCTGGCAGTCTGTAATCTTGAGATGTTGGAGGGCCACGCAGCCTAATCATCATCGACGAGAGCCTCATCAAGCCTCTGAGCAACAGTTCTCATCCTGCGCAGTGTCCGCTCGACCCTCCTCATCACTCCTTCTCTGACAGCAACACCGTCTCTGCCCGCTATCCTGATTCCGTAAGGCATTCTGCCTCCTAGTGTGTTAAGCAGTATTCGCTGAGCATCCAGATCTACCGGCTCCAGTATCGACTGCACATTGTCAGAATCAAGCGACTTCTTGCGTACTCCTGCAATCAGAGACTTGGAAACCGATTCGTCCAGTCTGCCCAAGCCTCCTCTAGTCATCAACCACTCCTCTCCTCTGGCATCGCTCTGGCGCATTAAGCCGGCATAGATGTCCTGAGCCAGACGCTCCAGCATCGGGACCCTCTCAACAATGCCTGCTGTTCTCATCCTCTCCACCGAGCGCTGAACTCTCGAGCGAGACTCTCCGAACTTCTCTGAGAGGGCTAGTAGACTGACTGCGTTACCGTTTCCAGCCAGTTCCTCAAGCAGGGCGCGCGACAAGCCGTCGCCCTGCTTGGCCCTCTCACCGTTGAGCCCCAGTTCTCGAACCAAGGCATCGAGTGAATCCTCGCCCTCGACAGATGCCCCCGGCTCTGCGACCTCGATGCGGAACCCGAACTCCTCCTCCTCACAAGGAACGACCATCCTGTCATCAGACTCGGAGACAAAAGTAGAGAGCAGACCGAGTCGCTGATTGAGTATCACCTTGGCTTGGGCAGATATTAGTTCCATAGATGCCGACATCGAACCCCCTCGAAGCACATGGAGGTGCCACCTATCGTCAGTCTGAGTAGATACTAGACCAGACTCTCTAAGTTTGACCAGTTGATGATGCACACCGGTCTGGGAGAGCCCACTCACATCGCTGATTGACTTGGTATCCCAGCCTCTCAACGGTTCGGCTAGGAAAGTAAGCCCCATCATGCGATGAAGAGCCCCTTGTTCGTCATCGACGCTGAATCCATCACTCTTGCGTCGCACAAGCCCCATCGAATCGAGCAGCCAGGCTAGCAGGACATCGGGGTCCCGACTGCCCGTAGGCATAGCCGATTCAACCAGCCTGACTCTCAACATGCGCGCTCCGCGCGCATCCCTAAGCACAAGAGGATTAGCCACGCTGTGAGACTAATTCAGGCGTATTCGACCCGGATATCGAGCCACGGGTAGTCTACCTCGGAGGTCTGCAGGACAGACAGATGAGGTGCCAAAGACAGCCCTGAGGGGCTGAGAATACCTCGCTGGCGTAGTACGCCGATCGCAGAGTGGACCGATGCCCTTGAGCGACCAAGGTCACGAGCCAACTCGGCTTGCGAAGCAGGCTCAGGCGTCCTAGAGAGTCTGGTGACGACCTTTCTTTGTACAGTCGACAGACCGACGGGCAGCATCTCGGCGGCCCTCGCTTGATCGGTGACTCCGGTACCGGCGAGAATCTCAACTTGCGAGGGCGCTCCTGCGTAGTAGCAGGTTCGACCGTTTACCGACATCGTGGTCACAGAACGCTCGCTGATTAACACATCCAGATGGTGCCTCAAGGTGCCGTTGGCAGCATCGAGCTGCCTCTGTAACTCCCTGTAGTGAATACCTGGAGAACGCTCAAGAGTAGACAGTATGCTTCTCCTCAGAGGGTGCTCCCATGAATGGTCACGAGGAGCGGCGAGTGTTCCCTCAGATACTGGTACCATCATCGGGAGTAGGCTGCCTAGTCCCATAACGCCGCCAACGATTGCGGCGAGCCCATCGAAGAACCAAGAACGCTTACTGCGCCACTGTTCAAGCAGAGCCATGACACTCTTCCTCGACGTACGACCTTTGAAGCATACGGTTCGATGTATCACCAATGCTCTCGGTTGCACACTCACTTCGGACCGACGACCCGACTCTGATGAAACTTCATGTAAGCCACTAGCGGACTGAGCAACCTGCCCGCCTCCCTTCCGTGCTCAGTCAGCCTGTAGATGACCCGAATCGGAGGGCCGTCCTCGACAATCCTGTCGACAAGCCCGTTTTCCACGCAGGTCGTCAACTTGTCCGAGAGGGTCCTACTGCTGATACCTCGCAGGAGCTTCCTCATCTCGTTGAACCTGCGATCACCCGCGATGTACAGAGTCGCGAGAATCTCGATAGCCCACTTAGAGCTGAAAATAGAGAAGGCATCGACAGCAGAATCGACTTCCCAAGAGATATCGAACTCATCGTCATTGTATTCGCCAAAAATCCTTCGAATCATCGCACCATTTTCCTCGACTTCCTCAAGGGCCTCTTTGATTTTCTTCAAATCTCTGGCGGAAATCCGCATCGAGTCCGAGCCCATGGTAACAGGTTGTCGAGAGGGTATCTGGTGTATAAAATGCACTTCGGTGTAATCGCGATTACTTTCCGCTTCATATACAGGTTCCTAGAGGATGGTGTGTAAACCGCACTTGGTTACAGGAGGAAACTGATGGAAAGAATGATGCAGAACTGGTTGGACGAGACAATTGACGAAGAGACAACTCTGATGGAGACTCCAAAGATTAGTCTCAGGAGCATACTGTTCGCGGCTATCGCCAACTACCGAGCCCCAGCTTGGATCCAGTCCCCACGAAGGGTCTAGTCACGCGCCTGAATACTCAGGACGACGTCCCTCAATCAGGGCACTGAGCCCCTCCAGAGCGTCTGGCGTTCCGAAGATATCGTGAAGCCCATTGAGTTCGCTCTCGAGACCTGAGTCAAGGTCTGTGCGAGTGGCAACATCCAGTAGATTGCTAGCCATCGAGAGTGCAATGGGCGCGGTACGAGAAAGCGACTTGAGTTGTCTCGACACCATCTTGTCCTCGGCATCGAAGCCGTCGGGTATGTTCCCCGAAAGCAGTGATGACATGTTGTTCCCTGAGTAGAAAGAGGTAGCGAAGGCCACTACCGGGTGATCCGAATCCGTCGGCTCACTCGGATACTTCTCATCCGGCTTTCCCTTAGAAGCGATTGCTGCTACTGTGACCTCTACGTCAGAAGGATCGACTAGATTAGTCAACAGACCGAGAGCCTTGGCAGAGGTAGCATCGAGGAAGTTTCCAGCCAATACAGCATATCGTGCGCACTCGATGCCGCAGATTTTGGGGGTTCTCTGGGTGCCCCCGAGCCCAGGATAGATTCCGATACTGGTCTCAGGGAATCTGAATTGGGTCCTTCGAGTTCCCACTCTGTAGTCGCATGCAAGCGCCAGTTCGAGTCCGCCTCCCAGAGCCAGCCCGGTCGTCAGTGCGATGGTGGTCTTGGGGCTGTTCTCCAACTTGTCCAAGACGTCGTGTCCGTTGGCTGTGAAGTCGTAGATGTCGGGAATCGAATCGGCTCTGATCTTGTCTACGAAGAACTTGACATCCGCCCCTGCTACGAAGGCCTTCCCTGCACCCTCCAATGCAATCGTTGTCACATCATCTCGGACATTCAACTCGTCCAACGCTTCTCCGAGTTGCGAGACTACGGTCACATTCAGTGCATTCATCGCCTCTGGCCTGTTTATGCGAACAGTCGCGATACCATCCATTACCGCGACATCGATGTACGAGAAGTCGAACGGATTTCGCCTGCCAGTGAACCAGTCAGGCAATTCCAAGTCTGCCTCTTCAGCGTAGGTCGATGCCATCCGAACAGCCTCACTGACACCGATTCGATTGGCTATCTCAAACGGCCCGAGCGCCCAGCGCAGACCGACCTTGGCTCCGCGATCAACATCCTCCATCGAGCAGATTCCCTCTGCGACAATCTGCGACGAGACAGCGAATACCTGCCCTAGCAAACGCTCTCGAATCACCTTTGCAGCCTCTTCGCTGCACCCCTCGTCCCCACTGATGTCCCATGTTCTGCCAGCTGCGACTAGGTCGCGCAGGCTCTGAGTAGCGGAGTAGCGTGGAGTGCCTAATTGGGCGGCTAGGTATTCAGTGGAGTGCATCGCTATGGGTGAGCCTGTCAGATTCATCAGGGCGAACGGGCCGAGGCCGATTCGGAACGACTTGCGTGCTACAGCATCGATTTGAGCAGTAGTACCTACGCCTTCCTCGAGTAGTTTGCAGGCCTCGTTCAGCCACGGTACGAAGAAGCGATTGACTACGAAGCCCGGCCTGTCCTTGCAGACGATTACGACCTTGCCCATGGTCTTGCAGTACTGCTCAACTGCTGCCAGAGTCTCAGCAGACGTGGTTTCTGCAGGGATTATCTCGACCAACCTGTTCTTGGCTGGGTGATAGAAGAAGTGCAAACCGACGAATCGGTCAGGTCTGCCGACGGCTTCGGCCAGATCGTTGACTGAAAGCGACGATGTATTACTGGCGAGGATTGTGTCGTCGTCGCACACATCATCTAGGATTCCGAACACTTCGGTCTTGACATTGAAGTCCTCGAACACTGCCTCGATGACCAAATCAGTATCAGATGATACGTTCTCGGTACCGACCACACCAGTTATCCTATCCTTAATCCCCTCGACTTGAGCGGGAGAGAATATCCTGCGCCCTACTGCCTCGTCGAGGAATTCCGAGATAGTCTGCTGACCCCTGTCGACCCACTTCTGCTCACGATCAACCATCTGCACCTCAAAGTGCTCCTGAGAACTCTTCTGAGCTATCCCGGAGCCCATGTTGCCTGCTCCGATGATGGCTATGCTCTCTATGGTGCGCATGAACCGCCGACCTGCATGCAATCCATGAATGCAGCGGATACCCCTTCTCGATACCCATTGACGTGCCGCCGCGAACTTATTCAGCCTACTAGCGCACGCCCGCGCATGCGGGTCAGTAACCGTGCCTCCGCCCTGATTGTAGTACTGCTTCTGGTTTCCATACCGCATTCTGTTTACTCGGAGTCTAGCGGGATGACCGGGAAGTCCGCCTCCGGGTGCACCTGTCATTACAACACAAACACACTCTCCCCTTCACTGAGCGGTCTTCCTTCGGGAGGATACACTCCCGGATCCACCTACTCTCTGTTTTGGGATGGCGGACCACACGTGCAAGGAGACGGTGGATTCAATCTCGATGCCAATCACGGAACATGGTCTAATATGGGATCTCAGGTCCAGTTGTTAAATGGCGAACTAACGCATAGCACCGACTCTATACGCTCATGGTCCGCTGATTGGACAGCACCTTCAGTCGGTACCGGCGATGTCACATTCAACCTTGCTGTACTGTACGCCAACGGCAATGGCAACAACAACGGCGATAGTTGGGGCACTGGAACTTGGACACTACCTGAGGCCTCAGGCTCAGGAACCACTCCACCTGTGGCATCCAACGTCACTTATGTGCCTACGAATCCGACAAAGGCAACCGGTCTGGCAGTGAATTACGACTTCTCTGATGCTGATGGCGACTCCGAGCAAGGAACTCAAATCAGATGGTGGATGGACGGATTGAGAATCGGTTCAATCGATGACATGACCACTGTGCCAAACAGTTGGATTTCAAGAGACCAGGATTGGCAGGTCGAAGTCACTCCTTCTGACGTAAATGAGGACGGAGACCCGGTACTCCTCCCTCTAGTAACCATCGGGAACACCATCCCAATTGCCAGAGATCTTTCTCTGACTCCCACAGATGCTTTGGACACCGATGATCTCGAACTCGATTACGAGTACTTCGATCTCGACGGTAACCCTGAGCAGAATACAGAGATTAAATGGTATTTCGATGGCAATAGGATGGCTGACTTAGACGACCAGACTAGTGTATCAAGCCTCTGGACACGTTCAGGTGACCAGTGGCAAGCATCTGTACGTCCGCATGACGGGACCGATTACGGCGATGTCGTCTGGACGGGGACCATTGTAATCGGCTCCTCAAACAATCAGCCTTCCGCTACCGCTTACATCACCCCCTCCGGAAATGCAGTCACCACCGATTCCCTACAGGTCATTGTAGGTTACAGCGATCCGGACGGAGATGCCAAGGATGCCACTGAAATCAGGTGGTTGCTAGATGGCGCTCAGATTTCTGCTTACAACGACCAGACAGTCTTGCCTCCAGAAGCGACCTCAAAGGGTCAGGAGTGGATTGCTGAAGCAAGGGTCTCTGATGGCCTGATGTGGTCAGATTGGGTGCCTACTGATTCAGTGATAATCCAGAACAGTCCCCCGGTTGTGACCTCAATCTCCATGCTCCCTGAGGGAGACTTGTACACTACTGCAAACCTGACTGTCGTGTGGGAGCAGACTGACATTGATGGAGACTCCGAGTCGGGCAGCCAGATTCGCTGGTGGGTGAATGGGGAATGGGTCAGGGACTATGACGACATGACCGCAGTGCCAAGTTCAGAGACGGTCAGGGACCAACACTGGTCGGTTCAGGTAATCCCGGGGGACGGAGAAGGGCTTGGAAGTTCGATGAAGACCACATCGAGGGCCATACTAAATGCTCCACCGGAACCTCCTGAGATAGCTCTTGGCGGGGACTTCGGTACAAGTGAACTCGGCATCCCAGACGCACTCCACGACCTTGTTGTGCAGGCTGTTTCCGAGGACCCAGACGAGGAGATTGTTCAATTCGACTATCAGTGGTCTAGGAATGGCTTCCATGTCCCGGATTTGGACGGACATGCTGTAGTTTCTTCAGATAGGCTCGAGCCAGGACAGACCTGGGGAGTCACAGTCATCGCCAATGATCCTTGGGGACTCACTTCCTCGGTTTTTGAGGAGATTGAGATTGCCAACTTACCCCCCGCGGCTGATTGGTCCACTTCTCCCGACTCACCCGTTCCGGGAACTCAGTTCTCACTCGATCCAAGTGCATCCCTCGACCCCGACGGAGAGGTAGTTGCTTGGTTCTGGTCCGTCAATGGTATCGATCTGTCGGGAGAATCGATTGATGTTTTGCTTCCCGGAGGAGTCCATACAGTCTCACTAATGGTGATTGACGATATGGGATCTTCAGACACCCATGAGAGAGAGTTGGTCCTAGGGCCAGTCAGTATGATTTCAGACCTCGACATCACTTTGGATGGAACTGAGGTTAGCCTTTCTTGGACAGGGTCTTCCTCAGAGTACAGAGTATATCGCTCAACTAGCCCGATTTCAACCGTGGTAGGTCTGACCGCTCTCGACCCGGCCCCTGCATGGGGCAACCCGGTGCCACTCGAAATGGAGCCAGTTGGAACAACATCAGACTCGCAGTGGAGCGAGACGGCCCCGGTCGCTACCATCCTGTACTATGCAGTCACTTCAACTGTGGACGGAGTCGAAGTGGTTTGGGTGGTCGAAGGAGAGAATATGGTCAGCATCGATGCCTCTTCGGCTGCAGATGCCGTTGACACTGACCCCACAGGCTCGACCAAGCTGCTGGTGCTACCAGTCTCGGCCATCATGGTTCTTCTAGGAGCCGCTGCAGTCGCGATATCGGTCACTGAGACTAGAAGGAGGTCACCATGATGCGGTCTCGTGCAGCGATTGTCACGGCAATCGCCATCCTGCTAGCCGCGGGTGCAAGCGTGGCCAACCCCGGAGGCAATGGAGACGGCAATCGCGACTACACCTGCGGCGGGTCGTGCCACGGAGATCCAGCACTCAGTTCCCCTTCCGACGGAACAGTCTCAGTATCCGTCGACAGTACGACCTACACCGGCACCGCTACAGCAGTCCACGTCACTGCCAGCGGGATGAGTCTGTCCTCAAACCGACTTCTCGGGGTTTTCATACTCGGTTCTATTGATGGAAACCAAGATCATCCGGAAGATCATGGCTGGAGCATTGTGCAAGACCCCAACGGAGGTTCACACAACTACGTCGAAGTCACAGTCCCTTCAAGCGGCTCTGTCACCCTGACATGGGTAATGCTAGCACCGCAGACACCCGGAACGGTAAATCTGTTTGTAGCAACTCATCACGGAGCTAATCCGAACAGCAACAACTGGGCGTATTCAGGAATCACGCGAGGTTACACTGTCGATGTTCAGCCAGTACCGGAGAACCTGCCAGGCTTTGCTTTCGATTGGAAGCCCGAGACAAGAGTGACTGGAGACACCTCACCCACTGAAATCAGAACCACCAACACTACCTCAGTATCTGTTCAATGGATGCTTGAGGGCGAATGGGTCCCACACGATGCCGTGGTCACCGGAGAAGGCGATGAGTGGCTTGCTGAGATTCCAGCTACCATTGGTAACACTAGGATACAATTCAGAGTGACTACATCCAACGGCGACTTTTCCATCACTCAGCCTTGGCTGACAGTAGCAACTCACCCCGCTCCTTTCGACGGTGACATTTGGGACGCGAGATTCCAGAGCTTCGCTCTAGCACTCCTCACCACCGCCTTCCTCTTATCGTTGCAGGCTAGACTCTCTCCATGGGATGGCGGACCAGCTCAGGACATGACGCCCGAGGTCGAGGCGGATACCACTCCATCCGAACCCCCTGGTCTAGAGCCCGAGGAGCCTGATGCGTACTGGTCGAGGTTAGTTCCGTCGGGCGATAACCCAGGCTGGCTCTGGGATCCGGTCGAGGAGGAATGGGTCGCCGACCCGAACAACCCACCTGGAGGTGCTAACTGATGTTCGGTGCAGCAACATTCCACGCCGCCATGGCTGAAATTGTGGTCGGATCGATGGTATTGGCGAGCCTATGTGCGCTTGGTTGCGCATCTGGTAGCATCATGCCGAACCTCCTAGGAGGAAGACTGTCTTCTGATAGGATGATGCTGACCATGGACAAGGCATCCATTGCCGGAGCATGCCTTGGCTTGGTGTTCATCCCGATAGCTGCACTAAGCGGCTCATTCGCCGCTGACAATACAGTCAACAACGCCTTGTTGTACAACAAATTTGTCTACACCGGTCTAGCAACCGGCTTCTGGGCCGCTTTCGTGATTGGCAGAATCAGACTCGGCCCGGGATTGTGGGAGCACCGCTTTCTCAGCGCTTTGCAAGGGGCGACGGCTGCCATGGCTATCCTCATGACAACCATGGCCTCATCTATCGGCGGCAAACTTGTTCGAGGCGAATCTCTGTTCGACATCATGCCGATTTGGCTGCCTGCGGATTCGGCAACGGTTCTGAATCCGATTGTATCCATAGTGATGATAATAATCGGAGCAGGTTCCCTATTCGCAGTACTCAAACTGGGTCCCCAGACGGAGAGAATAGAGACCGATCAGTCTTGACTCTCGTCGGACTCGTCCTCATCGCCGTCGCCACAATCAGGTGTGTTGCACGGGACATCATCATCCTCTTCGTCGGACTCCTCTTCGTCATCCCACTCGTCGTGCATCCAATTGCAGTCAGCGGAATCCGAGTTTTCCTCACACCACTCGTTTTCGTCCCAATTATCCTCATGCTTATCGTGGTGCATGGGCAAACGCATCAGCATCATGTCAGTGCATGATTCCACCAATGGCTCAAGACCCATCAGTAACTGAGACATTGCATCGTGGCTGATGAACGTCCCTTCCATGTTGTCATTCTCATCGTAGGTGATTATCTCGAATCCTTCTTCACCTTCATGAACTTCCCCAGTATTCTCCCAGAATGTCGAATATACATGGTCGTGACACCACATTTCTACCATCTCGACTAGGATTTCTGGGTCGATGCCCATACCGTCTCTGCGGTCACGGTCCATTCCCTCGGGTCCACGCTCGCGGTCCCAATCGAGGACATCCATCTCAGGCCTGTCTTCGCCCCGATCCCCTCTGTCTGAGCGCATCATCTCAAGCTCTCTGCAAGCCTGCTGGTCGCCCTCCTCGCAAGCTATCCCCACTCGATCTAAGGGCAGATTAATCCGATCCTCGTCCCGGTCATCTTCGCGAACATCATCTGTAGGTTCGCGCTCGTCACCAGCGGAGTTCAGTCCACCGTCATCACCCAAAGCGCCTGACCCGAGAATCACTGAAGCGAATAGCAACAGAGCTACAGTCAGAGCAGCCTTGGTCGAAGTATCTGTGGTTTCATTGGGCATATCGTCCATAAGACGCGCTCAGATACTTGTTATTTCAATAGATTCCGAACATGTTCAAGCATCATCAATAATTGAATCCAAGATTTTCATTAGTCTTCTGCAGTGGTCCTCCGGGCTGAGTCCAAGTTCGGCAATCCATTCTCTTCCTGCCTTGGTCCACTGTTCTCGAACAGCCAAATCTTTCACCATCTCCAAGTTATCATGCCACCCTGCGATATCTCCACGGGCGAGCAATCGCCCGTTCTGACCGTCTACTATTGAATCTCTGAATCCGCCCTCGTCGACGAATAATGCAGGCGTTCCTACAGAGAAAGCCTCGATGGGAGTCAATCCGAACGGCTCGCCATGAGCCATGCTAACAACCGCCCTCGCCCCGCGCATCAAAGCAGCCAATTCAGGAGAACTCAGCCTAGAGGCAATCCAGAGCTCGACCCCGCAGTCCTGAGCGTGCTCGGACAAACTGACTAGGTCATCCTTGTCTCCGCCACCGACATGCGCCAGAGCCAGAGTAGTTCCGCCAAGTATCGAAATTGTCTCCCAAGTTCCCTTGGCCCAACTGGCTCTGCCGACGCTTACTGCGTAATCACCGGAGAATGTGGTAGGGACCACCTCATCAGGACCGGCTTGTTCGGGGAACTCTTCTGTCACTACGCTTGGGTGCAACACACCTGCTTTGACATCGTAGATTTCTGATATTCTAGATGCAGTGTAACTCGAGTTCCCACTGATGGCGGACTTCGGTCTTTCAGCCAGTGCTCTGACTGCCCGCAAGTCGGCATTCCTAGCCTTGGTGAGCAGTACATGCGTCAGTCTGATACTGCGCTTGTGACCGCCATCAATTTCCCTATGGAGGACATCCTCGTGCAGGCCGCGATGCGGCTCCAGTAGGTGGAAATGTACAGCAGTATCATTCGGAACCATATCTAGCAACTCTAGACTTCCATCCCCACTGACCAAATGGACAGCGTCGCAGGTATCGATTGCATCCTCGAGGCTCGGACACAACTTCCATGCCTTCGTTGCACTATTGGATCCAGTATCGAGAATTCTAGAGACCGGGTCAACTGGCATTTCCCAAGACTTCTCAGGATGTAGGAGAGAGATATCCATCCGAGAGCACACGCTTTTCAACTCTGGAACCGGGCTGAGTGTTGCGACGGTGACTTCGAACTCCTTTGCGAGGGCAGGCAGATTGCGGATTAGGTCACGCTCAGCCCCTCCTAAGGCCTCAAAACTCCCCTTTGCAACGAGCAATCTGCGGCCTCGACCAGCCTGCTCGCGATTTCCCTCCATGTTGACCCATCTCCCGCCCTCGTTTAAGTCCGATACGCCTTGGTGGCTACATGGTCAGGCGGGTTATGCTTGCCAGAGGAGGCGCCCTGCCTGAGAACACAGGGTTAGGTAGAGCACACTTCGCTGTCGAGTCACTACTCGAACGGGCTCTGGTTCCGGGATGGATTAGAACTGGAACAATCGAGCATCGAATCAAGACCTCTTCGCTCAGCCGTTTGTATTCTAGATGGGGCAACCATCCGAAATTGGTGGCTCGGACAATCGAACAGTCCGATGCAGACCTACTGCACATTACCGACCAAGAGCAGGCACATCTAGTGCCTGATCATTGCAAAGTACCCGTGGTAGTTACAGTGCACGATTTGTTCCATCTCAAGCCACGCACGATTAGGGCGGGCGAGGACACAGTCAAGGTAGGGGAGCACAATCCCGGATTGGTTCGTCGAAGGGACCTCAGGAAGTTACGACAGGGATTGGAGAGGGCCGACTTGCTCATATGCATTTCAGAGATGACTCGCAGAGATGTTGAGTCTCTGTTCCCGGGCAAGCCAACCGCATTGGTAAGACACCAAGTCGATGTTGAGTACTGGGACCCAGAGGGAAATCCGCGTTCTCGAGAACTAGTCGCCGAACACGACGACGACAGCAAGTGCATGCTGGTGACAGTGGGAAGCGATGAGCCGAGGAAGAGACTCGGCTTCGTCAATGAGATTCTGGATAATCTGCCTGAGGATGTCGCCGAAGATATTCACATGCTACACATCGGCAGTGAAGTCAAACTAGATGATGAGCAACTTGTAGCAGCCTTGCAACATGCAGAGGCATTGCTGTTCCCTAGCATCTCGGAAGGCTTTGGCTATCCGCCTGTAGAGGCAATGGCTGCAGGCTGTCCAGTGCTTGCGGCCAATCTACCGGCTCACAACGAGGTGATTCCAAAGGATTGCCTGTTGCCGGCTGCTGATGTTTCCACTTGGTCCCATGAGATTACGAATATTCACGCCGCATGGAAGAGGGCTGGAGGAGTCCCTCGCAACCCTGAAGACTCGTTGATTGAGCATATCAGGGAGAACCTTAGTCCTGAGGCACACGGAAAGGCCCTGTCAAGAGCGTATGAAAAGGCGTTCCGCTGAGC
>CAYMRU010000012.1:0-21436 GCA_964392975.1 uncultured Candidatus Poseidoniales archaeon | reverse complement strand
CCCACGACAGTGAACCTGCCGAGCGGGAAGACACCAGCCTCACTGTCCGAAGGACAAGGTTACCACCACTGCGCAGTGATGGGAGACGGCTCACTGTACTGTTGGGGCAACAACAATTACGGTCAACTCGGTCATGGGACAACCTGCGTCGACAACAGCTACGCGAATGACTGCAATGGGGACGAAGGAGTCTCCAACCCGACAGCCGTCGACCTGCCTCCTGGTCTGACTGCGGCGGCGGTCTCCACTGGAGCGGACTACACCTGCGCGATTCTCAGCAACGGCTCGGTGTGGTGCTGGGGCTACAACCAAAACGGTCAACTCGGAGATGGGACGACCAACGACTCAGCCATACCAGTCCAGGTGGCTCTTCCCACTGGCAGAACCGCACTCTCAGTCACCTCCGGGGATAACCACAACTGCGCCGTCCTCGATAACGGGTCAGCCTACTGCTGGGGGCGAGACTATTGGGGCCAACTCGGCCGAGGTTCTTCCTACAACGATGCCTCACCGGACGCGGTCCTGCTCCCTGAGAACGCCAGCGCTTCGATGATCTCGGCGGGCGATGATCAGACCTGCGCCATACTAACCAACGGCTCGGTGTGGTGTTGGGGGTACCGTGCGATTGTGGAAGAAAACACGGGGGGGGTGCCGTATCAGACCACGACGTACACGCCGACCCAGATTGACCTGTTTGGCGGTAATGCGATATCCATCAGCGCGGGCAGTTGGCACGCCTGCGCGCTTCTCGACAGCGGCTACCTGTACTGCTGGGGCTACGCCGACAACGGCCAACTGGGTATCGGTGAGACCAATTCCTCGTACTATCTCCCGACCATAGTCACGATGCCTGATAGCAGGACCAGCGTGGCTGTCTCTATTGGTGGTGGGCACGCATGTGCACTGCTCGACGACACCTCGTTGGTATGCTGGGGCACACACAACGGTTACACAGGAACCATCGGCACCGGCCAGGCAGTCGACCCCTCCACTTTGAATACCATCTCGTATTACGACTCCCCTCAGTTCGTCGCCATGCCGGCGGGTGATTTCACCCAGGTGAACACGCGTGACCAAGATGGTGACGGGGTCTTCAACCATGAGGACAGGTGCCCGTACGGCGAGACCGGTTGGACCTCTGATTCCTCCACCGACTTCGATGGTGATGGCTGTAAGGACTCTTCGGAGGACCTCGATGACGATAACGACGACCTACTCGACACCACAGAAGATGCCAACGGTAACGGCGTCTGGGACCCCAACAATGAGACCAACCCACTCGATGCCGATACCGATGACGATGGCTACATCGACAGTCTCGATGCATTACCACTGGATCCGAACGAATGGCTGGACACAGACGGCGATGGGATAGGCAACAATGCCGACGACGACGATGATGATGACGGCTGGCTAGATGTGTTAGAGAACATGTGCGGCACAGACCCGCTCGATAGTGAGGAGATTCCCGAGGACTTCGATGGAGATGGAAATTGTGACTTCATCGATAACGACGACGACGCTGATGGCGTGGCTGACGTCGATGACGACTTCTCATTGGACCCCAGTGCCCACACCGACACCGATGGGGACGGCATGCCTGACGAGTTGTATCTCCCAGATAGCGGTTTAATCGGCCACTGGGCACTCGATGAGTCATCCGGCGACCCCGCCGATTCATCTCCCTATGAACACGACTCCACCGCTCACGGAGACCCATCCTACGGTGAGGACGGCCGAGCCTCGACTGCGATGAGTTTCGATGGCAATGGAGATTACATCGAGGTCGATCCCGACGACACGTTCAATGTCACCGAGATTTCTATCAGTTTCTGGGCTAAGCTCGGCTATCTGTTCAACTCTACCTCCGATCCGATGTTTGGTGCCGGTCTAGTCTGTAGAGGAGATGGCTTTGTAGAGGTCTGGTGCATTGATCTCAATGTCGATAATGATGGCAGTGGAAACATGTTACTGTCCTATCGATTCTGGCACCGGCACAACAGCAGCGGCGGCTCATACACCGGAATCAACACTATCACAACGCTAGATTTGGCATGGAACCATATCGTGGCCACATACGATGGCACCACCTCGAAGATATACCTCAACGGGCAACTTGAGGATTCGGTGGGCACCAGTTACGGTGCACTGGACAACTCAACTGAATCAGTATTCATCGCGACCCGTCAAAATGCACAGTCCGGCGGCCTACCTGTAAATTACGTCAATGCAACTATGGACGATGTCAGGATATATGATCGAGCTTTGAGTGAAAGTGAGATATTCATTCTCTACCTAGCATCTTACACCCTTGTTGAGGACTTGGATGATGACAATGATGGATGGAGTGACATCGATGAGTCGGCCTGCGGCGATAATCCCCTGGACTCCGGCGATGTACCTCAAGACACCGATCTCGATGGGGTCTGCGATACTCTCGATGCTTTCCCAGTAGACCCTACGGAGTGGGATGACTCCGACGGTGACGGAGTTGGCGACAACTCCGATATGTTCCCCAATGATGCCAACGAGACTACAGACACTGATGGCGATGGAATCGGAGACAATGCCGATACCGACGATGATAACGACGGCTGGGACGACCTCGATGAGGTACTCTGTCTGACCGATCCACTAGATGGAAACTCAATTCCGGGCGATTCCGATGGAGATGGGTTGTGTGATGCACTGGAACAGGATCTCGACAATGACGGCTGGTCCAATGCCAACGAAACCCTATGCGGTACGGATTACAATGATATTAACAGCGTACCGGTCGATACAGACGGCGACTGGATATGCGACATCATGGACAACGATGACGATGGAGACGGCTACTTCGATGATGTAGATGACTTTCCGCTCGATCCCTCTGAATGGGTCGATACCGACGGAGATGGAGTCGGGAATAATGCTGACCCCGATGACGATAATGACGGCTGTATGGACATCTCAGATGACTTACCGTTGGACCCGACCGAATGCATAGACACTGACGGTGACGGCACTGGCAACAACGCCGACATCGATGACGATGGCGATGGACTACCGGACACCGATGATCCATTCCCTACAGATGGAGCCGCTACTGTCGACACCGACGGCGATGGCATGCCGGACTCGCTCAATGGCAACTCGACCACCGGGCTTGTTCCCGACCCTGATGACGATAACGACGGCTGGAACGACACCGATGACGCCTTCCCACTCGACCCTACTGAGTGGCTCGACACCGACGGTGACGGGGTTGGCAACAACGCCGACATCAATGATGACGGAGACAACTGCCCCGATTCCATAGACGCCTTCCCACTCGATCCTGCTGAATGCTTCGACACCGATGGAGATGGTGTGGGCAACAACGCTGACACCGATGATGACAACGACGGCTGGTTCGATGGCACAGAGATGGCCTGCGGTAACTCTGACCCGCTTAATGCAAGCTCAGTGCCAGATGATTTCGATGGGGATGGGGTTTGCGATTTGATGGATGTGGATGACGACAACGACGGCTATGTCGACACGAGCGATGAGTTCCCGTTCGATCCGTGCGCTGCTGTGGATTTCGACGGCGATGGCATGCCCGATTGGATTGTATTGAACTGTAACACCACTCTGGTCGAGGATTCCGATGACGATAATGACGGCTATGATGACGCTAACGACACCTTCCCACTCGACCCTACTGAGTGGTCAGACTTCGATGGTGACGGTTTCGGTGACAATATGGACACCGATGACGATGGAGACACTGTTCCCGACATCTATGATGAGTTCCCGCTGAATGCAACTGAGTGGAACGATAACGATGACGATGGAATCGGCGATAACGCCGATGACGACGATGACAATGACGGAGTTCTGGATACCGTTGATGACTTCCCGAACGATGCTGCAGCGTCGACCGACACCGATGGCGACGGTATGCCTGACACGCTCGTTGCAAACGTCTCTACCACGCTGACCGAGGACCTCGATGATGATGGAGACGGAGTCTTGGATATCTATGACGCGTTCCCACTCGATTCGACCGAGTGGAGCGACACCGATGGTGATGGTATCGGCGACAACGCTGATGCGGATGATGACGGTGATTCGTGGTCCGATAGCGACGAGTACATCTGCGGCACCGACCCTCTGGACAGCTCTGATTTCCCCGCCGATAGCGATGGTGATGGTATCTGCGACTCTGAGGACGACGACGACGGACCGACTACGCTCGGTGACAGGATCATCCAATTCGCATTCCATCCGGTTACACTCTGGATGCTCATAGTCGGCGTCGGCATCAGTCTGTTCCTAGGTATGACTGCTACTTCGATGTCGATGAGGAGCAGCCGGGAGATGAAGCGAGATATGCTGCGTGACCAATCATCCATGCTAGATAGCGGGATGCATTGGGACAGGTCCACTTCAGGAGTAGAGATTCCTGTGCAAAGTCCTGTTCCTCCACCGCCTCCAATACCAGCCAAGGACGACCAAGACAAACTCCAGAAGCTGATTGATCAGGGCTACTCTCCCGAGGTCGCACAGGTGATTTTGGAGATGGAGAACAGGTGAGGCACTCAAGCCGATATGGATGAGGAAGGGCCGTAGGCCCTTCCTCGTCCTAACTAGATTCATCTTCGTCGGTGTTATCACTATAGTGTGATGCCGCTACTGGGCACCCTCTCGGGTGCTGGGATGAGAGCAATCAGGGTCGAATGCGGATTTGATTCGATTCAACAGGATGCCAGAGCGCAAGCAGCACTTTCTTGCCTAAGTTGGGACTTCCGGTCGATTCTTGATATGAAGGATGGGAATCTGAGATTGCTCGTAGAGTGCATCACGACAGGTCTTCCACCTCCTCCTCCCACATTCAGTATCGATGGAGTGACGATGATTGACAATCTAGAGACTTGGAGGTCTCAGGGTCTGACCCATCATCTGGTCATCATCGAATTCGCCTCAGAATTCATTGGAAGATTCTTCGAATCGAATGAGTTGGCTATAGTATCGGGAACCAACCTGACCAAGAATGGCTTGATTATCCAACTGGTTGGCAAACAGACAGCCGTCATGGAATTCCTGAACGCCATCAGGGCGGCGATCAAGGTGGACCGTGTGACCACTGGCAAGGGCGGAGAGGGGATGATAGAAAGAGGCCCGAGCATCCAGCAGTACAGAGTCGTCAAGACTGCCTTCGACAATGGTTGGTACAACGTCCCCAAAGGCATCTCGATAAGGGACCTAGCAGAGAAACTGGGACTGTCAAAATCCACAGTTGCAGAGCAGTTGGTTCGGGCTGAGAACAATATCGTGGGGAATTTCATAGAGAACTCAAGATAGCCTATCTCGGACTAGTCCGGCCAATATCTATGACACGATAGGGCTTTGGCCGAGCATGGTTCGTAGGCCCGCCCAAGATAGATACAAACTGCCGACTAGGCATGATAGGATTCACAATACCCGAAAGAAGCAGCTGACGCTGTTCCTAGCATCCATCATGGTAGCATCCCTGTTCGCGCCTTCCCTGACTACTGATGTCTCGTTCCTCGAACCATCCGAGACCCGTCACGAGACTGCGAATAACACGCTAGACCACACGTCGACCCAGACCATTATGTCGAACCTGAACACATCCAACCCGGTCGAGATTACCGGTGTGATGGATGACCTGAGCAGGGTTCACTTGGTCTGGATTGAGAACGGCTCGCAGCCGATGCTGCAGTATGCCCTAATCTCGACCAGTGGAATCGACACTGTACTAATCTCGAACACCCTCATTGGAGCCAACAACTCCACTGCAATCTCCAGCCCATCTCTGGTCGTGGACTCAAACAGGAGAGCCCATATCGTCTGGGCCATCACAGACATCGAGATCCTGTATATCCTACTCGACCCATCTTTGGACGACCTCGACGGGGATGCCGGCGAGACCGCAAATATGACTCTGGCATCTCATATTGTGGCGGACGGTTCGGGAATTCGCAACGACCCAGACATCGCCATCGACTCCCACGACGGAGCTCATGTGGTCTGGGTCGACACCTACGACCCTCAGGGCCTGTACTTCGGCACACCGCTAATCTACTACACCATGCTCACATACGACTCGTCTGGCAACTTCAATGTCGAAATCAACAACTCGATTATCACCCCGGCTCTAGGATACAAGGGCAACCCAGCGGTCTCAATCGGAACCAACAACACGGTCATCGTGGTCTGGGAGGACACTCGCGGCAGCCTGATCGAGTATGTCGGGCTGCTCGACACCTCGGGCTCGATGTCCACCGAGTGGGAGGATATGTGCGCTGTGTTCTACGGCGGCAACCTGACCAGCGGAGAGTACTTCGACGGCGTCAAGCCGATGCTCGAGGCTGCTAGCATCACTGTTCTCGAGACTCTCTATGCAATCAGCGGAACGATGTCGCACGCGGCGAATCACAAGAATTGCGAGGACGGCTACTTCGCCGGCGGCAACGGAACCGAAGGCCCCAGATCGACTCACCTAGGGCAGAACACCACGGACACCACCGGCGGAATCCGCAGCTTGGGCGCAGTGATGTACAACAACTCCTCATTGACTATCCCTTCCGACTGGGGATACTACAGCGAGATGTGGGGCCCAGGGTCAACTTGGGCATGCCTCTCATGGCGTGATAACACGGGGATGACCCCGGGAAATCCAGCCACTGCAGTTGATCACCGCTGGAACCCCAACGCTACCAAACTAATCATCCCGGTCTCAGATGAGGGACCGTATGGTGGCTCGGGTAACGGAGCTCAGGCCCAGGAGGCGAATGACTACCAAAGCATCAGTGAGGCCCACGATGCGTGCGTCAGAGCCGGAATCATCCCCATAACGGTCGCCGGGACTACCTCCTACGGTGCCAGCACCGTTTGGGCCAATGACACTCATGTACGCTCGCACATGATGGACCTCGCCCAGTGTGCAAGCAACACCACTGGGGTTCACTATAGGACCTGCGACGACTCTTCAGTCAGCACTACTCACGCAGGTGGAGACATGTTCCTCTACCCGACTGACAACATGGCCAACTTCGAAGGCGACTTCGAGTCGAGCCACCTGACAAATGGATGGGGGGTTTCGGGCAACACCAACAACACCTGGTTCGTCGAGGCAGCCAACAACGGCATCGTATACTCGAACGCCAATCTGTGCGATATCGGCGGTACCACGGGCAACCCATCGTTCTACTCTCTGTCTTGCAATTACACGCATCCCGCCGGAGAGGTCGTCGACCTCACGGTGACCGTGGACAACTGGGCATCCGAGTTCAGTATGGATGTGGTACTGCCCGATGGCTCTGTGGCCTCGTTCAACAGCAGCTCGGTCTACAATCAATTCAACGGAGTTCTAGTGAGTTTCACAGGTTCGGGCAACTACACAATCTACCTGAATGACTCGTATGGTGACGGCGGGACTTCGGTTTCCGCCGACTACACCTACATCTCCGCAACTAACCCATCCTCGACTCCTATCTCTGGCACCTACTCGGCCAGATCCGGAGACATCTCTGATGGCGAGAGCACGAGTCTCGAGTTCACCGGGGTGACGGCCAATGGTACCGTGAGTTTCTCCTACAATGTCTCTTCAGAGGCTGGTTATGACTTCCTGACTTTCTCCATAGATGGAGTCCAGTTAGCGCAATGGTCTGGAACTCAGAGTGGGAACTTCTCAACCCCTGTATCTCTGGGTCAGCACACTCTGAAATGGACTTACGTGAAGGATGGCAGCATCAGTTCTGGAAGCGATGCCGCTTGGATAGACGATGTGGTTATTCCACTAGCGAACTACACTCAGGAGATGCAGGCTCTCGTTCAGTCCATCATCGCCCTGACTACGGCCACAGGCTCCACTGAGACATTCCTGACAGTCCTCAACCCCTATTCCCTGCTGAACAACCCGCGCTCGACTTGGCATCCAGGAGACTCAGCCACATCGATAGACCCCGACTCCGGGCAATATGTAGAGGACATCGGCCCCTCACTGGACTATGTCTGGCAGGACGATATCGGCTGGGACACTATCGGACACTTCGTGCTTGTGAACGACACCAGACTGACCAACGGGCACGGCTGGAGCTCAAGCCCGGACGTAAATGTCGACGATGAAGGCAATATCCATGTCGTCTGGGTCGACGGCCGCTCGACTATACCGAGCAAAGTCGGCCCTTCTCAGTTGCACTATATGCAAATTGATCTCGACAGAGCCGGGATGCTCGATGGAGAGCACGACGGCTTGGACATGAGTGAAGTCGCTGTGGTATCAGATTCCGCAGTACTAGGCTCTGACATGACTTGGGGGTCCAACCCGAGAGTGGATTTCGACAACGACGGTTCTATCCACATCACTTGGTTCGAATCCTCCCCTCAGACTGATCAGGAGAGCAGCAGTGTGGAATTGAGGTGGACCAGAATCCTATCGCCAAATCTGATTGATGGCGAGTTGCCACTAGGAAGGACTCTGGAACAGGCGTATGGAGTCATCAATACTAGGATTATCGCAGCCAGCAATGACAACCTGATGGGAGTCTTCGGGACTGGTCTGGACACCAGTTCTCAGCCTATTGTGAACTTCGACTGGCCAAACCGAGACATCATCTGGACCACTCCGGATTGCTCTCAAGAATCTACTTCCGAGCAGAAGTGGGACGTCTGTATGTGGTCCGAGAGCGTCTACAACATGGCAATCGAATTGAATCCCGGGATAGACGACCAGATTACACTCCAGCCGGGTCAGTCTGCTGATATCGGAATGCTGCTGAGAGGAATCAGAATCCCCGGAGGCAGCGATATCGTAGTCTCTGACACCTCTGAAGTCCCGGAGCACTGGCAAGTAGTGGTCGGGTTCTCTCAGACATATCAGAGCACTACCACTCTAGTCGAGGGTTCGACCGCCGACCTTGATTTGTTCGTCCGAGCACCTAGCCTCCAGCAGGTGAACGAGGACCAGAGCTTCGAGCTCTCTGTCATCGTCAGCTCCTCAAGCAAGGCAGAAGCCACGACTAGCAGGACATTCTTCGTCGATCTTGTAAACCAAGGAGACTGGAACGATGACGACGGAGACGGAATCCTAGACTACGAGGATGATTGCCAGTTCGGCGAGTCCGGCTGGACCTCCGATGTCGACACCGACCACGACGGTGACGGCTGTAGAGATTCAACTGAGGACCTCAATGATGACAACGACGACTACCTAGACGTCGACGACTCATGTCCTGCAGGCCACATGGGAGAACACATCGACCTCGATGGCGATGGTTGTGATGACGTTCATGAGGACCCAGATAACGACGGCGATGGAGTCGAGAACCATCTCGACCTGTGCCCCAATGGGGCTCAGTACTGGTCTTCGTTCTCTGAGGATCATGACGGCGATGGTTGCCGAGATGCCGACGAGGACGACAACGATGACAACGACCCGTATCTCGATGCTGACGACGACTGCCCCTCTGGAATCTCATGGTGGAACAGCATTCTGTTCGACCACGACGGTGACGGCTGTCACAATCTGGAAGACCCCGATGATGACAATGACCAGATTCCTGACCACGACGATTTGTGTCCAATGGGCATGACGGTTTGGTTCTCTGAGCCTGCGAGTGATTACGACTCGGACGGATGTCATGATTTCAGCGAGGACTATGATAGGGACAACGACGAGGTCCTCGACTTGGAGGATAGTTGCCCGACAGGGATGCTCGGATGGATCTCTACTCCACTCAATGACTGGGATTCGGACGGCTGCCACGATGAATACGAGGATCTCGACGATGATGACGATGGTTTACACGACGGGGAGGACTCATGCGTCAGGAGCTCAGCCATCGGAGATTCACATACCGATGCAGACGGCGATGGCTGCGATGATTACACTGAAGACAATGACCTCGATAACGACGGCATCGAGACTGCATTTGACAACTGTGAAGGAGATCAGACCTCCACTTGGGTCTCGACTATCGAGGAGGACTACGACTCGGATGGATGCATCGATTCATTGGATTATGACGACGATGGAGACGGAGTGTTCGATGCGGATGACAAATGTCCTCGCAGCGTCAGCGTGACTTCGGACTTCGATAGAGACGGCTGCGACGACTCTACCGAGGACTGGGACGACGATGGAGATGGAGTCCCAGATACATCGGACAATTGCCCTCTGGGCCTGATGAACTGGGATTCCACATCTGATTCCGACATTGATGGCGATGGTTGCATGGATTCTCTTGAGGACGACCGAGTGACTGGCCGACTGCTGCACACGCTGCGCAGCAACGCGTTCATGACCCTGATGCTGGCGAGCGTTACGGCGCTATTGATAGCCGGCATGGTTCTGTCAGCCAGACGCGAACGAATAGGATTGCATGTTTCCGATCAGACTTGGGCGGTTGAGAATTCTTTGAGCACCGATTCTCAATCGAGCACATCGAGGGAAGAGAGTGAAGAGGAGAAGTTCCAGCAACTATCCGATGTGGGTTACTCCCCTGAGGCCGCCAGAGCCATACTCAACAGCGAGGATGAATTGAGGAATCAATGAGGGCTTGAACAGCTAGGAATCATTTTCTTAACCTCACGGGCTCACCACCGTCTTGGGGTTACCTGTGCGAGCTGTAAGGATAGAATGTGCCACGCCTTCTCTGGAGGGCGACCCGAGAGCGCAGTTCGCATCTCAATTCATCACTTGGGACTACCGAGGAATTCTCGACTCACCCACCGGCGGCTTGCGCATGATGTGCGAATGTGTGTCAGCAGGTACAGAACTCCCGCCCGAGAGTTTCGAAATAGGTGGAGTAACTCTGGTAGAAGTCCTTGAGGAATGGAAGACGGAATATCTGACTCATCACCTTCTGGTGCTAGAATTCGACGCTGGTTTGGTTGAACCCTATTTCTCTAACAATGACATGACCATCATGTCGGGAACCAATTACACTCCCTCGGAGGGCTTGGTTCTGCAAGTCACCGGAAGGCATTCATCACTAGCAAAGTTGCTGCATGGAATTAGGAACAGTCTATCTGTCGAGCGGGTAACTTCGGCTAGGAAATCGGAGGGAATATCTAGCGATGGCCCGACCCTGCAGCAGCACCTGATCATCAGGACGGCTTTCGACAACGGATGGTATGAGGTACCCAAGAGAATCTCGATACGAGGACTAGCAAACAAACTAGGCCTTTCGAAATCCACTCTGGCTGACCAATTGGTGAAGGCCGAGAGCCTAGTTGTTAGCGGATTCCTAGGCAAGGACAAGACCTAGGCGAAAGCATCCAGCCTCATCTGCCGACCCCGCTTGACGAACCATGAGTTCCGAAGGTCGTCTGGGGCAGAGACTCTTGGAGCGACATATCCTATCGCCTGCTCGAGGTTGTCGAACTCCTTGGCAGAACCTCTCATGGCCTCGCGAACGGTCTCTCGGATTAGCCAGACACCTACCGGGGCCCAGTACTCTGGTCCTATGTCTCTCCAGATTAGACAGGCTCCTGAGCGACGAAGCGTATCCATGTGCTCGAGCACACCCAGTCTGGCCGAGTAGTATGCCCCGGTGATTCGGTGGGCGTATTCCTTGCGCGGCTCTAGGTCCTCCCAGTCGCCTAGCACCTTGCCCGTACCGGTCCACACACTGCCTCGGGTCCACGCCTCGAGCATATGGAAGGCCCACAGACCGGGAGTGAGAATGACATGGAACCTATTGTCGAGATAAGTGGCCTCGTAGACCTGCACTTTGTCCAGAGATGGATAGTGTCTGACCTTGTCCCAGAGCTGCTTGCTCAGCATATCATCGGTAGCGGTGATCCCCCATCTGGTAGGTACCAACTTTCGGTTACCTGCTCTTCCCAGCAAGCCCGCTGAAAGCAGACGCGATATCTGCGCTTCACCGATGGATGCATCAGTCAACTCACCCATCGCATCTCCGGCCAGCAAGTCGTCCTCATTGGCGATGGAGTCGACCTTGCGTGGAACACTGGCATGTCCGACTACCTCGGCCCGCAGCACCTCTCCCGAGGGCCCGAGGGGGGTGCTCATACTGTCGAAGGTGGGGGTGCGACCCACCGCGATAGGTCGTGCGAAGTCCAACTCCACATCCACGCTCCTTTCAGCCATCGCTATCTCCTGCGTGGTCTCAAGCATCTGGTCTGGAGACCTAGCACTGCGCACACGCATCACTTTCCCTCCGGTAATCAGGTTTGCATGCCTCGCTGCCACCTCCTCGAGAGGTCTTCCGAATAGGTCAGCGGGGTCGCCGCTGGCGAGTTGCGATGAATCCTGCTCATCGACCATCCATGAGGCACTGGGACCCGCCCTGACGTCAGGATAGCCGTACCTGCCGACGAACATCGATGGCGGACTGGGTCCTACTAGTTCGCTAACGCTGCCGGACTCTGTGGTGGGGAGTCTGGATCTGACTTCGGCTAGAAGCGGGCAGGGGGAGATGCCACACAGCCCCTTGGTGCCTCTGCAGTCGATGCACTCAGGAAACATCGGCAAGCAATCGCAATCGATTGCTCTTAGGCATACTGCCAATTGAACGCCTGACGGGGGCATTCAAAGGGACGATTGTGCTGCGGCAGGCGATAGAGATGTCTAGGATTCCCGCAGTCATTCTGCAGCACTTCGTCGGCCTGTCGGAATACGAGAGGAAACTGGCAATCGACAAGGCATCCAGAGAGCTCGGAATGAGTGTAGAAGAGATAAATGCCGAAATCGATGCATTTCAGGGTGAGGGCTTCAATCAGCACATTCCAGTTGCCGAAGAACTAGCACCTGAGGTGCCCAAGCGGAAATCGATTTTCAGTCGCCCCAATAAGGAGAAGGAAGACGGCCCGGAGTTTCTAGGAGACTCGCACAAATACCGTTTCAGATACGACCCCAGTCAAACTGGAATGGACCGCCAGAAGGACGCTACTCAGGCCATCTTATGCACTCACTGCAAGGCCGCTCTGGCTATTCCAGAAATCAGGCCGATTAACGTGACATGCCCTGCGTGCATGATGGAATCGACTTTCGAGGCCTGACTCAAACTCCCCAGAATCTCTCTTCTCCGGACAAACCCTCTTCCTCCGTCACGGACATGACCGCGGTTCTCAGCAGGTAGTACAGGATGATAGTGAATACGGGCATACCCCAAGTATCACTCACACTCTGGTAGTCTAGGCTGAAGTCAGATCCACCCATCTCCACCAGAATGACCACCAGAGCAGCCTTGGCAAAGGTGTACACCACTCCGCCCAGACCCAATAGCAGAACGCTTCGACCGGTGAACGAACCCTCCTTCCAGCGCAGCACGCCCAGAGACAGCATGAACGAAAACGTCGCTACCACTATCCAAGTGAGAGCCTCATTGATGGCAATCGCCCACACCGCGATATCGCGATTGACCGCATCTACATCGAATTCAGAGCCCAAGACCGAGACATAGTCGGCTATCTCTGAGGTGCTAGACGAGAACACCTGGTACGCAGTCAGAACCGATAGCAGTACCGAGACGATAGACAGACCCCAAAGCAGTGAGGACCAGATACCTCCCGTAGCGCTCTCCCTCATGTCGATCATCAGACGGTCGAACTGCCTCTCCCAGCCCAGACCCTTTGCTAGGAGCCATATTCCAACAACCAGAGGCATAGCGCCGATTAGAGCCGCTCCGTTCGGTAGAATCAGTCCCAAACCGAAGATCATCAGGAATACTGCAACCGGAACTAGCAGTCGAGCTCTCCAGCGGGGATCATCAATCGCCTTGGCGATGTAATAGTAAGTGCTCTCGATTCCCTTGGACTGTCTCACTATCACCTTCTCGACGTGATCGACTCTGACTCTAGAAGTGATGATTGGGAGCGAGGCCTCATCATCCGCTCCATCGGTCACCAGTACCGCGGAGTCGGGTTGGAACTCCTGAATCACCTCGTCGAGCTGCATTGCAATCGCCTGGTCGCTGCGCGGTCCGACCCTGACATCCCCTGTCAGTAGGGCGATTTCGACCTCGTCATTGCCCTGCGCACCCTCGACTAGACGGTCGTGGTGGTGCAGGGCACCAAGTATCGCATTGGTGTCCGATTCCTCCGGGTCGGCGATGCCGAGCCTGAGGGCCGCAGACAGAGTGGCCTTGCGACCGACCACAGGCCCTCTGATGCCAGCCTTGACTCCGAGGTCATTGTCGCGGTCGATTGTCAGTACGAGAGTCCTCACCATGCCTACTCTTCCTATTTGGACGGCGATACGGTGCTGCCCATATCAAGAATTGGCCGTCTCGGACTCGCTCTCAGCCACTTCCGGCTCCTCAACCTCCTGCGAGCCTGCGCGGAATCGACTCCTCTGCTTGGCTCTCAGATACTTCAGCGGATGGGTCAACCACTCTTGGTCACACAATCTGTCATCACCCGGTTGAACAGGGCAGCGAGCAGATGTCTTGAGTGCCGCGCATCCGTGCGGCGTGTAATCACGCTCGTAGATTTGATTGACCTGGTAACCGGTAGTCTCGGCGTTGAAGTCAGGGGCATTGGCGAAGAACGAACAAGTCTGCTCCTGACTGAGGCCGATGGATTTTGAGAAGGCAGCGAGGAATACTCTCCCGACATGGTTCACATTGACTCCCTGATTGAGTTCGGAGACTGCAGACTCGAAGCACGGCGGCCAGTCCTCTCTGACAGCCGCCGTCATCGGCATCTCCGCCTCGACGCGTTCGGACAGCAGTGATGTAATTCTCTCCACAGGATCAGCGAACAGGGCCGCGAACTCTTCACTCATCTTCTCCATCCGCTCAAGGCAGGCATTGGTCAGATTCTCTCTGACACGTTCCTTCAATAGCCTCGCAGTACGCTGTCTACTATTCTCTCCGACGGCAGGGTCCATGCGTACCCAACCGTCTTCGACAGGCCGATTCGGGAGGTGCCAATAAGCTCCCGAGATTCTTGGGCACAACTCGATGAAGTCGACCATTGGAATCCAGTAGACAACATCCTCGGCTCCTTGCTGCGACTCAGTTCTGATGTCTGAGATGTAAGACGAGGCGAGCAGCTCGAAATTTCCCGAGTCCATCCCGAACAGACCGTCGGCTCGGCTAGACTCGCCCTCCACCCAACGAGCGAGCAACCTGTCGTTGAATGAGGCACAGACGACCAGCATGGCATGCAGGAAGGACAACACCTCAGTCATGCGACCAATCTCGGTGGACATATCGACGGTGGTCGCGGTATCAGCCCCGTCCTTGTGCATCACACTGTCAAGCAGCCTGAGTCTGCCCCGAGTCCGGACATCCTCGAGCCAAGGGGCATCAATCAGGTCCTCGATGGTGACACTGTTGCTTTCGAGGACCTGCCTCATGTGCTCCCTGCCCTGAGGTAGGAAGGGATAGCGCGCCAGCAGCATCTCGTCCTCGACGGCAGGCAGAGCCAGAGGCATGGGCATGAAAGCAGGTACTCGCGAGGGTTATTCAACACTCACCATGTCCTTCTACTGGAGCAGAGCACATGGACAAGCCGACTGAACTGCACCCTGTGGACACGAAGGTGGTCACCATCCAGTCGGATGTGCGAGGGTACTTCGGTTGGGATTCGAGCGCGGATCTTTCCAGTGCTCAAGACATGCTTGAACAAGTGGAATCCTATGACATCAGGTCTTGGGAACGGCCCCAGCGTGCTGCCAATGTCGCTACGGTCTACCGAAGACTGGTTCTGCGCGAGACCGAAGTCGCAATCCTAGGTGCTGCAGTAGAGCCCGAGGAAGTCGAGAACATACTGCAGCGACCATCCCTGTTAGTGGCAGCAGACGGGGCTGCTGGAGTATTCTCGATGCTTCCAGCCTCGACAGCAGAGAGGGCTTGGTCGAGACTAATATGCGTTGTCAGCGATGCGGACGGAGGAGAGGGAACCTATGAAGCAGTGGAGCGCAGTAAGCCGATTTTCCTGCATGCCCATGGAGATAACAGACCCGATTGGGCGTCTCTGTTGGAACACGCTTCACAGGTTGCTACACCATCTCCACTCATCCTCACCCATCAGACAGAATCATCGATTGATGGGATGAGCAACCCGGGCGGCTTCACCGACGGAGACAGGGCCGCCTGCATCGTCCGCTCAATCGGTGTACCAGCGGATTCGATCTCCATGCTCGGAACCCGTACGGATGTTGTCGGACGCTGGTCCGGAGTCACCGAAGAGGAGACCAAGCTAGAGAAACTGAAGTGGATGTCCGAGGTGCTGAGAATCCTTGGAATTGGATTCTAGATGAAGTCCTCGAGAGTCATCACGGTCACCTTGTCGTCATTGAACAGCGAATCGACGCTGTCGGTCATCCAACCTACCCTCTGCTTGGTGTAGTCATCTACGCCATACCTCTCGATGACATCGCGAGTGATTTCGATGTACTTGCGGACTGCACCTTCGGATACGGTCAGCACCACATTGCCACCGCACAGCGCACCATCGTCCTCAGACGCACCGAGCCCCATGCCTCGGCTACTGGTGGTCTGGATGCACTTGCCCGCCAGAGGCATTCTTCGATACGAGTGCGCGCACTTCACGCACCGTACCTTCTGTCTGGTGAAGGCCATCAAATTCCCTCTCAGGTCGGGCAGGAAGTGGGATTCGATGACCTGCGAGGCCACTCTGGCTGCACTGACCGACCGCAATTGTCGACCTATCGCCAGTTGCGCGAGCATCTTATCCTTCATAGTCTCGAGAGTCTTGTAGGAGGAGTTGACTGGTCCCGAGTCCAACTCTCCCGAATCGTGCGTCCACCCGTATCCCCGAATCTCCCCCACGGTCCCCACTCTGTCGTCTACCAAGTCGATGATGTCAACCAACTCGGAAGGATGGGGTTGTGACTTCGTGCCTTCGTAGAACGCCTTGCTGTAGGACCAAGAACAGTCCACATTGAGGGCCTCCTTGTCGATTTCGCTAGCATCGATTCTCGTACTCAGAACCAGAGGAGCATCCATCCTGCCGCCTCTGCCCGAGGGAAGAATCGACTTGGAGAAGTTCAGCAGACCATCGAGTAACATCATCAGACTGTCCTCGTCGCCATCGCAATTTCTTCTCTTGGCGGCATGGAAGAGCGGATGCGCGTAGCCAGCAGACGCGCTGGTCCAGCCGATTATCCGACACAGCACCCCACCGGAGGTGTGTGGAGCCAGTCCAATACCCAGATGGCCGACTAGATCCTGCTCGTCCGTAGCCCCGTAGAACGGCTCCATATTGTAGAATCTGACCAGTAAATCATCCACGAAGGCGCAGGTGGACAGCAGGTGCTCTCTAGCCGACCGGGATGCCACAAAGTCCTGAGGGAAAAGCTCCAGCATTTGCTCGTCCGAGACCAAGGGATTTCCGAAGACATCGTGCGAGTAGCCCAACTCAGCCAGACGCTGCCAAGGAGTACCTATCTCGCTAGGTCTGAAGTGGGTCAGCGGGACATCGCTCATGTCGTAGCGAGATGTCCCATCGCGGAACACGGATACCCCGTGCCTAGCGCGCAGTATCCCCTTCTCTATCGGCTCGGGCGTCTGGCCCACTGAGATTAGTCCCTTGACCGCCTTGATTCTGTCTGGGATTCTCTCAAGACCCAAGGCTCTCCTCTTCGTCTCGACAATCTTGCCCAGAGGAACACTCGTCCTCTGACCCATCCTCCTCCTGTTATGGTCGCCCCTTCTCTTCCTGATGCTAGTCCTGCCACCGCACTCCTCAACCTCCTCGGAGAGACGGTGGTGGCATCTCAGGTGGGGAGAATCCTTACCACACTTATCGCAAACCCGCGGCCCCATCTCGACTCGAACCGAACCCATTGCTGCGGCTTGGCCCAGAAGGCGCTGAGGGCCACCACTCTCACCAATCGGATACAGGGCATGGACCATCGGCTTCATCTCGCGGACACCGGCTTTCTCAGGTCGACCCATCCTCGAGCCGACCCGGCACGGAACGGAGTCCTCCCATCTCAGATTGGATAGTCTTCTGACCAGCCAAAGGGACCTATCGGCCTCATGGTCATCGAGCAGGGAGTAAGCGGACTTGAGCAGACCCGGGGCATCTGGCCCAGGGTCTTCGATCGCTGCGGCCGCAGCCCTGCCTTCGGCATCGGTCTCTGAGATTCCCATCCCCATCTGACGGGCAGACGTCTCTGCTCGCATTCTTTCTACGGCCCTGACCGCCTCAATCTCCTCCAACCGCTCGTTTTCTTTGGCGATGGTATTAGTCGCCTCTCTGATTCTGGCGACCCTGTCGATGATGTGAGGCTCCGCATCGACTGCGATACGGACGGTGCCGCCTGCGAACTCTAGTCCGAGACCGTCTAGCAGACCTTCCCAAGTAGACGGGATGACGATGTCATCACCTTCGTGATGGTGTTCCACGCCCAGAGTCATCAGGGATGACTTGACCACCCCGTGGTCATGAACCATGGTCCAACCCGGCCATTCTCCCGTAGAAGGGGCAGGCAGTCCGATATCCTCGTTGTGAGAGTCAGGTGCCCAGCCAGCCGCCGCGCCGAACATTCGCAGTCCTCCGTCATTGATTTCGGATTGGCACAATGCCTCGATTAGTTGTGGTGCGAACGACATCGGTAAATCAGACCACCAGAGGTTCCACGGCGGTGGCACGGCCGCGCCATACTCCTTGATGGCGTGACAGACTTGCCCCCAAGTCAGATTCATGTCACGCAGATAGAGCTGCCAATCACGCTTCCTCAGGCTACGTTCAAGATTGCTCTCGCCACCGCGCTTAATGGCCCCGTTGAATGGAATCCCGGGAGGTAGGGAACCTCTGTCTACACCGAGTATCGCAGCGAACGCTTCGACCTTGTCTGGGTGGTCCAGCGCATCGGCGAGGTCTGCTGCCCACCAGTCTCTGTTGTATCCTGAGGGAACGAGGTCCTTGTTGTTCTCAAGGAACTCGCCGAAGCCGGACAGGATTTCTCCGGAATCCCAAATCGTGACCACATCGGCAGAGCATGACTTCCATTCATCAATAGTAGAGATTTTGCGGTATGAACCGTCTTGCAGCAACACCGTGGGCCCATCCAAATCGATGCACGGAGTGGCTGCGCAGGCTTTACCCGGCCGCTCCGTCTTCAGTTGCGTACCTACAGAAATGAATCCACCATGAGCTTCCATCGAGACCGGATTGATTCCTGCAGCAGCCAAACCCGATGCCCGGCTCCTGCCATATCTGAGCCGGAACCCTCCGGGACCTCCTGGTTCACCGAATACAGGGCGACCTGCAATGACATCGTCCATGTAACGGTCGACTTTCGGAATCACCCTGCGTTTGTCCTTCTCATCACCATTTGAGTCGGATTTACCCTTGCCTGCGAACTGGGCGATGAACTCCCATCCGGGAACTTCCAATCTCTCAGTGTGCTTGAGAATCTTCGGAGCCTTCAGGCACAGCCCCTCTCCGATGACCAGCATCACCCCTCCTCTAATTCTGGTGCGAGGAGAATTGTTTGTGTTCACGATGTTCCTGACTTCCTTGTATCCAGCACACTCCTGTGACTCGGTCTCCTCGCCATTGACCATCACCGGGCAGGCGCGAACAATGACTTCGATTTCTTCTGGTGGCGGCTTATACTGCAAGCCGACCCGATACAGACCAAACTCCTCCTTCACACGCTCGACCTCGGGCGTAGTGGGAACGTACCTACTCACACCGAGTTCACGTCGAATCATATCCCCAATCAGCACCCCGAGGGCCTGAGCTGTCCCTCCGGCTGCTCTGATTGGTCCGGCGTAGTCGATTGAGAGAAACTCGGAACCATCGGCGTTGTTCATTATTCGGACTCCGCCGATTCCCTCCAGTGGAGCCACCAGAACCGCTTCAGTCAGAACCGCCAAACCGACTCTGAGGCCGGAATCAATCGCTTTGGAGATGTCACCTGTACGAGCATGCATCCTCTTTGCGACGTCCAGAGCGATCTCAATTGCTGCAGTCTCTCTGTCAGTGGCCTTGAGCAAATCGCGCAGTCCATCCTCGATACTCATGCCGTCGAGATAATCCTCGAGCAGACGCTCAGTCCTACTGGCGAGGTCCGCAGTTCTCGGAATCTCGACCTCGTCAGAGAAGTCCAGACCATGCGCCCTAGCCTGTCCGGCCAACTGGTAGACCTCATCCGCCTGAACATCCAATCGCTTCTGGTAGGCATCGCGCTCGCTATCCATACGAGCTTGGTCGTAGACTGCGAGATGCCCCTTCTCCATCCTTATCACTACACGCTCCGCTGCGGAACATCCTCACACCGGCGTTGGCCGTCCAAGAACATTCACTGCAAGGCGCCCGTAGAATCATCCTCTCAGGGCGAACCTTCATCCGACCCCTGCCGAGCCGATGAGGTCGATGGCAACGACGGGTGCAGAGGAGGCGAGGGCACGACTGGTCGATTGCGTTAGAGAATTGGCCTACCTTCATTCTCCTGATGATCCATTCACTTTGGCAAGTGGTCGAATCAGCCCGCACTTCTTTGACATGAAGCCTGTGATGATGGATCCGGACTGCGCTCATCTGCTCGGAGTTCTGATTCATCACGAGGTCGAACAGATTGGGGGAGTCGACGCGGTCGGCGGCCTTGAGCTAGGTGCGATACCGCTCACGGGAATCGCTATCGCCAAGGCTGGAAAAGGCTCGCAGCTACGTGGTTTCATGGTTCGCAAGGAGCCGAAGGGACGCGGCGGAAGGAAGACAGGTAACCCACCCGGGATAGAAGGATCTAGCCTGTCTGAGGGTGACAGAGTTGTGCTGCTTGAGGACGTGACGACCACAGGAGGCTCCGCCCTCAAAGCGGCAGCAAGACTGACTGAGATGGGCTGCGAGGTAGCCGCTTGCATCACCATCCTAGATCGTGAGGAAGGAGGGGCTCAGGCCTTCGCTGAAGCAGGGGTCGACCTGAGACCGCTGATTGTTAGGTCTGATGTCACGGGTGAGTGAATGAGCGAGCACGTCATCGACTCGAGCGAACCGTATCACCCCGAGAAACTCGACAAGAAGGAGTATATCGGAGCGGCTGCGTACTTTGAAATGGATCTCAGAACCGGAGTGATTCTTGAAGTTGAGAACTTCCCTGAGATGCGTAAGCCATCGTACAAGATTCACGTAGACTTCGGTCCGGTAATCGGCAAATTGTGGAGCTCAGCCCAGATTACCAACTACTCACGAGCGCAACTGATTGGCCGTACTGTGGTAGGAGCGGTCAACCTCGGTGACAAGACTCTTCCAACAGGGTTCGTCTCCCAGTTTCTCGTCCTCGGTTCACTAGACCCAGACGGAACAGTCAGACTGCTCGAACTGCCGGACGGAGTCTTGCCAGGCTCGATGGTGGCTTAGTGGAGCAATGATATATCAGTACCCAACCGCAGATTCGGTAATATGCAAGAAGACTCAGGATACGCCGACCGCGGCCAAATAATGGCCGTAGAATTTGATAGGAAGATTATCGTTTACTGGTGGATAATGGCGAATT
>CAYMRU010000011.1:0-22939 GCA_964392975.1 uncultured Candidatus Poseidoniales archaeon | reverse complement strand
AACAAGCAAAGCGGGCCAACCAAAGGAGATTATTGCAATTAATGCTATTCCTGCTGCAATACCAACCCCCAAATGCCACCAGGGCAAAAAGGGAAAAAGGTTGCGTATCTCGATAAATGTTGTGAACAAAAACACGGCAAGAACAACTGACCACCCCAAATAAAACTCCAGAGTTGAAAGGTTACTTCCGCCCCCACCAATCACACCGAAGAAGATGAGAACCAATGAGCAAAACAAGATATATTGATTCAAAGTAAAAAAAGAGTGTCTGGGTGCTATGATACGCATAGGTTGTCTGCTAACGTAGAGCATTATGAATCTAAGTACGGATTAAGCGTTTAATGAGTAAATCGATAGGTTTCTGCTTACACCCATTAGTTTGTTGAGAGTGAACTTATCGGCTATCTATCCGCCCTTTCATAGGCTACCCTATGATTCGTCACCGGTGTATTCAGTGACGCGTATTCCGAGCCTACCTCTCCGGGCCTCCCTTGTCATGATTCGATCCATCTTCTTATGGAATTCTGACTCAAGATCAATTTTCATCGCCAGTGAATGTCCCAGAATTAGAATCAGAAGGTCTGCCAGCTCCTCAGCGGCCTCTTCATCTGGCTTGCCCTTGGTTATCGCTGCAGCAAATTCGCCCAGTTCCTCGACAGTCAGGGCTACTCGATAGCCCATATCATGTCCGTGATTCTCCTCGGATGCAAACGCGTGCTTGTGGTGGAACGCTGCAACTCTGGACATCATCGTGTGCCATGAGCCATCGGGGCTGTCTTGGGCTTCAACCTGAATCCAATCATCTACACTTACGGGCCTTGTCATGTCATTGGCTGGCAGGCCTAGTCTCATCAACGTAGTTGTCCGCCCATGGGAGGCTCGCTGGGTCCGCTCTCGTCATGCGGCAAGACTAGTACCAATCCACATACTCCTGTAATAACAAAAAGAGCAAGGGAGCCGATGAAGTAAGAGACTCTAGTAGATTTCTCCACTTCCAATTCTGCGCAAAGAACAGGATTTGGTGACTCTAAAGTATCGAGGACCAATAGCCTATACTCTATGTCGCATTCACGCTCATGCTCCTTCACCACATTATCGTGTTGTTGCATGAGATTCATCATTACCGGAAACAGAACTATCGAGAGTGTTAACAGGATTATTCCTTTCTTGAAGTCGTCATCCAAGTAATCACCTGCTGGATAACAGGGCTTTGACACATTCGCCTACGCTCTCTCTCATCGAAGCAGCCATCTCATCCACCGCCTCATGATTAATCTCTGCTCCCGGGGAGCCCGGTGTCCTACCAGCAGCCCAGTTAGAAGAGCATGACAGTGCTATGTGAGGGATGCCGGTCTCTGCGATTAGTCTTGACTCAGGGCCCAATGTCATTCCGACAACATCTGCACCGAGTCTCTCTAGAGCATCAATTTCCGAGGGAGTCTCAAACTGAGGTCCGACGCATTGGGCCACGACCAAATCATCGGATGCTTGTCCCTGGATGTTGTTGAGTACCTGTGCGCAGACCTGCCTGGCCTGCGAATCGAAACATGATGTCCTGTCGGCGTGAGTGGCATGGCCATCATGGAATGTCCATGGCTTCTCAGCCAAATCCAAGACATCGGATGCCACTCCTATAGTTCCCGGTGGCAGGTCTTCTCGCATGCTACCAACGGAGTTTATGCTCAAAATCAAGTCGGGTCGGAAGCTTGCTGCAGCATGAACATTAGCACGGTGCTCGATTTGGTGAGGTGGTGTTCTGGATTCTGAGTCAGAATGATGTCTGTCGATTACCATCACTTCACCCGCTCCAGTGTCAATCATAGTTACAGGGACTTGTTCCCAATCTGAGTCGACTCTCAGGGTGCTAGATTTGGCACCCGATGCAGATGAAAGATGTGAAGCGAACGCACTCATGCCCGTTCCGCAGAGCACCGCGATGCGGGCCATGAAATCACTCCTTTAGGCGCTCAATCAACTCGGCCTTCTTACCGGAGACAGGTTTTCCTGCCTCCTTGAGCAGTGCCTTCAACTCGGCGACGGTCATGGATTCATAGTCGGCCTCTGCTACAGATTCGCTGGAATCTTCTTCCTCGACCTCAAGGACCTCTCCCTCGAGACTCAATTCAACCTCAAACTCCTTGCCATCCTTCTCAACGGTGACCTCGTAGACCTTATCTCCGTCCTCTATCTCTAGTTCGGCCTCTGTAATCTCTCCTCCTGGAATCGCTTCTGCGACCGCCTCGGCAATGGAATCCGGAAGCTCATCGATAGGAATGTCGATCTCCTCGTCATCGCCAATCTCCTCTGTGACAATCTCGTCCTCCTCCTCGGCGGCCTCTGCCTTCTTCTCCTCGTCCTCCAGGGAGATAATATCCTCTAGAGTGGGGCCGTCACTGACTTCAACGCCGGATTGGATAAGCTGAGTCCTTCTAATCATTACATCCCTGACCGGCTGAATCTTCGAAGCGACCTCCCTTATCTGAGTCTCAAGAGTACCGTCGAGGGTGGACTTCTGAATGTCGACCCATGTATTGGTCGCACCGAACTTTACAATCAGGTCACGAGCCTGGGATCTCATCTCCTGCTTCTGACTCGCCTTGATTCTGTTGCGCGAAATCATCATCGGCTTGATTCTGATGTAGTAACCATCCTTGGTAACCAAATCGATTGTGTCGTCAATCTTGCCTCGGTCTCGGCGGACTTGTCTACGGATGTGGTCCTTGAGCAGTTCGTGGCCGATGTACTCAGTAAGGGCATCCGAGCCAATGACCTCTGTGATTCTGAACTGAACCTTGACGTTCATCTTGGAGAAATCGCCGTCCAACTCGTACTGTAGGATTTCGTAATGCCTTCCAATGAGCATCTCTTCATCTTCAGCAATGGTCTCGCCGATGGTCTTGAACGACCATGGGTTCCTAGGGGCCCTGATACTGTACCAGCGCTTCGACTTCCACTTGTCTCGCTGCCTGCGTGCCGCTGCCCTGGCTGCTGCTCCCTTTGCCATGACATCGGACTCCTACCGAGGGCTACCTCGTACGCGAGCCGTGCGACCTGCCCCGAGTATATGAATCAAAGCCTCGGAGGGATGTTGGATAAGCGCGCGAGAGCATTAAGCAGTAGGCTTTCTTGCTAGACCCATGGGACTGCACAGCGCACGCTGGCGTGTGCATGCCAGCGCGGTGGATGACATCACGCTAATCGAGCAGAGTCTAAACTGGCTTACTGGTGAAGACTGCGAAATTATTTTGGAGAAAGGTAAGTCCTGGCATGGCTCCGAACAGACGATTATCGAGGCTAGTGTTTCGGGCAGAAAGGCATCCTCAGATGCGCTATCCAGATTGGGCAAAGAGGGTTTGCAAAAACTCGCTGATGGAGGACTATCAAGCAGGCTTGATGCAGACAAGGTTCTGCATGTCAGAATTTCTCTAGCTGATTTGGTATGCGGAGAGGTTTCGGTGGTTGGTGAAGATGATTCACAGGCCACAGCTAAGGGGCGGTTCAAGGTAGAGTCTTATCCGGGACAGGATGTTGAGTCGGTGGCGACTGAACTGATTCATGAACTAATGGGAAAAGCGTGATTCGTACAAGCGTTGATATGCAATCTGCCTTCATCGAGGCCCGATAAGATGACTCATGTTGTGACCAGTGCTTGTGTCAAGTGCAAATACCAGGATTGTGTTGCGGTTTGTCCCGTAGAGTGCTTCAAAGAGGCCGATGAGTACCTAGTCATCGACCCCGATGAGTGCATCGACTGCGCCGCCTGTGTGCCCGAGTGCCCTGTCGAAGCAATCTATGCAGACACCGATCTGCCGGATGAGGAGATGAGTTGGCTTGACAAGAATGAGGATGAGGCGCCCAACCTGCCTATTGCAGAGGGTGACTCACCAGTGCTGGCAGATTCCTGATTCGGGCCTTCACAAGGGTTCTTGAGGCAATGACCCGAGGCTGTGCTATGACACAACTGGTTGACCTCAACAAGATGAGGCATGGCACAGAGTTGCTCAAGCGAGGTTTCGCCAAGATGCAGGAGGGTGGCGTCATCATGGATGTCGTCACTCCGGAACAGGCGCACATAGCAGAAGATGCGGGTGCAACTGCAGTAATGGCACTCGAAAGGGTGCCAGCAGACATTAGGTCTGACGGTGGTGTCGCTAGAATGAGCCATCCCGATTTAATCAGAGGAATCATCGATACCACTAGCATTCCCGTGATGGCTAAGGCTAGAATCGGACATAACGAGGAAGCTAGGGTCCTGCAAGAACTCGGAGTCGATATGGTTGATGAGAGTGAGGTCCTAACTCCTGCTGACCCGTTCTTCCACATTGCAAAGAATGACTTCACGATTCCATTCGTTTGCGGATGCACCAACCTCGGTGAGGCCTGTCGCAGGATAATGGAGGGTGCGGCTATGATTCGGACCAAAGGAGAAGCCGGTACCGGGAATGTAGTCAGTGCAGTGCAGCATGCTAGGCTCGTGGCTCAGGAGATCGCTCTTCTGCAGAGTGCAAACGATGCTGAGTTCGAGGTCATGGCGCGCAAGGTCTCCGACGGCTTCCGTAGAATCGAAGATGCCAGCGAGCATGAGTTAGTTGTCGAGAACACTCCCTTTGGAAGCATGGACGCTTGTCATGATGCCATAGTTGAGGTTCTAGGAGAAGTCAAGGAGATGAGTAGGTTTCCCGTAGTTACATTCTCAGCGGGCGGGATAGCGACTCCTGCTGATGCAGCTCTGCTGATGCATCAGGGAATGGATGGTGTATTCGTCGGCTCGGGGATATTCAAGTCTGAGGATCCGGCCACCACAGCATCAGCCATTGTGATGGCCACGCACCACTTCAATAATCCAAGCAAGGTTACTGAGGCTTCTGCAATGATGGCGGGCAAGCCGATGGATGGCTTGGAGATTGACAAACTCGAAGTTAGAATGGAAGAGCGTGGCTGGTAATCAGTCTCTTTTGCCCCTAGTTGTCCCCAATCTGCGTGATTTCTTCCTTCTAGGATTTGATTCTCGCTCCGAGACATCTCCTCTGGTACCTCCAAGGGTGATTGATCCACTCTCAAGCAGTTGCTCAGTAAGAGATTCAGCCAATTCCTCGTCTTCGTCGGGAGTCTTGGTGGCCTCCCTGACTGATTCGTTGTGCTCCCTGATGATTCTCTCCCTCTCTTCTCTCTGGGCCTTCAGTTCATCGCGAATCTCATTGACCTGATCCAGTAGTTCCTTCAAGTCAGAATGGACCTTGTCTGCGGACTCCCTAGAGGAGATGAATGCAGCGTGCAGTCTGTCCCCTTCCGCTCTCAGGAAGTCTCTCTCCTCAAGCATCGGCTTGATCTCTTCCCATATCTCGTCGGCCTCCTTGTTGGCATCGAGCATCGCTTTGTGCTCGGCGTCGGCCTCGGAGCGCAGTAATTGAATCGAGCCTTCCATATCGCCCAGATCAATCTCGATCACCTGCAGTTCCTGAACCTCGGGCATCAGCTCGTCCCTCTTGGAAATCAGATTCTTGAGTTTCTTCAGCAGCCTGTTTTCCTTCTTTAGGGACAGGTTTCCGTCGGTCATTATCTGGTTCTCGATGCGGTCAATCTCACCTATTGTCTCAGAGAGTTGGATTACGACGGACTTGGTACCTTCGTCCCTCCTGCCTCGCTTATGCGAAATCAACTCACCTATCTGCTTCTGAATCTCGTCGCGCTTGGCCTGATGCGTCTTCGCTCTAGCCCTGACTTCCTTCTGCTCCTCGAGCTTCTCGCTGATTCGCTCCCTGAGCTCCTTGCCCTGATTCTGGACCGAATCACGAGAATCAGCAGCTCTCTTAGCGTTCTCGTTGTGATTGCTCCTCTGCTCACGCATCCGACGCAACCTAGTCTCCATCGCGTGCAACCTAGTCCTCAGGTCATCACTCATGAGAGGGTCATCTTCTGACACGGTTGCGCCACAAGGGCTTCGCCTTTGAATGGACCTGAATCAAAGCCCTATCAGATTGAGCAGGAATGGCAGGAAAGGTGAGATTACTACAACCGCTGCTCCGAGCATGAATAAGCCTCCCAGAGACATTCGCACACGTGTGAGTAGGTCGGAGCGGACCTGAACTGTGAGGACCCTGCCTGAAATCAGGTTACCTGCCTCATCCTCAAGTCGCAGTGTCACTGTGGCCTCGCCCATAGCAGAGGGCAACAGACTCTGCCAGATAATCCGAGTCGAGGAAATCAAAGCGGGTAGCCTAGAGTACAGTTCGTCACCGACTTCGGGCCCTAGATTGATTGGCTCGGCGTTGAGCCTGTATACGCATTCCTGAGGTCTAAAATCGGGAGTCTGGACTCTGAGAATCAGGTCCAGAGGAGAATCTCCCTGATTCAAAACGAATGCGAACAAGTTAGCCTGACCCACCACGAGATTCTCCATATCGACATCGAGCCAGACCTCGTCCGAAGAATTTGCAGCGATTCTGCTCATCCTCAAACGATCATGTATGCGGAAGAACGGGGCGCACTGAGAGCGTGCCCGAGATAGCAATCGGTCCCAAGTCTCCTCGCCCAATTCACGGTGATTGAACAGGCGATTTATGGTGGCGCGGTCGAGCATCGGCTCAAGCGCGGATCTGAACTGAGCTTCATCTATGAGAGAGGATCGGCGCAGATATAGTAGGTGAAGCAGTGTCTCCTGCAACTCACTTCTGCTGCTTCCTTCTCTAATTGAGGGTTCTATAGAAGATAGGTATTCAGACATTCTGACTGCTAGTAGAGGGTCGACGTGCGCCCTGATGACGTCTGTGAATGGGCGACTAAGCAGAGCTGGGTGGATGGGAGGTGAGAATGCCTGCAGCATGCCCCAGGGCTCAGTGGTGTTGAATCTCTGGCGGTCCGAGACCATGTGAACTCCATGGCCGCTGAGCAATGCGCCTGTAGATAGGGCGAACAGGAAGGGTGAGCCGGTGCTGCCCTCGGGCAGCCACAACACGGCACCGAGAAGTATAGCGGCAAGGGAGATTAGGAATATCGTAATGCCAATCTGCCTGATTGCGCCATCGATTGTAGCTCTCATCTCAGCATATCCATGCGAGCTCTCGAATGTCAGGCCAAGTCTTGTCAATTCGCCCGATTCAAGAGAGAATATTGAGCGAGAAATAGACATCAGCCACAGCAGTATTAGTAGCATTGCTGTATCTGCAATCAGCATGAGCAGGGAAAGTCCGTAAATCGCGGTGGAGAGATCTGAACCCCATGCCGCGGACTCAAGGTGGTTCGTCCACCATTCAGGGTCGCTCTCCGAGAATGCCTGCGCGAGCCCGTATAGAAGAATCACCAGCAGAGGCAAGAAGAGTACCAATCTGGCTCCGCTGCTGATTAGCATCCTGTCGATTCTCAGCAGCATTTTTTCTCTTGAGCGGAGTAGTTTGATTCTATCCTTGCTACCATCGCCATCAAATGAGGCGATGGGTGCTTGCTCCTCGATTTGAGGAGCAGGTAGGACCACATCGCTGATGGTATCGGCGAGCGAATCGAGGTCATCTCTATCTTCCATCACATCACCTGCTCAGTTCTAACTAGGATTCTCAGGGCCATTGATTTTGACATCTCTATCTTCTGACCCGAGCAGTAGATTCCATCGCTCTTCGACTCGACCTCAGTACCTACGCCAAGACCGGTTAACTCGATGGTGCGTGCGTCAGTTGGCCTCATTACAATCATCTCTATTGTTGCCTTGCTGCCTTCTGGCAAGGCGCTTAGGGGGATCAGCAGCCCAGTCCTCATAGGCTCAATGTGCCTCTCGATGGCTGGTATTCTCTCTCCGCTAGGAGTCTTCTCGGGATATCCAAGCATTCGGTCTAGGGCCATTTCCAACTCCTCGTCAATCGCATGCTCAATCTTGCAGGCAGCCTCATTGACTCTGCCTTCGTAACCGATAACTTCAGTCAGCAGAATCTCTACCAAGCCCTCTCTGCGCTTAATCATGGCAGCCTGCTGGAAGCCTTCCGGGGTCAGACGACAGCCCTTGTATGGGATGTGAGTTACTAGATCGCGCTTGGCAAGTCTCTGAATCATCTCAGTGGTCGAAGCCGGGCTAACGTCTACCATCTCAGCGAGTTTAGTGGTCTTCACAATCATCGCAGGATTGTTAGCGTGTGCCTCGAATAGCCTTTTCAGGTACATCTCTTCGAACTCACTCAACTCAATCATTCTATCACTCCGCCTCCGCTAGGAACTCGGTTCTGCAAGCCGGGCATCTAGAGTGCACTGGGCGCCTTTCCAATGGGATTCTCAGCATCTGTTGGCACTCTGGACAGGGCAACTCGTCCTCTGAGGAGATTACTGAGGCAATCGAGGGGGTTTCGTCTGGAGTTGTGATCTCTGACTCAGGCTGGCTTGGAGTGGGTTCGTGAGTCTCGGGTGAAGTATGGAACTGGCTGCTACAGGCTGGGCATTTTACCATGCCTGAGTGAGAAGCCGGAATCTTTAGCCTCTGCGAGCAACTTGGACATGGGACCTCCTTCTTCTCAGATGTTGACTCCTGTCTGAGAGCGATTCGTGACTCTCTGAGAACTCTATCTCCTGACTCGGTGCTCGGGGTGCGCTCAGAGACTGCCCTCAGGACAATCAACCCCACTAACACGACAGCGAATCCAAGGATGGCGCCATAGACGGCTGCCATAATGTCGAATGGCAATTCTATTCCGGAATCGTCCGATGACTGTGAGGAGATAGAAACCGGACTTGAAGCAGATGAGCCGTCCATGGACCAAACCAACTCGGCTTCGACTACCTGCGAATCAGGCCACGGGCCGATACTGATGATGCCAGAAGATGAGCCGCCAGCGGAGATGGCGGAAACATCAATCTCAGCGAGAATCATTCCGCCATCCGAATAGCTGATGAAACTCAAATTTCCAGGGAGAGTGGAGGAGTCGCCCGAATTCTCAAGGGTGTAATCGAGTGATATTGTGTCTCCCGGACTGGGAGACTCCGGCTCATAAGAACCGATAGTGACTTTGGGAGACACCACCGGGTACGATACCGGCTGGTCCCAGGATAGATTGGCGGGAGAATTTGCTGTAACCCATCCTATGGCTGAGACAGAGATCGTGATGCTAGTCGCTTGTGGATGGCCCAGGGCCGCCTCAAGTGAGCGAATTCCTGGATTCATCAACAGTTCGAAACTCTGCACTTCAGTGGATTCACCCGCATCGGTTGTTGATACTGAAATGCCAATCAATCGAGATTTCCCCTCTGAGAGGGTGAGTGTGAAGTCGCATTCAAGACCGTCTGAAAGAGTCCATTCAGTCGACGCGAATGCCAAAGAGACTGACTGACTCTCAAGCACTTGAAGTTCAAAAGAACCGTCTAATTCGGAAGATACACCTCCATCATCACTGGATATTTCCCAATTGATATCCATCATTCCTGCTATTGTAGGGGTAAATTCGGCGACAACCTCTCTGCTAGAGCCTGGGTTGATTTCCGTATCAGTGCCCGCGGATAGGTTTTGGCCATCTGCACTCTTGAGTTCCAATCTCACAGACCCGGGTACTGAGCCCTGATTGTGGACCAGAATGGATACTGATAGTGTGTCTCCTACGTGTACCGGTTCACCGGAAACTGCTACCTCCGAAGAGCCGGCGGGCCCGAACATCTTCTCTTCTTCAGCCAACACGGGAGATGCCAATAGAGAGGTGGAAAACAGGATGGCGAGCAGCATCCTGATTGTCGATGCCCGGTTAACCATCGTTCATCTAGTCGTTATTCGATGTATGAAGGAAACCCCTTCCCAAGGTCACATAGTGACCTTTAATGCAGATTCTCTTGTGCCCCGGACGCCATGGAGGTCGACGAGCTGCTGGCGATTAGCCCCGAGCAGTTAGCGCAAGCGCTCCTAGTCAGGCGTCAGGTCCTAAAGCAGGAGCTTCCAAACGTCATCAGGAACCTAGAGGCTGAGGAGGATTCGCTAGAGCCTCGGGTCAAGAGGGCAGTGGAATCTCATCGTAAGGCAAACGAGAGCGTTGCCAAGCACAAGGAGGATCGAAACAAATCACAAAAAGTGGCTACTAAGTTGCTTGTTGATGTCAAGGATTCACGAGACAATCTGATTGAGACTGGTGGTATGGTCAATCTAGACCCGAACTGGAAGAAGGAGAAGCTCATTGAGGGGCTTGAGGGGCTTGAGAATGAGATTCAGACATCGGCGTTGGACCACCGCTCGGAACGCAAATTGCTGGACCGTAGGAAGAAACTCCTCGAGGAAAACGAGCGATGGCTCAAATCCAGAAGGGAAGCCAATCCAGAGATGTCCGTATTCATCGACTCGAGAAAGCAGATGGTCTCCTCTTACCGCGAAGCTGATTCAGCACATAGGAAGATGCTCGATGCAGTATCAAAGGCCCAACCGCTGCACGAGAAGAAGGTCTTGCTGACTGCAGAACTGCGTGAGATTCGCAGGCAGATGGACCGGGCTCGTGAACTATTGGACCAATCCGACCTAGCCATCGAGCACTGGGAGAGGAGATTGGACAGTGGATTCGGTGATTTAGGAGTCGGATTCAGGGATCTTATGGCTGCCAGAAACAGAGTCTCTTCAGGAGGCAGGTCTTCGTTCGCCAGAAATCGGAAGTCAGAATCTGATTTGAAAGACTCTGGAGGTGAAGAGGAATGACTGGCTCCGAATCCGATGGCTTCGACGATTTAGAGCAGTTGGATCATATCGACATTGATCGGATGAGGGGTGACTTGGAAAGAGATCTGAGATCCGTCGAGCGGCAGCATAAGGATTTGAGAGGAGAGCGTCACAATCAAGTCAGCATGGTCCGCTCACTGCGAACTGCAGTTGGAGAGATGGAGCAGGCAAGCGGAGTCAGGAAATCGCTGCTAGGAGAGTTTCATTCGGTCAAAAAAGCGGCCGATAAGGCCCGCATAGGGAGAGATGAGGTCAACAGCAGAATTCCTCCTCCGATTGAAGTCCTTCGAGAGTGGTTGAGTGAAACTCACAGTAGACTCACCACATTGGACAACGACCTCACCACGGTGCCCACCCTCGCTAGGGAGTTGGATTCTTTCTCCAGATTCTTTGAATTGCAGGCTGCAATCTCAATGAAAACCGAGTCCGAGAAATTTCACAAGGAATATGTCAAGCAGATTAAACGGATGCGAAAAATCACTACTCAACTGGATTCGACCAAGAAGCCTGAGAATAGGGCAGAAGATGATGAATCCTCTGATTCTGATAACCCCTCTAATGAGATCTCAAGATCCGAGATTAGGAAGGTAAGCAAGAGAATCGGCCAGATTGACAAGCAACTCGACGGACTGAAGTCCGAGAGGAAGCAGATACGGGTCAGTCTTGGCAGGATACGTGCATATCAGAAGGCGACTACTCGGGGAGGTCGGCCAATCAAACTGTCAGACATCAAGGAGAGGGCCCAGACAGGAGGCACCCTCGATGTAGGCGAGTTGGAGACCTTGCTAGGTTCGTCTAATCTCAGTGATCTAACAGAGTCAAAGAAGGAAGGAGAACCGAACAAAGACGAATCACAACCCAAGAAGCCCAAACGCAAGGGTATGAGGCTGGGCGTAACCAGAGGTGGAGCTCGAAGAGGCACTCTCGCAGCGAAGAGGGAGGTCGATGAGTAGCCTGCCGGCTTCCATCACGCCTAAATGAGGAACCATGGTCGAGTCCGATGAGGTGAGATAGTGGAGTTTGAAGAAGTCAGGCAGATTCTGCAGCCGCTATCTCAGACGATGGCGCAGAAGTCCGAATCGAACAAGGAATATAGGGACCAGTGGAATGCAGAGGTGAGAGAACACCTAGACGAGAGAAATGAAGTGAATCGTCAAGTGAAGGAGCTCATTAACGAGGTACAGACACAGAAGTCAATCAGAGACGAGATAAACGGCAGAGTCAAGGGGCTAAAGGAAATCCGAGCTGAGAAATCCGAGCATCTCAAAAAAGTACGTGAAGAACTCAGAGGGAAGCTGGCTGAACAAGAGGAGTCTGGCGACAATAGGAAGCGCCAACGAGGCCCTCCACCTGGTAAGATTAGGGCCGATATGGAGAGGTTGGAGAAGCAGTACATGACCGGGCAGTTTCTAGGTAAGAGAGAGCGCGATTATCACAAGAAGATGAAAGAACTCTCTGAGTTGCTTAAGAATGCTGAGAAAGAACGAGGCGGCGGTGGCTTGAGGCAATTGAAGGACGCTGTCAGAGCGGCTGAAGCATCACAGGAGGAAGCGCACAAGTCGGTCGAGATTTCGGTTCGCAGAGCCCAAGAGTCGCATGACTTGATGGTCGAGTTGTCAGAAGAGGTCGACAGGCTAAGGGATAAGGCGAACTCTGCACATGGCGAATTGAACAAGTCGAAGAGAGAGGCTGATGCACTACACTCGCAGTACATCGTCTCTCTGAGGTGTATCCATTCTATCGAGGACATGATAAGAGCCATGGAATCCAGAGAGAGGAAGTCCGAGGGAACTGAGGGAGAGGAGAGGCTTGAGGTCACGGATCTGATGTCCAAACTGATGTCGGGAGGCACGCTATCTACTGACGAGTTGATGGCTTTACGCAGGAACTAACTATCGATCTCGTAAACCCTGCCGTTCCTGCCATGCAATAGCCTTGGATCTCCGCCTTCGGGGCGTACAATCCATCCTGGAATTGTCAATTGTGACTGTTCTGCTGAAGCTGAGTTACGATCTAGTCTCCACCACTCAAGCATGATGCTGCTCACCTCACCATCGTTGACCTCTGGCTCCCCTTGTCTCCGCTCATCAGTCAGTTTGAGCATCTCAGAAGGCAGTCTGTCTTGCTCGGCCATCCATTCTGACGGACTGATGACTCTGAGTACAGGGGATTTCCCCAACTCCTGTTCAGAGTCGTGCAGGTGAAACGCTGATGCCCAAGGGTCTTCGATTATCTGCCAGTTCCCGGACTCGGATTGCTCATCGGGCCCCCTCAGAATGCCTGAGACGTCCCACAATTTAGCAGAGAGGAGGACAGGTGATGTTATTGCACCATCCCAGCCTCTTTGCTCTAGCCAATTCTCAAGTTCCACTAGGGGCTTGAGGGTACGAGTCATTTGCTCCTCGGGAGATGGGCTTTCGACATTGATTACCGGTGAATCTGGTTCTTGCTGTGTTTGTAGGAATGTGCCTAGATCTCCCGAGAGTACTGATTCACCGATCCAGTTTGCCATCTTCTTTGGACCCCAGACTACGACTTCCAAAGATTCCGAATCATCGAATAAAGAGGGTTCGAACTCTCTCTCGCTCAGAATCCAATGCTTTCCTGAAGGTGCATCGACCAACCATCGCTCTACCTCAGACTCGGTAACCGAATACAGGTCTTCTGTTACGTGCCAGACGTGGACTTGGGAGGAAATTGAATGAGAAATCTCTGGTACCCTCTCGGCTACTCCTATGCACTTGAAACCGTGAACATCAGGCAGTTCAATCGGAGTGAGAATGATATCTCGTGCCGCGAGCAAGTCTCTGACAGTGCCGTCCACAAAGATGGCCGATGGCAAGACGAACTTGAATAGAGCGCTTCGTGTGAATCCGAGAAGGGGAATCTTGAGGGTTTAGGCATCAGACGTTGGATGAAAGTGATAGCAGGTCGCTCTGACCGGGGTCTATGATACAGAGTGCACTGACCGGGAAGGGCTTTGCGCAAGCAGACCCCAATTGGCCGTTCACCATGCTTACTTGGTGGACGGGGACATCGGGGTGACTGTCACTTAGAATTGAGATATATTCAGGGGGGCAGTTTGCCGCAACTACGACCAATCTGGCATCACCCTTAGCGCAAGCACTTCTAGTCTGACGCTGTCCGAATACAATGCTACCTGTGCTCATACCCTGTTTCAGTTGTCGTGCGATATCCATGAAAATCCCTCAAACGCTCTCCGGAATATAGAACAGATTGACGCTGCCGGTTCCAAGGGACACCGGCTGACCTACGATGATGTTCTCTGTGACTCCGCTCAACTCATCACGCTCGCCAATGACTCCAGCCTGTAACAGATGAGTCACGGTGACCTCGAAAGCCGAGCGGGCGAGGATGCTGTGCTTGGTTCCGCTGACTCCGTGCCTCCCGATAGCGCGGAAATTGCCCTCACTAGTCATCACATCAGCGACAGTCAAAAGATGTCGAATGTCGACTTCCAAGCCGGCTCCCTCGAGAGTGTCATACATCTCATTGATGATGGCTTGTCTTGCAGCCTCGACGCCTAGGAACTTGTTGATTTCATCGATGTTGTTGGTATAGGTCCTAGACCTATCGACTCCAGAGAATTCACTGACTACCGGTAGGTTCGAACCTATTGTCGAGATGTAGTACTCTCCAGTATCTCTGCTAGGCCCCTGGACGTTTGCGCGAGAGATTCCTGCTAGACCCTTGAGCCTGAGTTTCTTGATTTTCTCCTCCAATTGGAGTAGTGCAGTGTAGGTAGGAGGGTCTGTCGCAAGGGTAGCGAGGTCATCCTCCTTGGTAACTCCAGGAATAATCGTGAGTACCTTGGGTCGGTCCTCATTATCTGCTTGGATATACAGTCTAAGGGCCCGAGATAACTTGTCCCTGACCTCTGCTCCTGACATCTGCTTGATTCTGAGGTTCTTGTTAATCAGCTTCATCGTTATGTGGCGCTGTGTCACATCGACGTCTATTTGCGCTATGTCGAGGGTGGTTGTCATCTCAAGGGCTGCTGCGATTTTTCGCACAGCCTTCTCGTCGGTATTCAGAGGCTTGCCCTTCAAATTAGTCTCCTCTAGATATATTAGCATCGTTGGAGTCTTTGGCACCTTTCGCGCATCGACGATTTCGATGACTCTAGGTAGGCCCTGAGTAACGTTGACTGTAGCCACACCGGCATAGTGGAAGGTTCTCATCGTCATCTGAGTTCCCGGCTCGCCAATTGATTGAGCAGTGGTTATCCCTACTGCCTCATATGGATCGGCCCTGGACAATGCCAACAAGGACATCGTAGATTCTACGACCTTCTTCGCCTCAGCCTTAGTGAGTTTGCTCATCCCTCGGGCCCTAACTCCTTCTGTCAAGTCCCCGAGGACCCTAGGTGTGAGGGGGGCATCCATATCGACTGAGACGTCTAAGAGCTGTTGGTAAATCGGGTCGTCGACATCGACATCCCTGAGGATCTCTCTCATCTTGGCTTCCTCATTGTAGTCCTGTAGGGGTAGAGTCTTCTTCTTCCTGCGTCTAGCAGCAGGTCTCCTTCTGACAATCGTCTTCTCGGTCTTGGTGGCAGCACGAGAACGCTTGCCTGAAGCTGCCATGACGTTGAATATCTCTTGCGAGGTGCCGGAGTCGATGCCGCAAATCTGAGCAATCTGACCGGATGTCAGAATCTTGACATCGTCCCACTTGCGGTCATCTGCGAGTTTGTGTGCGTACTCTTCAGAGACGCCTAGGTCCATGAGCTTCTTCTTGGTGGCGCTCTTGACTACCATCAGCGCTCACCTCCCAGTGCATCTTCGAGAGCCTGTGTGACATCCACCGGTGAGCCTTTGCGGCTGCGGGCGGGATCGACTCCGTCCTCACCGTACTCGAATTGGATGATTCGGTTTGCAGTGTTGCGTACCGAGTTCATCCCATCATCTGTTACTTTCAGGTCGTCCATGGCGTTGATGAGTCTCCTCTGCATGTAACCGGACTTGCTCGTCCTGACTGCAGTATCTACAAGAGACTCCCTTCCCGATACAGAGAGCATGAAGAACTCAGTAGGCTCAAGGCCACGCTTGAACGATGATGATACGAATCCCTTCTCCTCTGCTCCCTTGACGCCTCTCTGGAAGTGAGGGAGTACACGGTCCTGATAGCCTCGTTCGAGACGCTTTCCACGCACCTTGGGCTGTCCAATCGAGCCAGCCATCATGGCTAGGTTGTCCATTGAACCCCTGGCACCGGAGACTGCCATCATCACAGCAGGGTTGTCAGACCCGAGATGATCCTTGGCTACCTCTCCGGACTCTGCCTTCCCTTTGTCGAGTATCTGTAGGATATTCTCCTCCAGCGTCTCCAACGGAGTGCGTCCGGGTCGGGCCTCATATCTGCGGCCGTCCTTTCCGAACTTCACCAACTCCTCGTCGACCTCTTGGCTGGCTCTCTCGTTAATCTCTGCAATCTCGGTCTTGGCCTCAGGTGGCAGGTCCTCGTCATCAATACCCGTGGTGAAGCCCATAGCAGAACAGATTGCGATAGTCATCTTGGTCATGCGATTGAGAAACTCCGCGCCGGCGTCCGAGCCGTGAGTCTGAACCACTGCATCGAGAAGTCGGCCGTCCTCAGCGCCGATTCCCCTCTTGTCTATGGTTCCAGAGACATTTCCATCTGAGACCGTAACCTCGTCACCGGCCCTGCTAGTGTAGTTAAGTTTGAAACCGGGCGGCACAATCAGACCGAGAACATCCGTTCCGCGATATCCGATCATGCCATTGCTCTCGGCCTCTTCGGGTAGGTCACCTACCCAGCCAATCGCACCTAGGATCTCTAGAACGAGGTTCTTGGGCAGGATACGGTCACCGTTGGTAAGCAAATAAGCGCCCGAGATATGGTCGTGGATTCCACCGATGACACTGCCACCGTACCTTGGTGTGATGATATGCTCTTGGACTCGCATCAAGATCTTGGCTTCTGCACGTGCCTCTTCGCTCTGGATGACGTGTAGATTCATCTCATCGCCATCAAAATCAGCGTTGTATGGAGTGCAGTCTGCCAGATTGAATCTGAAAGTCTTGCCTGGCATGACTCTAATCTCATGCACCATCATGGACATCCTGTGAAGTGAAGGTTGTCGGTTGAAGATGGCGACATCGCCATCAATCAGGTGCCTCTCGACAATCACTCCCGGCTTCGGGTTGCCATCTCTGTCAATAGTGCTGAGCCTGTCCTCTATCTCGGTTCGGTATGAGCTGCCGTATTCGTCTTCGACCTCGGGGCTGCCGCAGTGGGGGCAATGAACCTCGAGATGGTCTGGGAAGTAATCATCGGGATTGGAGTGCTCCCACTTCCATCTGTTGTGGATGATAGCCTTCGGGTCATCGTCAGCCAGTGATGCGCCTCTCAAATCCTCGCCACGCAGGTTATTCAGAGTAGCATCGAGGTCTACGCCCCATTCCTCTTCTAAGTCACCAATTGCGTTCCTGCTCTTCTGTCGCATCAACTCAAGTCCGGGCAGGAAGTTCGGAGCTGGAAGGACCTCATTGAGGTCTGGTCTGAAACCGGTGTATGGCTCGTCTTCGCTACCGGAATCGCACTCGGGATTGAGGCACCTGAATCCGGCCCAGATATACTTGGTCCGGTCTGTGATTCTGACTCTGAAACTGTCTCCGCGCATGATGTAGTTGACACCCGGGTGAACATCTGGCCCCCTGAGAATCATCTGGCGCAGTTGCTCTCTGTTCCTGCCAGTGACACGGATTGGGACTGTAAGCTCCTTAGCCGTCTTCTCAGGCACACCGACCTCATTGATACCAAGGTTAGGATCTGGGCTGATGACGGTTCTAGCACAGAAGTTGACGCGCTTTCCAGAAAGATTACTGCGGAAGCGTCCCTCCTTGCCCTTCAGGCGCTGTGCTAGCGTCTTGAGAGGTCGGCCGGAGCGGTGTCTTGCGGGTGGAATACCACTTGTCTGGTTGTCGAAATAGGTGGTGCAATGGTACTGCAGAAGTTCCCACAGGTCCTCGACAATCAGTTGAGGAGCTCCGGCGTCACGGTTCTCACGCAGGCGCTGGTTGATTCTCAAAACATCAACCAACTTGTGAGTGAGGTCATCCTCAGAGCGGTCACCACTGTCTAGTGTGATTGAGGGGCGAACCGTGATTGGAGGCACTGGTAGAACCTTCATGATGGTCCACTCTGGGCGGCTAGAGTCCTTGTCCATACCAAGGAAAATCAGGTGCTCATCGGGGATTCTCTCAAGCCATTCTCTGATGTCTCTGGCGTTGAGTTTGTGCTCGCCCTTGTCAGCCTTCTTCTCCTTGAAGGTCGAAGGCTTGTCGAGGATAATCTTGCCCTGCTCGGAACCGCAGTGCATACATATGGTTCTCTTCTTGCTACTGCACTCCTTCTCAATCTCCTTGATGATAGTCTTGAATTCCCTAGAGCCGACTCCATGCTTAATCATGATGTCATGAACACGGTCCCTGTAGTAGTCCTGCTCTGACTTCTCGGGGTCGAGAGGATGGGTCTCGAGAGAGCTGTGCAGAAGCACGTTGCTGCAGGTGTTGCAGGTAGACTTGAGCGAAGTCTTTAGGAGGTTAGTGAAGCCGATGTGAATAATAGGTAGCTCAAGGGCGATATGTCCGAAGTGGCTAGGGCACTCGTCGTGCTTATTGCCGCAGGTCTCACAGCGGATTCCCGGATCGATGACTCCCATCTTGGGGTCCATCAAACCCTGCTTGAAGGCGTGTCCGTCGTCCTTGTAGGTGTCAGCGGTCTTAATCTCCACAGATGACATCTTACGAATCTCGTTAGGATCCATCAGACTGAACTTAATCGATTCGATCCTCTTGGGAATCTTGGCTGCATCGCGCGCGCTCATCTTCGATCCTCCAATTCCAATCGCATAGCCACTCCGAGACTCTTCATCTCGTCGAGAAGTAGTTTGAAAGCATACGAGGTCTGAACCTTGTGGACGTCCGACCTCTCGCCGCAATTGGGGCAGACCGTACTCCTGCGCTTCCAGTCATAGTAGGCTATATGGCCGCAGCCCGATGTATTGCAGACCATCAAATCCCAACCGTCAGACTCATCAAGCAGTCTGTCCTTGATTACCATCGAAGCCCCGTGAGAGATAAGGCAGTCTCTCTCCATCTCGCCGAACCTCAGACCACCCTGTCGAGCACGACCCTCGGTCGGCTGGCGAGTCAGGATCTGCACTCTTCCACGGCTGCGGGCGTGCAACTTGCTGCTCACTAGGTGATGCAGTCTCTGATAGTAAATCACACCGGCGAAGACGTCTGCGGTGTATGCCTCCCCTGTCTCGCCGTTGATCATAGACTCGCGACCGGTGTGGTTGAAGCCGTTCCTGAGTAGACCTGCTCTCAGCGAGTCTTCCTTCTCACCTGTAAATGCAGTTCCGTCGACCTTCCTGCCCTCCATAGAGCCGACCTTGCCACCAATCATCTCAAGAACATGGGCAACGGTCATTCGAGATGGGATTGCGTGAGGATTGATTAGCAGGTCTGGAATTACTCCATCTTCAGTGAATGGCATGTCCTTCTCATCAACAAGGCGACCAATCACTCCCTTCTGGCCGTGGCGGCTAGCGAACTTGTCGCCAAGCTCTGGAATCTTGTTCGTCCTGATGGTAATCCGAACCAAGCGTCCCGAGTCTAGAGACTCGGTCACGAATACGTTGTCGACCCAGCCCTCCTCGCCATGCCTGATTAGCATCGAGGATTCTCGGCGCTCTTGCGCCTGGAGGAATGCTCCGTGGGCTTCCTCAAGGAATCTCGGAGGACTGGTCTTTCCAACCAATACCAACTTCTCCGATTTGTCAAGGGTAGAAAGGAACTCCTCCGGAATCGGGAGTCCGTCTCTCTCAAGGTGAGAGTAACTATCGAATGACTTCAGGCCCTTGACCTCATCGAGGCCTGTTCCGGGTACCTCAATTCGCTCCTCTTGGCCGCCTGGGAATCTCTTGTTCTCGGCGTTGTAAGTGCGAATAAAGGCGGAGCGACCTAGGGAGCGCTCTACAGAAGCACGGTTCATGATGACTGCGTCTTGCATGTTGTAGCCGTGCTGGCTCATAATAGCAACGACGAAGTTCTGTCCTCCTGGTCGTGTGTTGAAATTGGTAGATTCCATCGCACGTGTTCCCACTATTGACTGCTGCGGGTAGTGCATGACGTGGGCTCTAGTATCTGGGCGCAGGCGATAGTTGGAACTTGGTAGACCAAGGCTCTGCTTGACCATCGCAGTACCGCCAGTAACTCTTGGTGTGGAGTTGTGCTCGGGGTATGGGACCAATGATGCGCAGACTCCAAGAATCAACTGTGGATCAATCTCTACGTGCGTGTAGACTAAGATAGTGTGATTCTTCTTCTCCTTCTTCTTCAGTACATCAACATCTTCCTGATGGTAATTCAGTGGCAGGCTGAACTCCTCAACAACTGTAGTGCCGTTAGAGAGTTGTACCTCGGCCCTCAACTTGGCCTCGGAAATCTCTTCCTCACCCAAGTTCAGCCACTCTACCTTAGCCGGATTGATTGGTCTGCCGTGCTCTGGAGACATCAGAGGCATGTCGAAGGGGCGAGGAGCGACGAGTAGATCCTCTTCTTCTTCTGCGTCTACCCATTCGATGACTCCCGAGGAAACCAAATCGGAGAAAGTCAACTCACCCGAACGCAGCCCATCGAGGTGGAACTTGTTGAGATTCAAACTGCCATGCTCGATTACCAGTAGAGGCCTGAGGACTCTTCCTCTGTCAGTGTTGATGAAAACGTCCCTGTTTGCTGTGTCGTGCCTGATGCTGACCTCGGGCCTAAGTCTGCCTGAGCGCCTGCTCCTCTTGATTCTTTGAACGAGTTTGATTGGCCTCTTATGAAGGCCGAAGATGTCACCATTAACGTGGATTCTCGATCCGTCCGCCCACTGCTCGGGAGATGAGTCCACTCCCGCTTCCATCAGCAGCTCCTTGACATCATCCTCTGGGACTTCCTCGGAGACGTCAATCATCTGAGATGCGTTCTTCACCAGACCGCAGTTCTGCCCTTCTGGTGTCTCATTGGGGCATAATCTCCCCCACTGTGTTGGGTGCAGATCCCGGGCCTCAAAGTGAGGCTGGCTTCGCACCAGAGGGCTAGTGACTCTTCGCATGTGAGATAGGGCTGCGATGTAAGTGGTCCTGTCGAGTAACTGACTGACTCCCGAGCGTCCTCCTACCCAGTTACCAGTCGCTAAAGCGTGCATAATCTTGGAGGTCAGGACATCGGGCCTTAGGCATGAGTTGATTTTCAACTCGCGCTTACGGTTGTGGTGCCTCTCCAACTGGTACTTCAAATCCCTCGCGAGTTGCTGCAGGCTGACTCTGAATAGATCCTCCATCAGGTCCCCCGCCAGTCTGACGCGCTTGTTGGCATAGTGATCCTTGTCATTGGGGTCGCGGTCCGAGATAGCCATCTCGAGAACCTGTCTGACGATTCTTCCGAGGAAAATTGACTTCTTCTGGCGGTGCTCCTCAGAATCACCCAGATGTGGTAGTAGCTCCTTGTCCAGAAGGTTCTGGATGCGCGTCTCTCTGTACTCCTTCTGCTGTCCGGCGGCGAACTTCTTCTCAAGCCACAGTATGGCTTCCTCCTCGGTCTCGACGCCGTATTCCTCGTTATCCTTGACGTCGTTGAGATTTGCTACGGTGTACTTCATCGCATCTACTGGACCAGCTATTGAAGCGAAAATCTCGCGGTCGTTGCTCATTCCCAAAGCGCGCATCAGCAATACGACAGGGATGGCAGTGGTACCAGCACTGGGAATCTTCGCCATCAACATGCCATCTCGACGCTTCTCGATGTTGATTGGCTTGCGAACACCATCTCGCTGCGAGAAAATCTTCGCTACCTCGGTTTCATGAGCATACTTCTTGTTCTTCTCAACAGTGACTCTGTTGGGAGCTAAGTCTTCCATCGAGATTAGAACCCTCTCGGTCCCGTTGATGATGAAGTATCCGCCGGGGTCGAGAGGATCCTCGCCGGCTTTGCGGAGCAACTGGGCCAGATGCTCTGCATCCTCAGCAGATGTCTGAGGCGAGAGTTTCCTATTCTCGTCGATGTGATCAGCGTGCAGGTTACACCTAGCAGAGCGAACCATGATTGGTAGATTACCGATGTGTACGCCTTCCTCCTCTATGTAGCCGAGGTCTCCATCTGGGCTTGCGGGAGGAATGTCATCACGGTAAATCCGGAAATCCATGTAAACGGGAGAGAAGTAGGTCAGTTTCCTGATTCTGCACTCAAGTGGTGTTGCGGGGTGCTCTGCACCGTTCGCCTCTCTGATGGTAGGACTTCCGAGTCGGATGCTTTTCAGTCTGACAATAATCTCCTTGTCGAGGACGTCGAGTTTGATGCAGCCCCCTGCGCTCTGCCCGCCTGGGAGATCCTCTACAGAATCATCAGTTCCAATACGAATGGACCTGACTATCTTCTCCATCCTACTGGGCCTTCCATCTCCAGAGGGAATGCAGTCATTGTAGGACATCAACTGGTGATTGACTAGGCTTCTCTGTCTGAAATAACTCTCAACTATCTCCTTCATCTTATCACCTCATGCGCTCTCCACAATCAGTCTGAATGCAGTGCTAGAACCAGCTGAACGGCTATACCTGACAATTCTGACAATTCTGTTTGTCAACCAGCCCGCCGGAAGATCATCATTATCGATTTCCACGGATTCCTTGATTGCTTGAATGGCAGGGTCTGTGATTAGAATCTTCGGCAGGAGTTCTTTGGCAAGCCTTGAGGTCCCATCTGAATTGTTCACCAGCATATCCCAAGGAGCCAGAGAAGACTCTTCCTCCTCTACTGGGACCAACTCATGGTGTGGCACTAGGATGTGATTCAGGACGTTGAATCTATCTTCACCCGTCGGGATATCCGAATCGAGGATTGCTTTTCTTGAGAGTGTGATTCTCCCTGTCCTCGTCCTCTTCCTCGAGTTAATTTGCTCCCTGATAACTGCCATTACATTCTCGAGATCCTGACTCTCCATCTCAAGCTCAAGTTTCTTGGCGACTTGCTCGACTGTCATTCTCTTGATTGCGTCCATATTTGCATCATCTGCGAGACGATGCGCATGGGGCTCAGAGATGCCAAGTTCCATCAGGCGCTTTTTGGTTGAACTCTTTACTGCCATTTTACGCCCCCTTTGACCCAGAAAACGTGGTCCTGAAGCCATATCAGGCGGGCCTGAGGGGATTCGAACCCCCGGCCACCGGGTTAAAAGCCCGGC
>CAYMRU010000010.1:0-23674 GCA_964392975.1 uncultured Candidatus Poseidoniales archaeon | reverse complement strand
GTTGGTTTGGGACCAATAGACCCAGGTTCAAATCCTGGCGGGCCCACCACTACTCAACGCGGCGAATAGCTTCGATATCGAACAGAGAGACCGCGTGTTTCAACGCCTCCTCCTTAGAAAACCACCTTGCTTCCTCTATCTCGTCGTCCTTGGGTACGATATCCTCGGCTGCGATATCCGCAGTGCAATGATAGGTGAAAGATAACCAGTTTATCCCATCCCGTTGGAAGATGGCCTGTTGTATGACTGCGCCATCATCACCTTGCATCACATCTCCGGACTCCCCTTTGGGATCAGGGATTTTGATAGATATTCCCAACTCCTCAAGTGCCTCCCTTTCAGCCCCTTTACGAGGGTGCTCGGCGTAATCCACGAAACCCCCCGGAAGAGTCCAGCATCCAGTGAAGAATCCACGCGTTACCTTGGCCATCAGTATCTCATTATCGGGATTTGTAATCACCACCTTGCTCACTACTCTGTGTAGAGTCCGATATACAGATTCACGAGCTACTGGGTCGACTGCACTATCTGAAATTACAGCATCCTTCCAAGCCCAGTGCTCTGGCCACGGGACATCAGGGGTTGCTACGGTTATGACATGGTCGTCCTGCCCAAGACGGAAACGATTCACACGCCTCTGCTTCCAACTCAGACCCATCTCGGTTGCCTCAGTAGGAGTAGGAAGGCGAAGTAGGAAATCACCCCCTTCCCATTCAGTGCGTCCCTTCTTAGGGATGGCAGGGCCGATGCCCTGCATGTCTACGAGGAGCAGTTTACCATCGTGCTCAAGGTGAATGTGCTCGCAGTTCCTATCTTCGGACATGCAATCACAAGCAAACGCCTAGTATCCCAGAATCGAACTCAATTGCTCCTTGTAGAAGGCTGCTGAGCCGTGCAGACTCTCTAACTCTGAATCCTCCAACTCCAATTCGATAATCTTCTCAACTCCTCTGCTACCTAGCACTACAGGAACTCCGATGTAGATGTCATCCAGACCATATTGACCGGTCAGATACGCGCTGCAGGGCAGGCTACGCTTCCTGTCCTTTAGAATCGACTCGGCCATAATCGCCGCAGCCGACCCAGGTGCGTAGAAAGCGCTCCCCTTCTCAAGCAGTTTGACTATCTCACCACCACCTCCCGCAGTGCGCTTGGAGATGGCCTCGATGGTCTCCTCATCCAATAACTGGGTGATTGGTATGCCTGATACCGTCGTGTATCTGGGTAGGGGGACCATGGTGTCACCATGACCTCCGAGAACCATAGCTTGGACATCCTCGTTGGATACACCGAGCTCTTCGGCGATGAAGTGAGTCATCCTCGCCGAGTCTAGAATCCCGGCCTGTCCAACAACCCTCTCAGGAGGGAATCCCGTGACCTTCTGCATGTGATAAGTCATCAGATCCAGCGGATTTGTTACCATGACAATAACACACTCAGGAGCATGTTCCTTGATGCCTTGTCCGACTTGCGAGATGATATCTGCATTCTTACCGACCAAATCCTCTCGAGTCATACCGGGCATGCGTGGGAAACCCGAAGTTACTACCACTACATCGGCGCCAGCAATATCTGCGTAATCCTTGGTGCCGGTGATTCTACCATCATAGTTGAGAATCTGTCCACCCTGGCTCATATCGAGTGCCTTGCCCTTAGCAAACCCCTCGTAGATGTCTAGCATTACTACTTCGCCGATGTTCTTCTGAGCAAGCACGAAAGCGCATGTCGCCCCCACGTTACCTGCTCCTATCACAGCGACCTTCCCAGCACCCCTCGTCATACTATCCTCGCTTGCTCGCCGACGGCTTCGGACTTAGCATTAGTGCTGAGAGTATGTGCCCGTTCACAGCCAGAGTGAATGGGCGGGCGACGGCTTCAAGAAGTGCCTCAAGGTGGACCCAGCCGTAGAGAATGAGCCTATGGCTCAATCCAGAGGTGTTTTCGTGAAACTCGGAGTCATAGCAGAGCCTGAGGGAGAAGACAGGGTGGCGATTGTCCCCAACTCGATACCAAAACTCAGTAAGATCGGATTCGAGGTCTCAGTAGAGTCTGGAGCCGGCTCTTCTTCGAGTTATTCGGATGACGATTATGAGTCCAAAGGAGCTATTGTTACTTCGAGAGAGGTTGCACTGTCTGCTGATATCTTGGTGACCATACACCTACCTGATTCATCCGAGTTGAAGAATGGCCAGATTATAGCCTGTGTCGCTGACCCCTTCAGGCATCCAGACAGGGTCAAGAAGTGTCTGGAGTCATCAATCACGCTCCTCAGCATGGATATGATTCCTCGCAGACTTTCTAGAGCACAGTCGATGGATGTTAATTCTAGCCAAGACAATCTCGCCGGCTACAAGGCAGTCCTGATGGGTGCCGCCCAACTCGGCAAGGCAATTCCGATGATGACCACTAGTGCTGGAACCGTCAAGCCTGCCAAATTCGTAATCATGGGCAGCGGTGTCGCTGGCTTGCAAGCCATCGCCACTGCAAAGCGCCTTGGGGCCATCGTATTCGCATCCGATGTAAGGAAGTCCGCAGCAGAGCAGATTGAATCGGTCGGCGGTCGCTTCATCGAAGTAGAAGGCATGGATGACTTCGAGGACGAATCCGGCTATGCCAAACCCCTCACTCCCGAGTTCATACAGAAGGTCAACGACACTGTTTGCGAAGTTGCCAAGGATGCCGATGTTATCGTCACCACCGCAAGGATCTTCGCCAGACCCGCTCCAATCACAGTGCCCGCAGACGCGGTTGCTTCGTTCAAGCCCGGGGCAGTCATTGTCGACATGAATGCTGACGTCGGTGGTAATTGCGAACTGACTGAGCCGGGGCAGACTGTGGTTCACAACGATGTGACTATCATCGGCATCGAGAATCTGCCCGGCACCATACCCTCTACAGCTAGCATGCTGTATTCGAACAACCTGACCAATTTCGTAGCATCACTGATGTCCGAAGGCGAATTCAACATGTCCCCCGATGATGATGTCCTTGTAGGGGCTGAGGAAGGCTCAGACTTCCACGTCTCAGGCATGGGGGGTGTGCTGATCTGCTCTGGCGGGGAGATCCATGCCAAACAGTCGAGACTGTCAGAGGTGGTCGGATGAGCCTGACCATCGCAGCCTTGGTCGGCAGTATCACAGTATTCATCCTCGCTATATTTCTGGGATTTGAGTTAATCAGCAAGGTCCCTCCTACGCTCCACACTCCTCTGATGTCCGGTGCAAATGCAATTTCCGGAATCACTATTGTCGGTGCCCTGATTCTTTCTAACACTGCATTCAACAACGGCAATCCAGGAGCAGCCGCTTGGCTTGCATTCGCAGCTCTAATCATGGCCACAATCAACGTAGTTGGTGGATTCATGGTGACCAATAGGATGCTTGAGATGATTGCAGGCAAGAAGCGAAAGAGGTGATTGATTGGTAGATGCAGCAGTATGGGACATCGGCTATCTGCTGGCCGCCGCTCTGTTCATCATCGGAATCAAGAAACTCTCCAGTCCGAGAACTGCTCCTCAAGGCAATAGACTCGGTGCGATGGGAATGTTCCTCGCAGTTCTAGTAACATTGACTAGAATGCAATCAGAGGGAGTCATAGGCTGGGAATTGATTGCCGGAGGTCTGGCGATTGGCGCTATTATTGGGGTCCTGATGGCTACCAAGGTCGAGATGACGGGGATGCCAGAACTGGTTGCTCTGTTCAACGGCTTCGGAGGAGGGGCATCTGCATTGGTGGCACTGTCTGAGGTACTTGGGAGACTACAGAGAGGAGATGTCCCTCCAGATGCCAGTGTTGAGTTGTATGCGATATGGGTCGCAATAGGTCTGTCAGGCATAGTAGGCTGGGTCACTCTGACCGGTTCGTTGGTAGCTATGATGAAACTCAAGGGAGGATTCTACATTCCATTCACCAAGAAGGACGACCGCGGACGACGCAAGTGGGTGAGTTTCCCGACCTGGGGGCCATCATGGCTCAATGTGGTCAAAGTAGTGCTCCTAGCAGTTTCTCTGGCTCTGATTTGGATGACTATCCAAGAGCCGAACAACAAGGACTACATTTGGATGATTGTCGGATTTTCGAGCCTGCTTGGAGTCCTTTTCGTGATTCCGATAGGTGGGGCGGATATGCCAGTGGTGGTAAGCCTACTCAACTCACTATCCGGTATTGCTGCCGCGTTCACCGGCTTCGTTATCGGCAACAATGTCTTGATTATCGCAGGTTCAATGGTCGGTGCAGCCGGACTGATTCTGACTTTCATCATGTGCAAGGCGATGAACAGGACTCTTCCTGATGTTCTGTTCAAGGCGTTCGGTGGCTCAGGAGAGAGGGACAAACTCACTCGCACCAAGGTCGGTAGCGACCCGGAAGAGGTGGCCATGGTACTGGACGGCGCACAGAAGGTGATTGTCGTCCCAGGTTACGGTATGGCAGTAAGTCAAAGCCAACACGCAGTCAAGGAGTTCGCTGACCTAATGGAAGCCGAGGGCTGCGAAGTCTCGTACGCTATCCACCCGGTGGCTGGAAGGATGCCTGGTCACATGAACGTCCTACTCGCCGAGGCCAGCGTGCCATACGAGCAATTGATCGAGATGGACGACATAAATTCGGAATTCCCCGAATGCGATGTCGCACTTGTCATCGGTGCTAATGACACCACCAACCCCGTAGCTCGAACCGGCGAGGGCCCATTGGCTGGGATGCCAATCCTCGATGTCGATAAGGCAAGGGTGGTTGTAATCATCAAGAGAAGCCTTTCTGTCGGCTATGCCGGTGTTGACAACGACCTGTTCTACATGGACAAGACGATGATGCTGTTCGGAGACGGCAAGAAGATGATGAACGACCTGAACTCTGCATTGAAGGAGTTGTAAGTCAGCGCATCCCTCTGGGATGCGTTCAGGCAACGGTTATGAGACTCCGACCGACGAGGTAGTACCGGTGACTATGCGAGCAGCGTTGACCAAAGTCTCGGTTTGCCTGGTAATAATGACCCTACTAGCACTGCCCACTCTCGGGATGAGTGGAGGTCCCGCAGCACTCAATGGCAACGATGAACCAACGGTGAAGTACGGATGTTCATGCCACAACAACGGAGCAACTTCGGAGAGAGTCGTCGTCATGATTACCGGAGTTCCTGTGATGTATGATACCGATACATCCTATCCACTGAAAATCATAGTAGCTGACTCTCTGACACTAGCCGGAGGGGACGGTAACAACAAGGCCGGCTTCCTGTTTTCCTCCGACGGAGTAGGCACTTTTTCTTGGTCGGATGACCAAGAACTGAGGCAAGCCGAGGATGCTCCAGACGATGTCTCTCATTCCGAACCAGACCCTGACGGAAATTGGGATCTAACTTGGACCTCACCCGCAGAAGATGTTGGCCAAGTCAATTTCTGGCTAGTAGGTAACTCCGTAGACGGAGCCGGAATACCCGATGAGATGGACTACTGGAACATCCTCTCATTCTCAATCAGTCCACCCGGAACAATCGCATCTGGAGACGATGCGGCGACCTTGGAGACGAGAACGATCTCCGTTGGTGATTACGACACTCTGTTCGTCATCGAGGAGTCCGAGGCACAGAAGGAAGCAGAGAGACAAGCTGCTCTAGCCCTCAGTATCTATCAGCAGGGTAATGCTCTGTACTGGACTAGCCTAGTCGCACTACTCGTTGGTGCTGTTGTGCAAAGAGAGGTTTTGGAGAGGCGCTATGGGGATGGCCCCGAGTACCTTGCAATGGAACTGGCCTATCCACAGGCCATACGCAGAGGTCTTCTCAGTATAGCGTCCTTCGTTGTAGGGGTGAGATGGTTGTCTTCAGACACTGCTATCGGATTCCCTCCCGCTAGCATCGTTCACGAGGGGTCCAGAATTACCGATCTCACCGGTTTCTTGACGGGATGTGCATTCTTCCTCAGCGCTTGGGCGGCTTACGGCGTATACAGGACAATTCTTGCAACTAGGGTCGAGCGTCAGACTAAGGACATCCTCTGAGAAGCATGGAACTCCCTAGCGCTCGCAAGTCAGAACTCTCCGGTCATTTTACCGATTTGTACTCGATTTTCAGGCAGACTGTCATCCTAGTACTATTCGCTTCATTGTTGTGGGGTTATGTCAGCGACTCATTGATGACTTCGTGGCTCGAAAGCCTCCCACTGGGCAACTCCTCGCTGGACCTCTCAATATACTCGCCATTCGATTGGCTTGAGATGAGATGGGCCATTTCGATTCTGCTATCTATACTAACGGTAATGCCTCTGCTTTCTTTCCGTCTCCAGAGGTTCGCCTCACCTGGCCTGTTGCCTAGTGAGAGGTTGTGGTTCTCAGCAGTACTCGCATTCTGCACTTTCGTGCTGCCACTATCTACTATTCTGCTCTGGTGGCTAGCTTTCCCTCCTCTTATCGAGGCCGCATTGGCAGCCGATGCATTGGAAGGAGTCGGGAGCAGGTATGATGCAGCATCGATTTTCGGCCTTGCCCTCGGAGTATCATGGATAGTAGTCTGCATCATTCTCGCAACTGTTACTCTCTCGCTCGCTCGCCTTCTAGGCATGGTCGAGAAAGGCCATACCAGATTGCGAAACAGGATGCTAGCCATCCTCGGAGGGACTTTGATTCTGACTCTACCTTCCGAGTTTGAAGGACTCAGGATTCTTCTGGCCCTCACAGCGATGATGATTGCTGAGGCAATATCCTCGAGTCTGCCGCTAGCAGTCCTCGGAAGACGAAGTTTCGATGTATGGGACTTGAGGTCCGGGTCAGATACAATTAGGCTGGGCATCATTGACTGTGGTTGCGAGGGTGCTTGTCCGAGAGTACCTTCAGATAGCATCCCTGAGGGGATCGCCTCTCCTAGTTGCGAGGCGCTTTGCTTGAATCTGCATGAGCAAGACGCTCTGGCGGACTTGGTCGCTCATAATTCGATTACAGACCTCGTTGTCACTGGATGCGATGCCGAACCAATCCCTGCTGAACTCAAGAGAGCCCTCGACTTGGCTGGTTGCAGTGTCTCGGGACTTGGCTGGTTGGACGAACCCAGAGCGAACACAACTGAGTGGAGAGCCTCTTCCATCACTCATTCGACTAAAACGAGTACCGAGACTGCATTGGATTGAAAGAGGGAAATCATGGACGTGAGTCCATGAACGCAGCCCGGGCCGCCTTGGCAGTGGCTGTTCTGTTGATAGGAATCTGGGCGAATACTAACTCTGAAACTCTTGACGATTGGCTAGGAGAACCAGCACCTGTTAACTCCGAGGATAGTGAACTGGTAGGACTGCAGCTAGAAGAGGAGTGGTTGATACTCAGAGTAGAGTTCCCCGACCGTCAGTTCTCCCAACAGAAGGTAGAATCAATGTTTGAATCAGATGGCCCGGCGAGTAACTACATCAATCAGATTAGCGGTTCGGAATCGACATTACATGCAACACTCTCAGACCGTATTTGGTCATCACCTTATCCCGAGAGTCATTGGGGTTATGATTCGGATGACGAGAGAGACGTCTCAGTGAATGGCTTGATTGAGGCTGCTTGTTCAGATCTGCTTAATGGAAAAGATCTCTCAAAGTGGGATTTCGACGGCAATGGAGTCGTAGACAGGCTACTTGTCTTACATTCAGGAAGGGCGCAGGAGTCGGGCGCTGGGACTGATTCCCTGTGGAGTCACATGTCTTGGTTGACTGAGCCATTGCAGATTGGCGATTGGTCAATAGGCCACTACACCATAGCCTCACTTGATTCTGGCATTGGTACAGTGATTCACGAGATGCTGCATCAGATGGGTGCCTACGACCTGTATGATGTGCATAGCGACTTACCCTCCTCCAACTGGAATGGATTAGGAGACTGGGATATCATGGCTAGTGGGAATTGGAACGGCAATGGCCAGACTCCGGCTTTACCAGGTGGTGCCTCACTGAATCTTATTGGTGCTGACAGATATATCGAGCCTGATACGTCAGATAACTCCACCTACGTGTTGGGTCCAATAGCAGATGGAGGACACGGCCTGTTCATACCTATCGCTCCAGGCGAGACGATTTGGATTACGAACAGAGGGGATTCAGGTTTCGATTCTGAACTACCTGGCCATGGGATTCTCGTCGAGCACTCTGATGAGAACAACGGCAATCCCGTAGAGAACCTCGTGAATACCGACCCCGACAACGCATGGGTGAAGATAATCGAGGCCGATGGGGACGCAGCCCTACAGAGGGGAAGGGATTCCGGCAGTGCCGGAGATGTGTTCGCCCCGGGAGACTCATTTGGAGCCTCAGGGATGAAAATCAGGGATAACCGAGGCAGACTCGTTCACTGGACTGCTACTGTTCTGGAGTCTACTGATGGCTCGACGACGATTTCTTTCGATCCGGGTCCCGTATCCAGTATCGATCCACTCACTCCCCGATCCCCTCTACAATTGCTCCCTACGGAATCGGCCTTCGTCGAGGTCACGGCCTCCCAGCCTTGCAATCTTGAAATCTCTCTTTCGACCCACCAGTCCGAACAAACGTCGCCACAGATGATTGAGATTCCAGTGGGGACTTACGAAGTCCAGATACTCAGTCACGACGATTCCCCCTCGGACTCATTCACCTTAGTAGGGACCATTGGATGCGATGGGGAAAGTAAGACTGACATCTCGCTAGAGATAGATGTGGTGGGTCATAGGCTTTCCACCGATGAGCTCTATTCTGTAATCTCGTGGGAATCTCCCTCATTAGTCAGAGTAACTCCAGAATACGAGGGAGATGGTGAGATGTCATACTCTGTAGCCCTCGAGGGGGCCGTATCTAGAATCGCAACAGCACAGTCTCCTGCACAATTAGATCCCGGTGACTCCATAATTCTGGATGTCGATCCCAAGGGATTGCTTGAACCCGGTATGCTAGCTAGGGGTGTGATTGTGCTCTCTGATGTGCATGGCTCCGAACACCGGATTCCTCTGCTCCTTGAGGCCGAGTCACCGTTCACGGGAGATGGTTGGCTGGCTTGGTTGGCAGAACCTGCTAACGGCCTGTTGGTGATTGCGATACTGCTGTCAATCACAATCGCCACTGGAGGTCGTAGAGAGTGACTATCTTCTATTCGGGTTGCTCCATCTTGAGTCAGGAGGCGGCCTCGATATCGAAAGGTATTCCCAGGAATCTCCGACAACAAGAGGGTGCAACCATGTCTTACCCACTCCCGATGCAAGTCTCGAAGCAAGACAAGCGCCCTCCCAATCCGAAGGAGCCTCTGCAGGGTGGACGACTAGCCAGGGTGCATGTTCTTGCCCCAGAGGCTTGTCGTAGCACCTCCATCTCGTCCCATACTTGAATCCGGGTCGAGGATGCAACCCTCTCATAAGCAAGTCTCTGAGGATGCTAGACCCCATCGTTTCACCTCCCTCATCGTCTGCGTACAGCATCTGAGAGGTCGTAGAGTCAATCATTCGCCCATTCGGGTGAGGAATACCAATCCTCTCATCCGGCCACTCTCCATCTTCAAGGATGATTACTCCCCCGTTCGAGACTGGCCTGAACTCTCTATGACTAATCGAATTTAGTATATCTGAACTAAATCTGCCCAATTCACCACTCGGTGCCTCTGAACTTACTCTGTATGAAACCACAGAACCCTCGTCGTCCACCACCATAATCTCACATATCCTCCCCAGGGAATTGACTTCGGCAGCCCATGAATAGAGATCATCCACATCGAGCTCACAACTCGCATGAAACCATCTCAATTCGGCCACTGGAGGATTATCCCTCGGATGACTGTCCGAAGGCCATCTGGCTGCCCAAGATAATGAGGCGTGTCCTACATCGAGTTCCTTTAGATTATGATTAATCACAATCTTATTCCCAGGTACTCTGAGGGCTTCCAAAATAGCAGCCTCATCGAATAACTCCAGATGTTCCTGTACGGCTTTACCAATCCATCCTGAGGGTAGGTCGAGATGCCTGTGCTCATGGCAAAATATCACTTCAGCACCTGTTAGCAGCAGACCTTTCTCCCCCAATGGCCTCCCTATGGCTGACTTGGACCACAGGCGGTCCGCAGCCTGACCGGAGTATATCCAACCCTCTCGATGCTTCTCCACGACTTCGCCATAAGGTTCCCGACTTGAGTCCGCCGGTGGTAAACATCATTCGCAATCAGCACCACGCAGCAGCATGGGGGATGACGCAGACAGAGCATCGGTGTTAGCCAGACTGGGGGATATGCTCGATTCTATGGGTGAGTCGAAAGTCACTCTAATTGGGGATGTGATGCTGGACAGGTTCCATCATGGCTATGCTAACAATCTGGATTCTACTGCACCTGTACCCGTACTCAAGATAATGAAGACGGAGGAGACACCAGGTGCCGCTGCGCACATCGCTATGGGACTGAAGTCCCTAGGTATGCAAGTGAGTCTGCACTGTTGTGTGGGAGATGACAGAGAGGGTCAAACTATTGTTTCCAAACTCGCCGAACATGGCATATCCAGTGATGGGATTCACGCAGTCAAAGACCGAACCACTCTGACAAAGATCAGATTCTACGGCAGCAGGGAAAGCCTGCTGGATGAGAGCCAAATATTGCTACAGGCTGATCGGGGCCCGAGGGATTCACTCTCTGATGGGATCAGGAATACTGTTTCCCAAGGGGCAAAGACAGAAATCACAGATAGCAGCGCAGTCGTCTTATCTGATTATGACAAGGGCGTTTTGGATGACGAAACTTCTCTGATGTTGATTGCTTCAGCCAAGTCAGCAGGACTGCCGGTAATTGCGGACCCGAAACTGACTGGCTTGGATAGGAGTGCAGGAGCGGATGTGGCGTTATTCGAAAACCGAGGGTTGGACTTACTTTCTCGACGTCAGGGCACGTCGGACCAGTCTGAGGCTGCAGCCAGACTGATTTCCCAATATGGTTGGGGATCTCTCTTGGTGCTAAGAGGGAATGAGGGAGTTACCTTGTACAGAGAAGGTGAGGATCCCTTCCATGTACCTTGCATGTCTCCTTCAGCCATCCAACAGATTGGGCTGCACGATGCCGCTGCTACGGCTCTGGCTGCAGCACTAGGAAACGGCCTTTCGATTACTGACGCAGCCACCTTAGCAGCGGCGGCTTGCGACTGCGTCTTGGCCGCCGAAGCCAGCAGGGAATTCGTCGACAAGCAGACTCTGAGACTTTGGATTGACGAGCTTTCATGGCAACTCAGGATTTCTGGTAGATGAGAATCATCTATGCATCGTATTCATTACCGGATGTTTTCGCGACTGAGTCATGGGCCCGAGATGGCTTGCTGCAGCATTAGTTGTCCTAACCACCATGTTGGTGATGCTACCATCCACCAGTGCAGAAACACAAGACCCACCAATCATAGGGTTCGATTTCGCGAACGGGCTATCTACCAATGAGTCAATGACGCTATCAGGATTGATTGAGGCCGATTCCATGCCAGATTCTATCGATTGGACCATTGAATCCGATTCCTACTCCCTTTACGGCCAGATTTCCGATTCTCTCGAGGAAGCACATTCTCAGAATAATCGCATGACTTGGTCATGGAGTATTGATTTGGACATCTCGCAATCCCCTATCTGCACATGCTATTTGTCAATCACTGTGAAAATAGGTGATTCTCAATGGTCCGAAACCAGAGTGCTCTACATTGGAGATACCTTGCGCTCAGGCCTACTGATTGACTCTCCTGAGAGCGGTGACTGGTCCCACAATACCGTTTCTGTTAGTGGTTGGAGTTCCCATCCTACAGTTTGGGCAAGTCCGGAAATCAGATTCTTCACTTATCCTGCTGCAAATTCGATTGATTCCTGCTCAGCCGAGGGCGATTCCGATATGTCATCTCTGTTGTCTATCCCTGACATAGAAGGAGATTTCTCGATTTCATTGGATATCTCATCATTGGATGACGGGTGGCATTCATTGTATGTGGAGAACTACGATCCCTCTGGAATGGCATTCTCTCAGCAGTGCGTTCCAATAAGAGTCAATAACGCACTTCCCGAGATTATTCTACAAGTCGAAGAAACCTATATTGAGAGATTAGGAGATATTCAGTTCGACGCCAGTGCTTCTGATGACTTGTTCTGGGGCAGAGAGGGTCTAGAATGCATGTGGGTGCTCCGCAAACCCTCACATAGCGGTCAGACTCCAATAGACATCCAACTAGGTGGAATGGCATACTCGATGCCATCCAACAGCGGTGGCAACTATACTCTAACACTCACGCTTACTGATTCTGGAGGGGTGAAATCGACTTCGGTTTTCGAAATTGATATTGAGAATGTCAAGCCTACTGCAATCGCAACGTTAGACAGTTCAGAACTAATTGATGGAGATAGGATAAAACTGAGGGCAGGAGAACATTGGGTTCTCGACGCTTCAGACTCAACTGACTCAGATAACGACATCTCCAATCTTCGTTGTGTCTGGAAGATAGATTATGAGCCAGTATACGAAGGGTGCCAGAGGGAATTCTCATGGCCATCTCAAGCCGGGGATGAAATCATACTGACGCTTGAGGTGATAGATGATGATGAGGACTATGGAAGCATCTCGGTTCAGTTAGTCCACCCCGATGCTAATGAACCACTTCCTTACCATATAATCGTCCTAGTTGCTTCTACTCTATTCATGGTCTCAGCCATCTTCCTGAGATACCGCTCATCTGATGATTCGACAGGAATTCCCAGCTGGGACTCCGACTCTGACAAGTAGAATTCCTCATAAGCAACCCTCAGTGGACCGAGCACGGGGATTACATGGTGCTAACTTTCTCGGAATCGGAGTATCTTAGTCGCCAATCAGCCTTCTTGGCACAGTTACCAGAGGACTCCCTCATCCTGATTCCCACCAACCCCTGTGCAGTCAGGTCTAACGATACGCATTATCCATTCAGGGCTAATTCATACATGCTCTATCTGTGCGGTTGGGATGAACCTGATTCAGTATGGGCGGCAAGTAACTTGGACGGAGAGTGGAAGACATCACTGTTCGTACTACCAAGAGATACAAAGGCCGAGATCTGGGAAGGCCTGAGGGCTGGACCTGAAGGTGCATCCAAGGACTGGCCTGTTGATGAGGCATACTCGATTCAAGAACTGAAATCGATTGTTTCTCCCCTCCTTGATAGTAGCACTAGTGTTTACGCAATCAGAAGTCTGAACTCTGAAATCGACTCGATGCTGGATTCCTATGGCGGTGAACTGCAAGACCCTCGCCCATTCCTTAATGCGCTCAGGGTAATTAAATCTGAAGCCGAGATTGATGTGATGAGGAAGTCAGCAGAACTCGCTTCAAAGGCACATGTTATGGCCATGCGTGCAGGTACACCAGATATCGGAGAATGGCACCTACAGTCAGTCATCGAATCCTGCTTCGTATCGAATCAAGGGCAATGGGCATATCCTTCGATTGTCGGTGGAGGCGATAACGCGGCCATCTTGCATTACAATTCCAACCGTGATACAGTATCCGACGGCGACTTGGTGCTCATTGATGCTGGATGTGAGGTAGAAGGGTACGCTTCAGACATCACCCGCACTTGGCCAGTTAATGGGAGATTCAGCGAAGCCCAGAGTGAGATATACGAATTGGTCCTAAAGGCTCAGATTGCTGCTATAGCCGCATGTCAACCAGGGGCACGTTGGATTTCTTTCCACGATGCTGCATCTAGAGTGATAGCTCAGGGATTAATCGATTTGGGAATACTGGACTGTACTTTGGACGAAGCTATAGGAGACCCACTTGAATTCGATGGACCATATAGGAATTACTTCATGCACGGCACAGGTCATTTCCTAGGGCTTGACGTTCATGATGTAGGAGGGGGCAGGCAGGGTGACGATGACCCTGGTCCGGAACTCAAGCCAGGTATGGTCGTCACCGTCGAACCCGGTTTGTACTTCGGAAGCTGGCGAACTGATGTTGAAATCCCTTCGCGCTATGCAGGAATCGGGATCAGGATAGAGGATGACGTTCTCATTACCGCGGAGGGCCCTGTTGTCCTCACTTCTTCCTGCCCGAAGGATATTGCCGATATGGAGGCCATAATCGGGCAAGGAGGTTGATTGCTTGGCCCGATGGAAGGAGATTTTACTGGAACAGTCAACCCCATCGCCACCCAGACTCGATATCGACGATGCTGTAGAATTGTACGATTACGCAGATTTGTCCGAACTCATGCATGTCGCTTCCATACACCGAAGGCTGCGAGTGCCCGGTAATCGAGTCACCTATCTTGTTGACAGGAATGTGAACTACACCAATGTATGCACCATAAATTGTCAGTTCTGCTCGTTCTATAGGTCACCAGGGCACCCCGAGACCTACCTCCAGACCATTGACCAAATCAGCCAGAGATTCGCTGAACTGGAGGAAATTGGAGGCTCAAGAGTGCTCATGCAAGGGGGGGTACATCCGGATCTCCCTTTGGAATGGTATACGAATCTAATCAAAGAACTCAGACTAAGACACCCATCAATTGACTTGGATTGTTTCTCCCCAATCGAGATTGAAGGAATATCAGAGGTTTGTGGTCTTTCGACCAAACAAATTCTCGAAGAGCTGCATGCTGCGGGCATGCATGGCCTTCCCGGAGGAGGTGCAGAGATGCTCGTCGATGATGTCCGACTCGACATTTCGCCGAAGAAAGGCTCATCGAAGAACTGGCTGCGAGTTATGGGCGAAGCGCAGGATATGGGGTTGACAACATCAGCAACCAATGTCTTCGGATTAGGCGAGAGTACCCTCCAACGTCTCGAGCACATGAATAAGGTCAGGGAGTTGCAAGATGTGGCAATCAACAAAGGAGGTGTCGGCTTCACCTCATTCATCGCTTGGCCAGTAATGCTGGAGAATAACTCACTGGGTCTCCGAGAACGAGGGATGAACAAATACACTTTAGGTGCGAGCGCGCATGAATACCTCAGACACATCGCCATCTCTCGTCTCTTCTTCGATAACATCGAACACATTCAGGCCTCTTGGCCTACCATGGGGATGAAAGTCGCACAGATGGCCCTATTTTCCGGGGCCGATGACATCGGCTCCACTATGATGGAGGAGAATGTTGTCTCTTCATCCGGCTCTACTAAGTCGAAGGCCTCAGAGAGGGAATTACAGATGGTTGTGAACAGAGCCGGCTTTGAGCCCTGTAAGAGAGATTCGGATTACAATATTCTTGAGACTGATTTCATTGCTGAGCCAGCTTTCTCGACTCCTCCACAGCAACCAAACTAGTCAGTGGTCTCTGTTCGTCCACTCCTCACTGGCAATTTGGGTATGGGCTCCAAACCCGCCCGCTCACTAACAAAAACGGGCTTGACCCATTTCATTCTAGTACCGTCGTCTCTGATGGCTTCGATCACCATCTCCCAGTGAATAGCAATCAGGGCGGAGTATATCGAACCTGGCCAAATATCAGTAGGTCCCGGCAGCGTGATTTTCCCAGTCGAGTTGTTTAGTTCAATCCAATCTCCCGAGTCCATGACTCTGAGCGGTTCCAGTAGAAGTAGCCTCGGATGGGCTACAGCAAGTGGTATGGACTCTCCCACCCCAGTACCAAGTTCTTCACCTGCGGCTATCCTTCTATCCGGGAGACGTGTGGACATTCCCGGAGCGGACTGCCTCCCTTCTTTTCGATTGAGAGCTTCTAGCACCTTCTCACGTTCGGGCACAATCATTCCAACTTGTAGCCGTGCTCTTTGCACAATCACTTCGACAGGGACTTGTCGGAGCATGATTTGCAGTCCGTTTCCAACAACTTCAGCCGATAGTTCAATCTCACTCAGAGGATCTGAGATGTAACGATTCTGCCTCTTGATATCACGCAGATTGGCCAGAATCCTGAATATAATCGGGACGATGAAAATTGGGAACGAGAAGAACAGCAATTTAGGGTAGTCGAGTGGCCCGATTCTATATGACCCAGCGAATGACTCCGACAGGATACTGCTTGCAACCAATCCTGGCTCCAAACTGTGGATGAGTAGTGAGAGGATGATAATAACGACAGCTGGGCGAATTACCTTTCTGGCCAGAGAATGAAGAGGATCGGGCTCAACGTACCAACCATCCCGCGTCCTCGTGATGAAATCGAAAGGATCTCTTGAGACTTCGCAAGTGAGAGTATTGATGCCATCTTCATCAGATTTTGTTGACCTCCATTCAACCTTCCAGTCGTCATCTTGGCCTATTGAGAACGCGGGAGGCGGACTCTGCTCTGACTCAACAATAACCTCAATCATCGGAAGTCCCTTGGGATCCATGCTGGCATGTTCGAATGGAGGATATCTGAGTCTCTGAACGGAACGGAACATATCAACCCCACAACACCGCTTTCACCGCACGCTTGGCTAGTAATCTGAATTCCGGGACTTCTCGTAGCATCTTCAATCCCAAGGGAATTGGGTTCTCAATCTCTCCCACTTCGTTGATTAGTTCAGTGACTTCGGGCTTGGACCAAACAGAGAACACCTCATCCAACTCGTCATCATCCATTTGAGTAAGGAATGAATCTCTGAGAGCCCTCGCCCTCAATTGATCCTTACGAATGGGATTGATTACCTTCAACACCATATTTTCCATGTCCGATTGAGATAGTGAATTGAGTACTCTGTCTAATAGAATAGGGGCGGTTGCTTCGATGTGCATGAATCCCGGCCCTATCCCACCACCAGTTGTCGGCTTGCATAGGCCGGCAGCATCACCGAAAAGCATCACTCTTCCCCTGAGGGGGCGACCAACAATGCCGCTTGGCACTGGACCGCAGAACCTACCAACCTCTCTGCACCCAGAGAATCTTCTAGACCACAATGGACTCTGCATGAGTGCTTCAAGGAACTGTTCTGGCGATTTACCCTCCATCAGTTCCGCCTTGCTCCAAGTACCTATTCTTGTAGTGTCCCCGGACGGAATAGCCCAAGCGAAGAATCCGGGTGAGGTATCTGATCCAGTATACATATCGAGTCTTCCTTCCTCGCCGACATAACCTGTGACCTCAATCTGGAATCCGACCATCAACTCCTTCGGACGACCCATCCTGAAGTTCCTTCTGACCCAAGAATGAGCCCCATCTGCACCGCATAGCATAGAGCATCTGACGCTGACATCTCCAGCAGGAGTAGAGATATTGAGGTCCACACCAGCCTCATCCTGTTCAGCCGAAATTGGAGAGCTGGAAAGCCAGAGATCCGCCCCCGAATCCATTGCTTCCTCTATGATAGCCTCATCGAACAACTTCCTGCAAACACTCCAAGTCCTGACAACTTCAGGAGACCCTACAGAAACGACTTGGCCAGAGGGGCTATGAATCCGAGCACCCCAGATAGGAGTTAGTACAGTATCGGTGAGCCCAATCAATTCCATGGCCTCTGGATTGACAAGGCCTGCACACTGGAACGGCCTCCCTACTTGTGCATGTTCTTCGATAATTAGAACGGTTGCTCCTCCTTTACACAGACGCTGAGCCAACAAGCCACCGATTGGGCCTGCACCGACTATCACGAAATCGTATTCCATACGTATAGGCCTCTCAGCCATCCGTTATTGAGTCCTGCCTAGGAAGCCATTCTAGGATTGACTTCTCCTGCGTCGCCCTCGCGAGCGTCCTTTCATCTTGGAGATAATCGTGCTAGCATCGGCCTTCGTTAACTCAGAGATGTCCCGAGCCCCGACTGTCGCCAGTACTTCTGAAATCGTTTTTTCATTCTGTTTTGCCAGTTTCTCGACGAGATTAACTTGTGATTCTGTGGCCGGCAGCCCCTTTGACATCTCGATAAGTTTGCCAATGAGCTCGCTAGCTGTCCCATTGCCTCCTCCAGTCAATGAAGAGATTTCACTGACCCCTGCCAACTCAAGTGCGTCATCCAGACCTATTCCATTCTGATCGGCCAGTCTGATGATTAGAGCACTCTGTTTCTCACTGGGAGGATAGCCCACGCTGTCTCCAATCTCTTGTAACCTGTCAATGATTGATCGTGCCTCATCACCGGTAATTTCATCTATCGACTTTCCTGACATGAGTTCTCTGACCAACTCAGACTCAAGATGTACTATGCGAGATTCAATCAGTGATTTCTGTCGCGGTGTAGCAGTCTTCTTTCTGATGCTAAGTGCGTTGTTGTGCATGTCTCTGAATTGTTCAACGAATGACCCCCAAACTTCAGGACCATCATGCGTGCCGTTCTCTACTAAATCCAAGTTTCCTTCCATCTTCGATGTGAAACTGGGAGTGAATAGCCCAACATCGCCGTTTTGTGAATCGTAGAAAGGTACCACTTGGTTCCAAAGCAGTCGTCCGTCTTTCGTAGGTCGCAGTGAACCTCCATCAGATTCGACATAACCCCTGCCAGTGAGTTTCTGAATTGTGCTAACGTAGGTTGAGGGACGTCCTATCTCAGCATTTTTCATGGCTTGTACGATAGAACTCTCCGTATACCTCCGTGGAGGCTTGGTGTGATCTGTGACCATTTTCGGACTCTCGTCCGAACTATCGATTCCCCATACAGCCCCTTTCTCGAGTAATCCTTCAGGAGGATTAGTCCGGACATTGCTGTTGAATTGGTCGTAGACCGCTTCCCAGCCACTATGCGTCCGCCACGAAGCAGTTCCTCTGAGAGGCTTTTGACAATCTGTCACCGAGGCCTCCAAATTCCTCCTTTCTCTGATGGACTGAGACATCTGGCTCGCGGCGAAGCGAGCCCAGATGAGGGTGTACAATCTCTTCTCATCAGCCGATGCTTTGATTGAAGTAACCTCAGGCTTGCTCGGCCTGATGGCCTCGTGCGCGTCTTGGATGTTCCCCTTGTTCTTGGCATCACTTCCGACCACTCCTTTACCCAAATGATCTTCTCCGAATTTGTCCCGGACGTACTGCCTCACTACCTCGCGAGCTGCGGGATTAGTCCTAGTAGAGTCGGTCCTGATGTAAGTCACATAACCTGACTGGTACAGGGAAGAAGCAATTCGACTAGTCTTCGACACTGACCATCCGAGTGTCGAACTGCCTGCTTGCAGCATAGTATCCGTAGTGAAAGGCGGTTGAGGACTCCTTTTCGTTATACCATCCTTCACGGAAGTGATTAACAGGGTCTCAGATGCAGATATGGCATCAAAGGAGGACTTAGCCAGTTCGCCGTCTGATGTTCTATCGGCCCTGTGTTTACCAGCATCATCGAACCAAGCATCACCATCGTCTTTCTCATGGAAACGGACGTTGAATCTAACATCCTGAGAATCCGCATGTACGCTGTGGTACTCTATGGGGACATGAGCCTCTCTTTCCATCTCTCTTTCGACGATGAAACCCAAAGTAGGAGTCTGGACCCGACCCATGGATGAGAGACTCCAAGATTTACTGAATCTGGAGCACCTGTATCCAACTAACCGATCCATGAAACGCCTAACCTTGGCAGCATCTACCAGATTTGAATTAATTCCACTTGGATTTGATATTGATTCAGATACAGCTGCCTTGGTAATCTCGTTGAACGTCACTCTCCTGACCTTCGCGAAATCAGCGAACAGTATGCTCAATCTCCATGCGATGAACTCTCCTTCCCTATCGGGATCTGTTGCGATGTAAACTTCCTCAACACCCGATTTCCTAGCTCTGGCCAAGATGGAATTGATTACTCTTTCAGCACCTTCTGTCCAATCCCATGGAGGTTCTGGTAACTCTCCTTTCTCAGCCGCCCACATAGCCTTCGACCTCTGCTTTGAGCCATTCCCAGAAGGCAGATCCTGAACGTGTCCGTTGCAGGCTTCGACTATCCAACCACTACCTAAGTAGCTCTTGACGGTACGTGCCTTCGCACCCGATTCAAGAATCATCAACTTCATTTCGCCATCCCCGCCAGTAAGTCAATTACAGATCTAACCGGCTGATTGCAGCGCCGTCTTCTACCCTGTATAAACATGAGTGACAAGAGATTGAGACAACGCCCGCATGAGCGCGCGCGTGCGCGAAGCGGAACTATGCCAACCTGCGTCTGGAAGCCGCCTCGTCCCAAGGTATCTCAGCGGCGGGGCCTGCACATCCAATACATCCAGGATAACCCGCAACGGCTAGTTCAAACATAACAGCGAGATATCTATTCCAGTTCTCAGATATATCCCCCGGAATCCAAACATCGCTCATCGTGGTGGGCTCAGTTCCGCCTATCTCGCCTCCAGCAGAATCTGACAGTATAACCCTCAATCTATTCTCGTTGTGTTCAATCAGTTCAAAACTAATCATCATAGAAGGTGATGCATCGGTAATTGAAGTTGCAATGGTGCCGACATCGACTGCTTGGTTACCGTTCGCTTCATAGATTACATGTGTGCTGCGAAGCGTTCGTCTGGCCAGTTCGCTAATAGCTGCAGCCTCAAATGTGGCACGCACGTACCTGCGATACTGCGCAACGCTTGAAGTGTACCGCTTTGCGCACTCGCTTGATGGGCCTGCCCTACAGCATGTTCGTGCGACCAATGCTGCGATTTGTAGATTCGGAGACCGCCCATAGTCTATCGATGCAGGCATTGAGCGGATTCGGTCAGAGCAGAATAGGTCAAAGGATGCTGAGCACAGTATACAATTCTCCTGAACTCCCCATACATGTGTTCGGTCGACTGTTCCATCACCCTCTTGGTCTAGCTGCCGGTTTCGACAAGGGGGCAGAAGCACTGTCCGCTTGGCCTGCCCTAGGATTTTCATGGATTGAGTATGGCGGGATAACCAGATTCCCCCAGGATGGTAACCCTAAGCCAAGGATGTTCAGATCAAACAAGCATGGCGCCCTAGTTAATCGGATGGGATTCAATAATCCTGGGGCCGCAGAGGTCCGAGACAGACTGGTGGATAGGAGAGCATCAGGAATGTGGCCAAAGACGCCGGTAGCGGCTAATATCGGACGTTCCAAGAAGACCCCTAACGAAAGTGCAGCCAGTGACTACTCGCAAACTCTTGAGATGCTGTGGAACCAAGCAGACATGTTCGTGTTAAACATCTCTTCACCTAATACTCCAGGACTTAGAGACCTAGCAGATGCAGACTATCTCGCATCCATCGTCACTGAATGCAGATTGATGGCAGAGAGGAAAGGTGGCGGCAAGCCGTTACTGGTCAAACTCTCACCTGATGCCACTAACGAGGAAATCATGATGTCGGCCCATTCGGCTCTGAGGTCCGGTGCAGATGGGATGGTGGCGATAAACACATCAATGCACAGACCTGTTCCGAGGAATGCCGCATCAAGAGGTGTTTTCGCAGAGGCGGGTGGAATCTCAGGAAGGCCCTTACAGAACAGGTCTAAGGAAGTCATCTCCTTGTTGTATTCCGAAGTAGGCGACTCGATTCCCATAGTCGGTGTAGGAGGGATTGAGTCCCCAGATACAGCATGGGAAGCCATCACATCTGGTGCATCCCTCATCCAATTGTACTCTGCATTAGTGTTCAGGGGGCCGTCTGTGGTTAGCGCCATCGTCAGAGGTCTGAAGAAGAAAGTCAAACAACACGGCTTCGTAGGTCTGGAAGAAGCGGTTGGATACGAGATGCCCTGACCGGCTGATGGAAACTCTCTTCAACATCGATTACCACCTCTTTTCATGGCAGGCACAAGGACATCTAGACTGGGACTGGTCGCCATCTGTATGGTGGCACTGATAGCCTTGATGTTAATCAGCGTCAACCCTGAGACCCAGTACTACATAGACGAGGTGATGGAATCTCCCGAATCTCATGAGGGCGATGTCCACCTGAGGGGACAAGTCGAACTAGGCTCAGTCGACTCGTCTGGAACTTCATTCACTTTGATCGGCCAAGAACACTCACTCAGTATCGACTATTCAGGCGCTGCCATCCCTGATGGCTTCGACGAAGGCCTTACTATCGCTGTGAAAGGCCAATTGGTCAACGATGGCGGCGGCTGGATATTACTAGCGACTCAGATTCAGACCGGTTGCCCGTCCAAATACTCAGAGTAAATACCGGGATTCCCAAAGGGATTCGTTGATATGGGTCGATTGAACGGCCAAGTTGGGCTAGGGGGGGTGTTGACGTGCTCTGTTTTCCTCAAATCGTCGATAAAGGGGGCCTGAAGTCCGAGGGCGGCGCAGACGAGCCATTGGTGTCTCACCGGTTGACGTCGATGCCTCGCCCCCAAGAGATCCAGGTTGTCGCGAACCGCTTCCGGAGGGAAGCGGGGAGCGCCTCATGCCCGGGAACCAGGTCAGGCGCGGAAGCGAGCAGCCCGACCGGGGACGCTGGATGCCTTGGGATAGCGGGGCGGAGAAGATCGGTGACATTACACCTCTGGTGACGAGCGTCCACCGAGGACGTGCCCACTACAATGAGGATATATCTAGGCCACCCATTGCACATACAATTTCGAAGTGTTCCGGTGAGACTGGTTGTACAGAAAGCCTCTGACCTCTCTGGAGTAAAGGCATCCCCTCGAGCTCGTCATTCTCTCTCATATCACCCAAAGGGACAACCTCTGGCAGTGCCTTCACGGCTTCAATGTCGACCATCATCCATCTCGGGTTATCGGGAGATGATTTTGGATCGAAGTAATTCGAATCAGGATCAAGAGCAGTGAAATCTGGATACGCTTCGTTACAAACTCTGGCAATCCCAGCGACGTGCGGCGGCTTGAAGTTTGAATGGTAAAACAACACAAAATCGCCTACTTGCATATCATCCCTCATTATGTTCCTAGCCTGATAGTTTCTTACTCCATCCCAATGTGTTTCTCCGTCTTCCACCAGTTGCTCCCAAGGGTACACATGCGGTTCGCTCTTCATCAACCAGAATGCCATAAGTCACTCGATGAGAAGATGGTGCATAATGTATCTCACCAAGCATCGTCAGACGATCCCAAGAGGAGAGTTGCATCTATCGAGTCTGCTTCGTCCTTAGCCACAGCCCTCCTGAGTCCAGCTGTTCTGACCATCGTCTCGACACCTCCGGTGAGGCTCACATTGGCCTTAATCAGCAGCGAGAAGACTGCAGGAAGAAGCAGCAAGGCGGAGAGGGCAGCGACGATTAGAAGCAAGATGACTACAGTTACGAATGGCTTAATTGCTGGAATAGGAATCAAATACGCCGAGAATAGACCGAATGCGGTGACAGTCACTGCTTCAAACAGACTCATTCCTGTACTGGCACAAGCTAATCTTACAGCCTCAATGGTACCTCCTTGTTCCTTAACTCGATTGGCTATATGGATGGAGAAATCTATGCCTACTCCAACCAGAATGGATCCGACCATTACAGTGACTAGAGAGAGGGGGACTCCCAACGAGTCCATGGCCAGCCATTGCATGCCCACAGTGAAACCGACAGGCACCGTAGTCAAGAGGGCGAAACGAAGGTCCCTGAACACCAGACCTAATGCTAGGATGGTGGCGAGAAGTGCAAACCCGAGAGAACTCCATTGTGAATCGACAATCAGGCTGTTGACAGCAATTGTCACCGAAGCCACACCGACTAGGTCCGAGGCCTTGACTCCCTCAGTGACATCCACCCAGTGATTCACTTCATTAGTGGCCTTCTCAGTATCCTTCACATCCAAGAATGGCATATCGATGTAGATTAGGCTGCGATCGAAGTCTGAGGAGATGAATAACTCCCTCATTTCAGTAGTCATGCTGTTGTAGAAGATGTAAATCAGGAAATTATGAGCCTGATCAT
>CAYMRU010000009.1:0-26296 GCA_964392975.1 uncultured Candidatus Poseidoniales archaeon | reverse complement strand
GACCTCTTTGAAGGAACTCGATTCCTCCATGTAGGAATCGACATCGGTGCACCTGTCGGCACGCCGTGTATGGCTTTCGCTGACGGAGAGATCTCACACTTCGGCTACAATCCAGCCGACGGCGATTACGGTAATGTGGTGATCACCAAACACTTACTCGACGGAGTTCCACTCTGGGCACTGTATGGGCACCTCAATGCATCCTCGATTGAAGGAAAGACAGTTGGCCAAAAAGTCAGTGCTGGGGATGTAATCTGTTGGATGGGAGATAAGCACGAGAATGGCGGGTGGGAACCGCACCTGCACTTCCAGCTCTCTCTAGTCGAACCTGAGACACACGATATGCCCGGAGTGGTAGCACCTCAGGATAGAGATCGGGCTCTTGAAATCTACCCGGACCCGAGAAATGTCCTCGGACCTCTCTACTGAATGGTTGATAGGTGAGCCTTGAGCGACTCAATCGGAGCCATCTCCGAAGGGTCATTGCCCTTCATCACAGCCAGCATTATCGAGACCCAATCGGTGACATGTGCGGCATACAACAGCCGTTCTAACAGACTGTCGCCCTCGCACTGAATCCTCCAAGAGAATTGACTCTCTACATTATCCATCACCCATTGCATCCTGGCCTGACTGCGAGGATGTATTCCCTCGCAAGTGAGTGCTATCAAGGCGCGAGACTGTCCCTCGGAGTGCCAAGCCACAATCTCATTGTGATTCATCTCTGGTACATCAGAAGGATAGGCGAAACCATTTGCGTTCTCGTTAATCTGACAAGCGAAGCGGTATCCAGCAGGGCTCAATTCGGTGGGGGAGATTATTCCAATCTCACGATTGACTAGCGACTTGGCCATTGCTTCCCACATTGTATCGCCTCCAATCGGGTCAGCTTGGGAGGAAGCCTGCCTGAGTCTGGCCAACATTGCCGATATCTCATCCTCGCTGGGCCTCGGAAATAGTCCCATGTCCCAGCAAACTGCCAACTGAGAGCCGAAGATATGGCCGAATGCTGATCTCGGCATCTGACCGCCCGGCACCTCTACGAGAGTTGCATCATCGCTACCCATGACAAGATCTGACAACTCACCTCCCGAAGAAACCGCAATCACCGAGCCACCGGATTCCAGAGCCTCTGTGACACCATCGAGAGTTTCCTCAGTGTTTCCCGAGTAAGAAGTCGCCAGTACCAGCCACTCTGGGCCCCACCAACTTGGTAGTCCATAATCGCTCCAGACGACGAATGGCATTCCTCCTTCCGAGTCTGCCAGAGACTTGAGGAATCTGCCTCCAGCACCTGAGCCACCCATCCCGAGGCAGATCACTCCGCTCCAATCCGAGTCAGGACTCAATCCGGTATCTCGCTGAATCGCCGCCTCAAAATCGTCAACGAATGAACGGGTCAGGCCCGCCATGTCACCCGAGTCATACTGCGAGAGCATCTCTGCCATATCGGTATCACTCATTGAGACCTCCTCCCAGCAGGCAGAGCCACCCATGCGCCGTCTATGAAGCCGATGCGTATGCGACTGGTCTCGCCATCGTCATCATAGGGTAAGGCAACAGTCACCATTCTGTAATCGGTGGGATCCATGACCTCGACTGCTGAGCTATCTCGATTCATTACCTCGGCAATGTGCTGCTCTGTGCTAGGGCAGACCACGATGGACTTCTCCATGTCCCTCCATGTTGCACCGGATCTCTCAAACCTGTCAAGTCGGCGCAGACTGGGGCCATCACTCTGCCAGCCGTCGATCATCCACAACTGCTTCCTGAAGCGTACGATATCGTCTAACTCGTATGCAGGCTTGCGATAACTCAGAGTGAGTCTGGTCACATCGATGCCGTCATTCGAGCCAACGACTGTTGAAGTCTCCTTGATTGTGCCTCCGAATGACCTCACTAGCCTGCGCCCCCAGTTCTTCGCCATTGCCTTGGAGCCTAGTTGTAAGTCCCATCCTCCTGTCACCGGGCCTTCCTTGGTTACGAAGAACATCGAATCTGGTTCCATGTTCGCGAGCATCTCGTCCAGTGTCCCTCTGAGTTGCTTCAGCTCGACATCGTCCAACCTCCTCCCGGCCGACCTGAGTTGCACTGTGGCCTCGAAGTATGACCCAGCCTTTCGCGTGCAGGGAGTGCAGACTGCGTTGCTAGTCTGAAGTAGTGATTCATGCCTGTCATCGAACTGATAACCCTCTATCGTGCCTGACACCTCGACATGCAGTCTGCATGTCCTGTCGTCGATGGCTTCTACTGAGAAAGAAACCTCGATGTTCTTTGCACGCTCCTCTGCCACGAGGTTTTCACGGATTCTCAAATCCGCGATGTCATCGGACTCCATCGGAGACCATCTGCCGCGCACCTCGTAAGAGTTACACTTGGCGCAGCGGGACTGCTGAATCCTCTCAGGCAGCCTCGAGAGTTCGGTGCGCTGCCTGAGACAGTCTTCGCACATCCTCTCGGAAGTTAGTGGAGGCGGGGCTCCGCAAGCGATGCAGAATGCTCCCTCAGACATGGCCCTCGCCGAACTGCGCCTCGCCGCCCCGTTTCAAGGGTTCCCGTAGGGAAAAACTCGTTCTCACTCGCTTTCTTCGATAGATACAGCATCTTCGACCGCCGTCAGGCGGGCGTCGACATATGCCAACCTAGTAACCAGACGATAGACGTAGACACCGATTAGACCAATCATTGCAGCATATGCCAATCCGAGTTCAGTCACTCCGCTCAATGCACCGCCCCCTCGTCGAGTTGGCGCTGTAGGTGACTCAGTCTTGATTCCACCCTATGCAGGGTGTCACTGAGTATTGCAAGACCTGCGAATAACAGTAGGAAAGAAGCGAAGCCGAGCATCAGTACAGACAGAATCTCCGGAGCCAGACCCGACTCCTCACTCTCGATGATGACGATTCCCGGATGGCGCTCCTGATACCAAGTCGTGGCAAGTGCAGTGACCGGGACAAGTGCGAATCCGAAGAGTCCGACTGCTGCGATGGTGTCTCTGGTTCCTTGCCCGTCTGACTGAGAATTCCTAGCTAGGACGAGAAACAGCGAGACTGAGGTAAGTAGTCCATATGTGTTCAGTCTCAAGTCTCCCCAGTCCCAGGGTACTCCCCACTCTGCAGAACCCCAGATTGGGCCCGAGATTACTACGCCTAGTCCGAACAGTAAAGCGAGATCAGAACCGGTGCAAATCATCCTCCATCCTAATTCAGAACGGCGAGTATACCAAGCAACTGAGCCCATGAACAGCACGCAGTAGGCGAGGAAGGAAGACCACGCGAATGGGACATGCCAGTACAGTATCCTGTATGCCTCTGGCGAGTTCCATGCCTCGGGGTCGACTGTCGGAGCCCACATGAAGCCGAGAAGTAGAGTCAGACCTGCTCCTGTCAGACCCAAGGCAGTCAGTATCGCGCCCGCACCTCTGACCTGTGTCATAGGGCTGCGAGAATGTTGCTGGTCATCAATGCTAGTCCTCAGGCATCAGGCAGAAAAACGGCTACTGCCCAGACTGCAGCAGAGATTAGACTTGCAATTACGCAGGAGATTAGAGGATCGCCGAAGCTCAGACCAAACGACATGCCATTCGTCATCATCAGTGAAAGAGCGTCGGTCAGTTGCAAGAAGGGCCAGACCAGTACTAGAAGCAGAAGTGATGCGGCAGCAGCTGAGGCTCGACGCAGGTCGGCCACTAGGAGGTGCAGGGCGGTGGCTGCGGCAGCGATATCGATGACAATCAGTGCTGGCAGCCATAGCCAACGAGTGACCTCGGAATGATTCGATAGGTCTGAGGGGTCTACCAGAATCGCCCATGCGAGGTAAGTTAGAGGCAGTGGGAGGATGATTGATGCACCTACCAAGGAGTAGGTCTGTCTCGCGCTGGGTCCAATCATCGCTCCCCACCAAGCGCCGCAACTCTCCTCTGCGAGGCGCCTGATTAAGGCGGGTGAGACTACTGCGGTGATGAAGGCCGGGGCTAGAATGAGAGCGGCAAGTAGATTATTGCCTGCGTGAGTCATGTCAACCTCTCCCACGAGCGCGTACGAGAGCAACAGTGCGACCAATGCAGGTGCTGCCCTCCCGATTGTGTCCAGAGGGTTCCGAGTCTCCATTCTGATGGCCCAGTGAACCAGTGCCCAATGTGTGCTCTGTTCTTCTGCAGGAAGTGGCTCGGGCAGATTTGAAGGAGAGCCTTCTGACTTTCCAGCAGTTTCTATCAGAGTGCCACTTCCAACTTCCATCACTCGATTGCAGCAGTCGATTACTGCCTGATCATGAGTAGCGACCATTACTGCATGACCGTTTATTGCAAGTCCTCTCAACCAACTGATGAGGAGTTCTTTACCGGCCCTGTCCAAGCCCTCGGACGGCTCGTCCAGCAGGACGACTCTGGGTTCGCCTGACAAAGCGGCAGGGGCCAGGCCGCACAGTACGGCGAGGCGGCGGCGCTGCCCGCCTGAGAGTTGTGCTACCCTGTCGGCCCTTCGGTGTTCAAGACCCCATTGTCGAAGTACATCCGAGGCCGTCGGCTCTCTGATGCTCCTACCTGCCACGTTGAGGGCGACTTCGAGTCTCTCCCCGACGGTCTCCTCGCCGCAGATTCCGTCTCTCTGGAGGGTCAGCCCTGTTGGAGGGGGCTGATTCCTGCGTCCCTCATGATCCCTCAGTATCTTCATCGCTCCTGATTCGCTCAGTCGACTCACGATTCCCTGAGAAAGTGGCAGTATCCCTGCGCAAGTCTCTAGCATGGTGGTCTTCCCCGAGCCGTTCTCTCCTGTCAGAGCAACAATCTCGCCGGACTTGAGATCGAAATCGACTCCTCTGAGGACTTCTCGCCCGCCCCTGTCTACTGAGATGCCTGATGTCTGTAGCATCGGGCCAACTGCCATGGAAGGGGGAGTAAGGTGCATCGTTTGAGTGATTCCATGCTACGAAGCGGCTATTCGGACAGACCTCGGCGCAGAGTCAAGGAGGCTTGAGCGGGTGGATTCAATCGACATCATATTGCTAGTTGCTATGACATCTGCGGCGATTGCCCCGTTCGTCTGGGCCGTACGCTCCCGGACCAGCGTGGCACTGGCTACTGTGCTGTCTGTGCTACTAGTCTCATTCGTTCAATTCGCTGAGTCCTCGCTCGGTGGCTTCGCCATGAGTCAATCATGGGTCATCGACTCTCTAGGAATTAAACCTAGCATAATGACCAGTCCTGCCGAGTCGTACCGTATGATTACAGCAGCATGGCTGCACGCCGACTGGATTCACGTACTGGGGAACATCATCGTAGTTGCCTTGGTGGGAGTTCCTCTGGAGCAGCGCCTTGGAGCCCGTAGGTGGGTCGCAGTATACTGCTTGGGATTCATGGGCGGAAACATCGCGTGGATACTCACACACCCCGATTCGTCAATACCTGCGATAGGGGCCAGTGGCGCCGCTTTCGGCCTGCTGGGGGCCTATATGGCATGCTGGCCGGACGACAAAATCGAGTTTCCTCTGCTGTTCCTAATCAGAGCATGGCCTGTGTGGTTAATCGTCTTCGTCAGGCTAGGTCTAGAGGTCTGGCAGATTTACGATTTGCAGACAGCGACTGCTGGACAGTCAAATGTGGCGCACATGGCACACGTCGGTGGCTTCTTCCTAGCATATCTGCTTGCTAGGCCCCTAGCTAGAGGGGCACCTAGTTCGCTTGACGACACTATTGCAATATCTGGGGCTGAGCAATCTTCTGCTATGAGGGAGCGTGCCAAGGGCCGTATGGGGAGCTTGGACGAGGACCCCTGGTCGCAGTCAGGGACGCCCCTGCATGGCGTGGCTGCGAGTATACTTACTCGACTCAGAGAGGAAGGCGATGAGTTGGAGACTAGAAGAGCATGGTTAGAGGAACTGTCCGAGAACGCTATCTGCCCGGTATGCGACGGCGAGATAGTAGCCGATATGGATGGTGAGATTTGTCGCCTAAGATGCACTCTGTCCGGCTCCCATCTCAAGTGGCCGTAATCGCAATTACAGCATACCGGTACAGGTTGGGATTATACAGCACCTGAGTTTGGCTCTCTGTGAGAGCCATGCTGAGAAGCACCAGGTCGAGACTGCCTGTCTTGATTGCACTTCTGGTATTCGTGATGGATATATCAGTCGCTGCTGGCGCCCTCGTACCTCCTCCTGAACCCGCAGAGGAAGAATTCGAAAGACAGTTTCAAGACGAGAATTTACCGCCCCCTCTGATGTGCGGAGATGACATCTGTTCGGCTAAGGATAGGATTCCCGGATTCCCGCCGGCCGGTGCTGGTTGGCCTGTCGAGGAGCCGGGCTGGTGGTTCGGCTACTGGTATGACCTCGACTCCGATGGCATGGACGACCGGCTACAGAGGATTATCGCCGGGCAAAGGACCTCTGTCTCTACTACCTCAATTACCGGAGCAGATGGGCTTCCCACAGTTGCTATTGTCGTGGACTACTCCTGGCACCCTGGACCTGATGACATTAGTGCGATTAAGCAGGTGCTGTATAATCACGGCTGGCAGGACGAGGGCTCGTGGTTCGACCCACTTAGGATTCTCGATTCCATAGTCATCGACCACGTTCCAGTTAGTTCCCTGATTGACATCTGGTCGCTAGATGGGGTCGTTATGATTGAGGAGCAGAACGTCATAGTACCACTGCTTGACAAGGCGACCCGTGGCTCAAAGGTCAGAGATTCAGAGGTCTATGACGAGACCATGCGTGACTTCGGTTACGATGGCTCGGGTGTGGTCATAGCCATCCTCGACACGGGCGTCGATAACGAGCACTTCTCCCTCGACGACTTCTCGGACTCAAATAACGACAACGAGAAGGATCCTGACGAGCTAGCCGACCCCAAGTGGGTTGCAGGATGCGATGCTACTTCTTGGAGTTCTCAGGACTGTGATGACGGTAGTCACGACCCTGACGACGGCGATGGCCATGGCACACACGTTGCCGGAATTGCTCTGGGGACCGGTGACTCTCGCCGCATCAATCAGGGATACGCACCGGGGGCTTATCTCGTGGATGTCAAGGTGATGACTGATGCAGGTGCGACCAACGCGGCTGCTACACTAAGAGGAATCCAGTGGGTCGTCGACAACGTCGATACCGACTGGGGTAACAATGAATCCAGCGAGGGTATCCAAGTGATGTCGATGTCATTCGGATCCGGTTCTGATCCACAGGGAGATGACCCGGGAGACAACGGCACCAATGCAGACGCCAGAGCCGTTGATGCCGCAGCCGATGCAGGTATTGTTCCTGTGGCCGCCATAGGCAACGACGGGAGGCGCAGAGTTACTTCCGTGGGTGCTTCTGATAGCGCCATCACGGTCGGTGCCGTCGACGATGAGAACACTATCCAGAGGAGTGATGATCTGATAGCTTCCTATTCTAACTCCGGCCCTAGGGAAGATGATGGCGATGACAACGAGTGGGAAGAACTCAAGCCAACTGTTGTTGCACCGGGATCAAACATAATGTCGGCGCAGCACGCCGCTTCAACCAGTTCCATTCCCGGAGCTCCCAAGCCCCTTGCCGAAGACAGTTACACTCAATTGACTGGCACTAGTATGTCATGCCCAGCTGTGGCGGGATTCGTCGCGGTGATGCTACAGATTGACGATGGTTTGGACCCTCAGGAGATCAAAGATCTCCTACAGAACAACTCCGAGACCCGAGGTCAGGCCTCCCTTCCCAGCATCAGTGAAAGATGGAACGAGGACTACGGCTTCGGAATCATCGATGGGAATATGATTCTGAATGCCATGCTCGGAGGTGAGGTTGACCCCCCGGATCCGGGCAACGGCACGGAACCCCCTCCGACAGGCTCTGGAGAATGGGTGGTGATGGAGAGCCCTGAAGAGGATGCTTGGTTGGTAGAGGGGGAGACGTACAGTGCCAGAGGACACATCGACGAAGATAAGGATACCAACGGCACCATCGAGGAAGTCTCAGTCAGGGTGTCTTACTCGCACAGACCTGAGGGCGAGCCTAAACAGGAAGTCGTCCTCGTCGACTGGCACGTCGCTCAAGGAACAGCCAATTGGACGACTCCATTCACGCTGCCCGAGTTCACTGAGGATGAGATTGAGGTCATTGAGATTATCATAGAGGCTCAAGCCAAAAACGAGTTTGGGCAGTGGAGCGAAGTGGCCGAACAGAAGCACGAGGTCGGGCTTGTAGCCGTGACCATGGGTGGACCCAGTGGGCAGACGGCAGTTTCAGGTAATGTGAACGTGTTCGGCACATGGGAGTCGGTGAATGGTGGTTCTGTTCAATGGAGAATCGGGACTGAGTCATGGGAAACTGCTCAGACCTTTGGCGGCAGCGGAAGTTCTGATGGAGACTGGTCTGTCACATGGAACACCGAGGATTTCGATGATGGATTCTACCGTATCTCAGTCAGGATGATTAGTGGTGATGGCATATTCTCGGATGAGGTCAAGCGAGTCGTAGAAGTCGACAACGACCCTCCTGCTCCAAATCTAGTGTTCCGGACAGGGCTGTCAGTCGAGGAATATGGCACTCCAATTAGTGAGACATACGTCAACACCTTCCTAGAAGTCAGAACCGAGATTCGTAACGACGGCGACATGGCTGCGTCCAACTTGGCAATCTCACTGTATGAAGATGGTTCTCGCAAGGACGAGATGGTCCTACCTAGCATCGACAGTGGCGATATAGTCGAGGTGGTGCTATACTGGAATCCTACCACTATCGGCGATAAGTCCCTGATGGTTTCTCTTGACCCGTCCAACGACATTGAAGAATTGGATGAGACTGACAACGATCAATCAATCACTTTCCCCGTAATTCAACGCCCACAGGGTGTTGATCTCGCATTCAGAGATGGGGCCGTCAGAACTGAGCCGCCTATACCTCGACCCGACGAGCAGTTCCTGATAACAGCTAGAGTGGACAATCTAGGATCCACGGATGCGAATAGCGTTGAGGCGTCGCTCGAGGTTCACAATGGACTTGGTTGGGAGCTCGTATCCTCAACTGCCATACCACTGGTAATGGGTCAAGGCGCCTCTCAGATCTCCTTCGCTCATCGAGTCAATGATTCCGGGCCTATCAGAATTCGAGTGACGGTGGCTGGCCCTGGCTTGGCTGACCTCGATTGGGATAACAATCAAGTCGAGTCGTCAATACTTGTTGACGAATCGACTCTGGCTGGCTCACGCGCAATCGGATTCGGGACTGGCGAGGTTCCGGTGAGAGTCATAGATTTAGAAGACGAGGGATTGGTTATTGCGGAGAAGGAGGGGGTCCTCTCCTTGTATCGTCTCAATTCCAACAGGATGCTGACCTCATGCACCAATGTGCTGGATGAGATGTGGGCCGGCGACCTAGTGTTCGCAGCCACAGAAGACGGATGGGCCCACATAGTTTGGACAAGGAGATTCATTGACTCCTCCGGATACTTCAGACAGACTCTGAGCTACTCCACTATCGATGCGACTTGCGAAATGACCCCGATTCAAGACCTGATGCAGCCCATACTGCTGTCTGACGGTAAGTACTGGGGAATAGACATGGATATGGATGGTCCCGAGATACTGGTTTCCGGATATTATCGGGAGATGACGACGGGAGGGTCTTTCGGCGACCAAACAAGTGTATTCATTCTTTATGCAGATGCTCCGACAAAGTCCTCGGACTGGTCTCTGACTCCTAATGTAGTCGATGAGATTGATCTTATTCCCGGTGAGACCAGTGCTCTAGAGGTCGAATTCGGAGACGATGAAGGTGCCCATCTGCTGTACAAATCGACTAGGAGCGACTCCACTGGAATAGAGAGGCAGGGATTGTGGTACGCTCACGGCCTCATCGAGCAGTCGTCATGGACATTCAGGAAGTCTGTGGCTGACGAAGTATCTCTAGCCAAGATGAAGGTGTATGTGATTGATGGTGAAGAGAGAATTGTCTCCACATGGAAGCAGGGCGAGGGGATGGATGCCGAGATGGTAGCCATTATTGCCGACTCTTCATTCAATGCAGTAGACAACCTGAGCGCGACTTACCCTGCTAGGGGAATGACAGCGATGGAGTTGGTCGAGACTGAAAGAGGTGTCCAGATTCTATTCGATATCGTCGGCTCGACAGGTCCACAGTTGCATTATGGAATAATCAATCCAGAGGATGGTTGGCTAGGTATCTCTGATAGGCTCGGCATCGGTAATCTGTATCTGGTTGGCCGCTCTCCCTCGAGCAGTGAGACTCTTTTCATCCACACCTCTGCAAGTGGCTGGCAGATTAGAGCTGTGATTGACGATTATGGACCCAGTGGGACCGGGGATTCGATTCTTGATAGATTGCGACACCAGTTAGGATTAGACGAGCAGAATTTCAACATCCTGCTCGGTGGTTTCGCGATTACCGTACTCCTTCTTTGCACAGTCATCCTAGTCAGCCTCTCTGCGAGAGGGCTGAGATGGGTTCGCAGCCGCAGAGGGGTGGCACCTGGTATGGTCATGCTAGAGGATGATGTAGTCGATGTAGTTGATGAGGACGACATCAAGGTAGTGGCTGAGGTCCAACATGATGAGAGTGAGGAGGTAGAGTTGGTAGAGGAAATTGTTGTCCCTGCTGCTGAGCCTGAATTGCCTGCTCCTGTTGTGCAGACTCCTGATTTAGGAAGCGAAATTCTAGAGGGTGTTCCTGCCCCTCTACCATTGAACATACCAGTTTTCTGCCCCAGTTGCTCAAGCAGATTTGAAATCGCATCTGGCAATTCCTCAGCCATGTGCCCGGTTTGCGATGAGCGTATAGTCCTCTGAGGGAACTGTATGGTGGACATACTGCTCGCTTCTGCCTCAGAGCGAAGAAGAGAGATACTCAACGATCTCATAGATGAGTCAGACAAGTTGCATTATAGAACTCTGGCTTCGGAGGAAATCGTCCCATCAAGCGGAACACAAGTAGATGGTCAAGTCGAGATGATTTGCGCTGCCAAAGCCGAGTCTGCAGCCGAGGAGATTGCAATCAGCGGCGAGAGGCCCGATTTGGTAATCGTCTCCGACACGCTGGTCGAGGATCCGAATGATCCTTTGATTGCCCTAGGTAAACCCGTTGACAAACTATCTGCCGCCAGCATGCTGCTCGGACTCTCTGGGGCTAGGCACCGGGTTTGGTCATCTACAGCCCTGTTATACCCTCCCGAGGTTAAGATGCGGGGTGCCGAGGTTCTGCACGGAGGATGGACTGCTGACATCTGGACTGATTCTGCACTAGTGGAGTTCGGTGAACTGACGCACGAAGCCTTGGCACAACTTGTGGAGAGCGAGTCTTGGAGAGGCAAAGCCGGTGCCTACGATCTAGCAGGGCCAGCTGGTGAACATGCGACTCTGGTCGAGGGCGAGAAGGTCACCGTGCTAGGCTTCGCGAGCGGATCTATGGCTGCTCTTGCCTCTCTCATCGGTTAGACGAAAGTAACCCCTCCATGCTTTAGCACGAACTCGCGCTGTAGATCATCGAACCACTCCAGCATGCCGGAGTTGAATCTGACCTCGACCACCTCCGGATCCATCAATAGGTCGTCCTGGATTCCCTTCAGGGTCCCAGGTGCGGCTCCGCACGAAACGCACGCTCCATCGAGGTCAATAATCAGCGAGAGGCGTTCTCCTACTGTCGTACTCTCGATGCTGCTATCATACACAACCAGCCCCCCGCCGTGTCCGTCCAATGCTGCTCTGACTGGACCAAGTCTAGCCATCAGAGCAGGGACTAAATCAGGACTCTCGGACTTGCTGAGGCTGACTAGCGATAGCGCCTCCAATCGGGCTATCTCGTCTGGGTCATGCGAATCCTGAATCCTCCTCTCGGACTCTCTCCTGACCGCCTCCTCAATCTGGGCCCTGTAGGCTTCCTCTAGCGAATCCGAAGCCGGCTCTCGAGTATCTCGTGAATCGTCCACAGTCGGGACGGGGTGGTGATATGATTTTAGGGTGACCGAAAACACAAGCAGACATTCAAAAGGGGTCTATTCTGGGAACAGTTCATGACAGCCGCATCCCACCAGCCAGATGCCTTGATGGAAATCGTAGACTTGCATGTCGGAATTGAGGGGACGAGCATACTCAAAGGCATAGATCTGAGTATTCAATCAGGTGAGGTCCATGCAATAATGGGGAGGAATGGAAGTGGCAAGACAACTGCTGCGAATGTGATAATGGGGCATCCTGATTATGAGGTCGAGCAGGGTGATGTACTGCTAAATGGCGAGAGTCTACTGGATGAGGATCCGTGGGAGCGAGCCAGACAGGGAGTGTTCTTGTCCTTCCAATATCCACAGGCTGTCCCGGGATTGCAGGTCGGCAACTTCCTGCGCAAATCGGTGGCCAGCATCAGAGGAGAGGATGCTTCTAAGGGGGCTGCTTTCAGGAACGAGCTCAACGAGGCCATGGACAAGTTGGACATCCCGCGCAGTTTCCTCTCAAGGTACGTCAATGACGGATTCAGCGGCGGCGAAAAGAAGCGTTTTGAAATTCTGCAGATGATGTTGCTAAAGCCCAAATTGGCTATTCTGGACGAGACCGACAGCGGGTTGGACATCGACGGCATCAAGACTGTTGCCGCAGGAGTGAATTCTGCAGTGAGAGGTACCGAGTCGGGTGCCCTGATTATTACTCACTACTCGAGGATACTTGAGCACGTCAAGCCCGATATGGTACATGTCCTAATTGGTGGCAAGATTGTCGCCTCGGGCGGTCCCGAACTGGCAACTCAGCTTGAGGAGAACGGATACGACTGGGTCGAGAACAAAGCCTTGGCAAAGGAGGTCGCCTGATGCCAGACAACCAAGAGGCCAGAGATGCGGTCGGAGACTACAAGTCCGGATGGAAGGATACTGAGAATTCGACCATCAGATTCGACTTCGGCCTCTCAGAGGAGGTCGTCAGAGAGATCTCCAAGCTAAAGGAAGAACCGGAATGGATGACTGAGCTTCGCGTCAAGGCCTACCGTCATTTCATCGATCGTCCAATGCCCAGTTGGGGCAACACAAGCGCTCTCAAAGAGATAGACTTCGATTCCATTTGCTATTATCTGCGTTCGTCTGAGGCTACAGAGAAGGACTGGGATGATGTTCCAGAAGAGATTCGCAACACCTTCGACCGATTGGGAATTCCCGAGGCCGAGCAGAAGTGGCTCTCTGGAGTCACTGCACAGTACGAGTCCGAGGCAGTATACCACAGCATTCGCGAGGATTTGGAGAAGCAGGGCGTCATCTTCCTTGATATGGACAGCGGACTGAAGGAGTATCCCGAACTAGTGAAGAACTGGTTCTGCTCTGTCGTTCCTCTGACCGACAACAAATTCTCCGCTCTCAACACCGCAGTTTGGTCCGGTGGATCATTCATCTACGTGCCCAAGGGAATACATGTCGAAATGCCTGTGCAAGCGTATTTCAGAATCAATGCGAAGAACATGGGGCAGTTTGAGAGGACTTTAATCATCGCCGATGAGGGCAGCAGCATCCACTATGTTGAGGGCTGCACCGCACCTAGTTACTCCACCGACTCACTACACTCTGCAGTAGTCGAGTTGATTGCCTTGCCAGGGGCTCACATCAGGTACTCTACAGTACAGAACTGGAGTTCAAATGTGTACAACCTAGTCACCAAGAGGGGTATTGCACATGAGAATGCAAAGATTGAGTGGGTGGATGGAAACATCGGCAGCAAACTGACAATGAAGTATCCCGCTGTGATACTGAAGGGAGAGGGGTCTCATGCGGAAGTCATCTCTGTAGCATATTCGGGAGAGGGGCAGCACCAAGATGCAGGGGCCAAGATTCACCATCTCGCTTCCAACACCACCAGTAAGATTCTGTCCAAGAGCATTAGCAAGAACGGTGGCAGAGGTACCTACAGGGGTCAGGTCACGGTATCTCCCAAGGCTGAGAACTGCAAACTCAATGTGGTGTGCGATGCCCTCATTCTGGACGAGGAGAGTCGTTCGGATACCTATCCAACAATGGAGGTCGCGAACCCAACTGCGAGGTGCGAACACGAGGCCAGTGTCTCGAAGGTCAGCGATGACCAGTTGTTCTACCTAATGAGCAGGGGCCATTCCGAGGAAGAGGCTCTGGCGATGATCGTAAACGGATTCTTCGAGCCATTCACTCGAGAGTTGCCCATGGAATATGCAGTTGAGTTGAATCAACTGATGGCCCTCGAGATGGAAGGAAGTATAGGCTGAGGTGGTCTTTTGCAATCCGCTTCCGAGTACCTATCACTTCCTCAGCCCGACAGGTCTGACCACCTCTGGAGATACACTCCTTGGAGAAGGATTCACCCAACTGGAGATGTATCCGAAGTCCCTGAGCTCGGCTCGGCTACCGTCTCAATTACCAAACTCGATGGTAGTCCTGCTCCAAAGGGAATCTCATTAGAGAGGGTGGAGTCAAAACTGGTTGACTTGCCTGACTCCGACCCTGTGACTCTAGCATTCTTAGGGGAAGTGACCGTAACCTCTGGATGGGAGTTCAAGGTGGATTCGAAATTCAATTCCGACATGCCTCTACTGCTTGATATAGACACCGGAGAAGGCAGTTCTGCGGTTCACCTGAATTTGGATATCGGAATTCTGAGTGAACTCGAACTGATTACTAGGGTGAGGGGCGACGGAGATTGGTTCGGTCTGTTGAGGACCGGGGAAATCGGTACTGGGAGCGTCATGAACGACATCGTAGTAGGGCTCATGCGGCAAGGCACTGTGCTCAGAGTGGATTCCATGGACATAGGCAGGGACGCTCAGGTTCGAGCAGGGACTGTGTCTTCCGGAACAGACAGAACCAAGGCTGATTTGAGATATCTCCTGAAAGAGGTTGGTGGGAGTGTCCGTGTGCTAGGCTCAGTTCTAGGGGCGGGCTCGATGCACCTCGATCATCACGTCGAGATTCTGCATGATGCGCCAGAGACTTTCAGCAGACTCTCGTGGCATTCAGCCTGCGGGGGCGGCAGCAGAACGGTGGGGACCGGGATGCTCAAGGTGATGGATGGTTCCAAGGGAGCCGATGCTGCACAAATCTTCCACAATCTCTTGCTATCGGACGATGCCGAGGCAGACTCCATCCCCGAATTGGAGGTCCTTGAGCACGAGGTTGTCGGATGTGGGCATGGTACTGCCAACGGGCCGATAGACGAGGATCAACTGTTCTATCTTCAAGCAAGAGGCCTGGACCCTTCCGAGGCCAAGAGGGTGCTCATCGCAGCCTTCCTGAATGCGACTCTATCTGAAATGGGTAGCGAAGCCTTACACGACTGGTTAATCGTACTTCTATCCTCTGAACTCGAGAGGTTGGACTCTAGCATAGGCAACTGATTAGTGCCTCCTATGTCAGGGCTCAACGTGGACGTCGATCATTGCGAGGATATCCGATGCCAATGCGGATATGCAGGCTCAGCGATTCCGATGAGGCAGCACATGGAGTGCCCGATATGCCGAAGAGTGGTTGAGGCATGTTGCGAGGGAGTTCCTGATTACTCCTAGGGTGAACGATCCCTGTAACTCGATAGCAGGCCAGTCATCAGAAGTCCTGCACCCGCTCCGAACATCATGCCCTGCTCCTCGAAACTGCTACCGGCCAAATCCCTGAAAGCTAGAGTCATGGCGCCGGTCATGGGTATCACGAACACAGCGAAGCGGGTCACCCACTGTCTTGGAGTGGGTGCCCTCCCCATTGGCCTGAGTATCACTGAACTGGACTTCTGTATTACCTGCCACTCCGCTTCGGCGGCTCCAATCTTGAGCCTCTGTAGCACAGCAGGCCTGATTCCAGGATCCGCCGAGTCTAGGCCGGTGACCTCTCCTCTTCCGGTAATCAGTTTGAGTCTGCCCAAGTCAGAGCGGCGTTCTAGAAGTCGCTCGGTGAGTGCTGAGGATGAAGCAGCATCCAATCCATGCAGATCCACGACCAGAACTCCTCTGTCTCTCCTGACCTGTTCCTCGACGGTCCATTCCAATCCCTGTGACCCGAGAGTTACATCCTCAATCTGTGCGAGGATGGCCCTGACTTTGTTCACCTCAGCCTCCCTGATGGATGTCATATCCTTGCCAGAAATAGACTGCTCCCTCAACCGGTGCAAAGCGAAGGTTGCGACGATGACTGAGGCGGCTATGCCGGAAACAGCGCCTGAACGAACGGCCTTAGGAACATCCGGGTCATCGAGACCACTAAGGAAGGTGACAACGAAGGAAGTCATGACTGCGACCATAGAGCCAACCACTACTCCGAGCCAAAGGGCATCTCTCACACCTAAGTCGGCCACAATTACCGGACGAAGTTATCGCTCAAGAGTTCAGGGGGTGGTCGGGATTAACATCAAATGCCATTTAGTAGTGGAAATTACATGGTCCTCCGCAACGGTCTGGTCAGCCGCGAGAGAGAGCAGAGAGTGGCTAGAAACATCGCCGCTGTAGCGGGGGCGTACCTGCTACTCTGCTTCCTCGCACCGCTACTGATGCCAGAGGGAACCGTCCCAGAACTCTCCGGCCGGGCGAACACATTCGATTACATGAAGGAAGGAAGCTGGGGCAATCAAGACCATGCCGAAGATGCGAAACTGGGGCATGACCAGTCGGCGCATGGCGGGACATTTGCTTGGTCGGAGTTGAATCCGCTGTGGGCTTTTGTCTACGCCTTTGGTGATCTGAACTGTCATCAGAAACATGAGCGTTCGTGGAATATAAACGGTAACCAGATGCCGGTCTGTACCAGAGATGTGGGTATTTTCCTCGGCATAACCATAGGAGCGGTAATATTCAGTCTTCGTGGGCTTAACAGATGGACCGTGAGAGACACTTTCCTGTCAGTCTTCCCCGACGAGAAAGTAGAATCATTGTATCTCAAGGATCGTAGAATGGTAGCCATGCTGATACTCGTCGCTTTGGGCCTCGTGCCCATGGGTATCGATGGATTCACCCAACTTCTCACCGCTTACGAGTCGACTAATCCTGTGAGAGTGATTACTGGGGCGTTCTCCGGATTGGTAATCGGCTGGTGGTTCGCCTCAGCCCTATGTGCCAGAGCAGCGTACTTTGAGGAGGACCCGCGAAGAGTTGGACTTCCGGCCAATGCTAGGCTGATGATGAAGTAATCACGTTGTGCCCTGCCACCAAGATACCAATCCACTAGGTCCTGCTGGCGGGCTTCCTCCCTCCGCCCCCGATCCGAGCAGAGAGATTCTTGCCAAGGTGTCATTGATCGCTGATGGGTGCTGGCCGGACCTCACTATCTGACCCATCGCATACCTCGGATGCGTCTTGGGGTTGTCCTCTATCCACTTCCTGATTGCCTCCTTGAGCGGCCAAATGGCCAGAATTGACATTCCCGCTGCACGGTAGCGCTGCCTCAGCAGAGAACGTGGCGCCTCTCTTCCAAGCAGCGACTTATGCTTGTGGACCCAATCAGTTCGCTCGTGGAGGAACTTGATAATCCTCTGAGTATGACGCTCGGAGACCGTTCTGACAGGGCCCAGAGCAGCCCTGAGCTCAGAGATATCAGCAGAGGGGACGAGGGACAGAGTTCCGCATATCGAGGCCATTGAGTGCGATAGTATACTCTTCGAAATATCCACTCTGGATTCATCGGTCAAGTCATCCAAAACCGAGGAGAGTTCCTTCTGAGCATCGCGTATTGCCCTCCAGGGGGCGATTCCTCGCAGCCAATCCTTGCCCGAGCCTGATGGCTCGATGCCAATTCCACTTAGAGTGGTCTGCCCCTTGCTGGTCCTCAGCAGCCTGCGGATGAGATGGCGCTCAACAGTCTCCACATCTACGTTCAGAGGTGTGTGACGATTGTGCATGAACCGGCGTATCCTCCGGGTTAAATCTGTCCTGAACTCTGCCTCGGTTCCTTCGTTGAGGACTGGTCCGATTATAGCTCCCATGTCGAAAGGAGTGGGCATATCAATCTCTCCTGAGAGAAGCGAGGAGTAGCCCTGACGGATTCTTCTCTGTAGGTCGGTGGTCTCGAAGTACTCTTCCTTGTCACTGAGAGAACGGAGGGTGCCGCTCCTGATTCGATTCATCGCTACCTCAGGGTCGCAGTCGACCCAAATGCAGAGGTCCGGCACCAAAGCAGCTGAGTTCATGTTCGCTACTCTGTCTACTCCGGCGTCACCTACTATTCCCTGATACACCAATGAGGAGTGGATATTCCTCTCACTGACAACGACCCTGCCTTCCTCCAGTCTCGGTAGAATCCAGCCGTGAGAGTGGTCGACTCGATCGGCTGCGAACAACCCGGCCTCCTCCTCGGGAGGCATCTTCCTCTTGCGAACCGCTTCTATAGCGAGCCTGCCCAGAGGGTGCTCCCTCCTAGGCTCGCCCGTCACCTCAACTGAGGTGAAGGAGAAGTCCCTCTGTAGTACCTCAGAGACTACTTTGGTGGCAAGTCCCTTGCCACTTCCGTCTCCGCCCTCGATGGTTATCAGATACACGGAATCCTCCTGCTAGTCCCCAGTGTAATCGGTGAACTGGTCTCTGGACAAGGTGACCATCCCCATCCCCAGTAATATCAGCATTGGACCGATGAACAGCATTCCTCTGCTCCAGAGGCCGAAGAATGCTAACCACCAGGTCTTACGGTAGCGATTCCCCCTGTGGGCCTCCAGACCTCCGACCATTCCGGCCAGACCGGCTAGTAGAGTCATGGCAGCAATCACAGAACCAATCAGAACGGACTCAGAGAGATGGCTTTCTCCCGACATGTCGAACTCATCAAGTCCATCTCCGGGCGTCAGAGTGACAGATATCTGGGCGTGATCTCCGGGAACCAGAGTAATCTGGACAGTTCTGTTCTCTGGGTGCTCAACTAACAGGGTCGAGGCCCTTCTAGGAATGTCCTTGACGGAGAATCTCCCTCCTGAGTCGGTCTGGTCTTGTCCGATGACCAGTCCTTGTGAATCGATGACCGAGACCGAGACTCCTTCTGCCGGCTCTCCCCCTGTCTCGCTATCCTGAAGAGCGGTGCTGACGATTCCGTTCACGTCGGCTACACCGTCGGATCCATCCAACTGGCCGGACAGAATTTCTCCGACATTAGTCGAGATTAGTGCTATTCCAAGCAGCAGCCCTAGCAGGCTGCCTAAGAATATCATCAGACCTCCTGCCACTCTGGTAGCGGAATCCACTGACAGGTCATGTAACCACAGCTCCATGGCGCTGAAGTCATCAAATTCGTCCCCATTTGACTCGGTCATTGCTCCTCGGCCTCCCGCTGTGGTACTGTGCTAATCGCCCGCGGCTGTTCATTTTGCCGCTTGGTGACCAGTAGAATCAGGAATTGCATTATAGCACTCAAGAGTCGCATCGAACTGAGGAAAATTATGAGTGCGGCGATTAGGAAAACCGGCCATACTGCACCTAGAATTGTCACAATCAGATTATCGGAATCAGACTTGCTGACTTGCTCCTCGGAATCGAAGGTGACCAAGTGCATCGAACTCCAATTCTTGCCGGTCAGCAGAAATGCCTCACTCTCGGCGACGTAGGCTATCCCGTTGAGAACGGCATTATGGTCATCCGGCTCTCCCTGGGAAAGAGAAGATGCGTCCACTGTCTGCAATACATCGCCTGAGGAAATGTCGATAGTGACAATCAGATTACTTCCCCATATGTTCGCATAGACCGAATCACCTACGCATTCCAACTCGTTCAGCTTTTCAACCTCTACTCCGCCATCGCTTACAGTTAACGTTGAGATGATGGAGAAGTCCGCTGGTTCCCTGATTGTCAGTTCGGAAGTCCCATTCGACATCACCAGATGAGTTCCGTCGAAGCACAGCCCCCAACCCTCTCCTGAGTAAGATAGGTTGGCCACCAGATCGAAAGTATCGATATCGAAGACAAGTGCCTTGCCCTGCTTCCAAGTCAGCATGTATATGCTGTCATTGACGATGGTGATTCCCTCTCCAAAATAGGTCTCGTCAAGCATCTTCATTCGAAGCACTTCGCCGCTGGATGGATCTACCTGTCGAAGGCTAGAGTGACCATATAGACCAGTACTTTCGTAGAGATATCCATCGTGCATCTCCAGTCCCTGTGTGAAGGCCGAAGGGTCATGAGAGTGAGTCGAAATCAGCGTCATCTCAGTAGTCGAGTTCAGGGCCGAGACAGATGAGGGTGAGAACAGGAAAAGCGCACCGATTAGCAGGGCAGCTAAGCGACTATTCACAGCTATTCGGCCTCCCACGTATGAACGATGCTCCATCGATGTTAAAATAGGTCTTTGAGCGCAATGAGACCTGTAGCAACACGGAGTGTTGAGTATGAAATCAGGCTTTGGTAGCGTATCCCACAGAGTCGCGGTATCGTTGGTGCTCTGCATGCTCATCGCTAGCCTCTCCCCTGTGGCATTGGCCGGGTCCGGCCAGAAGGATATCGGTCCTGCGGTCATGTCTGGCGATTTAACCGACTTCACTCCCTCTATTGAGGGCAAGCAGTACATGTTCACAGAAGATTCCGAACCCGTGTTCTCTGCCACAGGACATCTGAAGATGGAATGGATAGATGCTGGCTATCCCGGCCTTGTGCTACCTTTCTCTCCCGGTTACCTCAGTTCGAAGTCGAGTATGCGTGCATGTTCAAACGCTTGGAGTCAAGGAGACACTGGGAACATCTCCACTGCTGCAGGGACTGTAGCAGTAACCGCTCAGAAGGTATCGACTAACTCAGCCATTCTGGTTGAGAATGGCCAAGTGATTCCCTCGACTACGATTAACGACATCGCTTCGACCTGGGAATCGACGATTTACCCGACAAACACAGCGTACTTCGGATCGGCTCCCGATCTCGATGACAACTGCCAGATTGAGATCGTCCTGCTCTCCATCGATGGAGCGGGTGGAACGGGAGGATACTTCTCTCCCGGACTTTCATCAGTCAGAGAATCGGTTTTCGTCGATGTAGACGACTTGGATTGGAGGAACACCATCCTAGCTCACGAGTTCGAGCACCTGCTACACAACAGCAGAGACCCCTACGAGTTTCTCTGGATTGACGAAGGGGCTGCAGACATGGCAGCATTCCTCTGTTTCGGTGTGACTCCTGCATTGACTGGCCACGCTAACGAATGGTCGCTCGACAGCAGCCTCAGTGTCAGATGGTGGAACGGCAGGATTGCCGACTACGGTGCCGGCTTCATGTTCATCATGTATCTTGCCGATAAGCTCGGTGGCGGGGCTGCTATTCAGAGATTGGTGGCTGACACAGCCACGGGAGGGGCGGGCATAGAGAATCTAGCCCAGAATCCAGAGCCAGGCTCGACACCTATAGGTACAACCATGAGTGAGATTTTCGCGAACTTTAGCGCCGCTGTGGCTCTCGATAGCGCGCAAGGAGCATTTGGTTTCTCCAATCTCGACCTCAGTGCAGGATGTATTGCCGCTTACATCTGCAAGGCCCAGATGAGTGGTTACAACGATCAGTGGGTCGGAGAGTGGAATAGTTCAAGTCAGAGTTTCGAAGGTTGGGGCATGCGTGCGTACAAGTTCTCTCAGGGAGTTGGGACGCCACTAAATCTGATGGTGCAACCAACCCTGTTCGGCTTCAAGGGAGTCATTATGGCTCGTGATTCCGTGTCCGGTGCATGGACTATGTCAGGCATGAGAATAGACTCCGGCACAGGTTCTGTGACAGGTTTGGTTCATGGATTCGGCAACACCACAAACGAGGTCTGGTTGCTGACTTGGTACGAATCCATGGTAACTGACTGCGATTACAATTATCTCACCTGTGGCCTAACTACAGGTTCGTATCCTACAGCCTCGGCCACCGTGTTCGCCGGCCTAGTCACGAATCCTGCTGAAGTGCAAATCGACACCATCACTCCGTTCGATCGAGACGAGAACGGTCTCGACGATAGTGTCCGATTGGATCTTGAGGTGCAGTCCGATGCATTCTTTGAGATTCTCGAAGTCACAGTAGAGGCATATGTGAACAACACCCCAACTGATTCAGTAATCTTCGATGTCACTGCAGGTAACAGCATCCCCTCACCTAGAAGCGTATGGTTCACGCCCCCTGAGACTGGTTACTGGACGTTCGGGATAGAGATTCGTGACGTGACCGGACAAATTGTGGATCAGGCGTTCACCCTTCCTCTTTCCCTAGCCAATATGGAGCCTGTTGCCTCAGGCTCGATATCCACCTCGAATACCCAGACTTGGCTTCCAATAGCCATGTTCGGATCGGGTTACGACTCCTGGGGATTCGGCCAGATTAACGGGACTTTCAGCCACAATGATACTCCTGTAGCATACATCTGGGACCTAGGTGACAACAACTCCTCCAGCCTCAAGAATCCTACTCATCCCTACCTCGACGCAGGGGAGTATGAGGTTATTCTGGTAGTTCGGGACCAAGGAGGCTACTATTCTGAGTCTCAGAGTTGGAACATCTCCGTCAATGACAGTTCCGACCCTGTGCCGGAAATCTCTGTAGATGGAGTGGTAATCAGCGATGAATTGGTACTGCTTACTAACCAGAGAGTCCAATTCTCCGCGAGAGGGACAACCGACAATGTACCCAATGAGGAGTTGATGTTCACATGGGATTGGGGAGATGGGGATGTAGAATCGGCTAAGGGGATGGTCGAGGCTGGACACTCTTGGGTCGATGGGAGTGCTGACGGGATAGTTTACACCCTGACTCTAACCGTTGACGACGGACTGCATGAAGTGGAGCATGCAATCTACATCAAGGTGCTAAATCGCCTTCCGGAGCAGATCTACGACGAGCCTCTCCAAACTAGCACACTGACTCCGCTCACTATGCCTACTGTTTTCGAGGACTCGGATGGCATGATTGTCGAGTATCATTGGTACTTCGAAGGAGGGGTAAATATGGATGGGTCTGGAATGACTCTAACTTCCGACTACTCATTTACCGAATCGATGCTGCAAAATCCAGTAGTAGGTTGGATTGAACCGGGACTGAAGAATGTGACCCTGCAGGTCACTGATGACGATGGCAATTCATCCACCACACTGCTGCGAGTTCAAGTTTTCAACCAGAGGCCAGTGGCAGTATTCTCCCGGCCCTCGGACGGGACCGTGGAAACACAATACAACTTCGTCAGTGAGTCATTCGACCCGGATGGAGACACAGCCCTACTGCAGACAATCTGGGAGATTTCAGGTCTTGACGAGCCGGTCTACAACGTATCTTCAGTGAGCCATACCTTCCTAGAGCCTGGACTCTTCACGGTGAGTCTGACTGTGATTGACGACAGAGGCCTCACCTCTGCCACTAAGTCTTACTCAATCAACATCGCCAATCCGCTTCCAGTTCCGAGTCTCGAATTCAGTTGCCCCGGAGTCAATGGGGCCGTACTCGATGAAGCCCCTCAGGACGAAGATGGAATCATCTGGATGGTTCCACGTACTCTGGGAGGAGATGCATTCGTATCTCCAGGGGATCCCATCAGGTTCGATGGTTCTGGCAGTTTCGATGCTGACCCGAAGTTCGTAGGTAGGACATCTACAGACCCACAGTCCTCGGAGTGGAATGGAGTAGTGTCTTGGATTTGGGACTTCGGTGACGCCAGCTCCACGGTTAGCGGGCCAGTGGTCTGGCACTCGTTCGAGATTCCTGGCACCTACATAGTGACTCTCACTGTGGTGGACGGATTTGAGGGCGGAGAGACCAATTCAACGAGTCTTACCGTTCATGTCTCAAGGGCTCCAGTGATTTTGACTGACGACCCGATCTCTGCCGACTATGTCTCAATTGGAGATCCTGTATTTCTGAATTACAGTGCTACGGACAGAGATCTGATTGACGGCATAGAGGCTTGGATGGATTTGGATAATCTCGATGATAGCGACGGCGATGGAGATCCTGCCAATGACCGAGACAGGCCCCTGACAGGGCCGTTAACAGTCAGATGGGATCTCAACGCACTCCATGACTCTGACTTGGATGGAGATACCCGCAATGACTGGATCTGGGGCAACCAGACTTGGAGTCAGGCAGGTGAGATCAGAATCCTGATGGAAGTCTGCGATGGAGTGGGGGTTTGTACCGCCGAAGAGTACGTAATCACAGTGCTCTCGATTCAAGAGGACGAAAGTCCCAAGTCGCTTTCCGACCTAACTTGGAAGGATCTAGTGCCCAACAGACAGAGTGCTCTGCTTCTGGCCCTAGTAGCAGCGGTTCTACTGCTTGGATGGTTAATCATGCGTGAGAAGGACGAGGAGGAAGTCGATGCCGAGGAGATGCTCGAGAATTACGATGTCACTGAGGTCGAGGCAGAGGGAGGCTTGCCCGGGATGGACCAGCACCGTCCACCTCCGCAACCTAAGTATCTGACAGTAGAAGAGCGAAGAAACAAGGAGTCCGGATACATCCGACCTATTCGGACGAGGAGGCGCTGAGGGTGGTCAATCGGCGAAAAGCACGTGTAGCAATAGCTTTGAACACCTCTCTCCTGATGCCCATGATAGCAGTTCTAGTGGCTGTTTTCGCTGTTCCTACGGCCTCAGCGGCCGCATCGTGTGATGTCCCAGCGAGCAACCCTCCAGGGATGAATCAGTACTACCAAGAGCACTCGGTAGAGGACGGTGGATTTTGGGACTGGGGCTTCTCCTCTCCTAATCTCAGACCTCTGAGAGGTGATTTCAGCGTTGATATGACCATCTACAACGATAGTGCCAACGCGATTAGCATGCAACTAATTCCGGGTTATCATTACACATTCTGCATCAGCATGAGTCCGGACCCTGTGAATGAGCCCGAGATGGGAGCCATAGGGGATGTCTACCTGATGACTGATATCAACTGGGACCGTTATTCGATTAGTTATAGCGACAGGGAATGGGGCGACCTAGAGGAGGCAGTAAAGGAGATTCCCGTGGAGTGGCGTGACATGATGATATGGTTGCCATACAGGGATGTCCATGCCTACGAGGGGGTTTCGCAGCAGGTATTCTCGGTAGCCATTGACTCCACCGGTTCAGCCTGGTCATCAGTAGGATGGTTCGACTCCTCACAGACACATTACTTCCTAGTCATCGATGGCTGGGACAACGAGAGGTTCTCCGACAGAGGTGCTGCAGGAGGTACCATCAATGTCGAGGTGCTTGTGGATGTAGAAGAGAGAACAACATTGCCCAACTTCATAGCTTACATCCTGATTTCGGCCTTGCCGATAGCATGTATAATCGGACCTCTGATAATTCACAGTAGATACATGAAGATGGGGCTCTCGGATGAGGAAGACTCGCGGCAGATGCCGTATCTAGATGATGAGAGTGATCAGCGGTCCGGAGAGGACTGATTACTCGTATTCGAGAAGTTTCCAAGCCATCTGTAGATCAGAGGCGTTGATTCTGCCCTGTCTAGAGAGGTGGAAGCCTTTCTCCATGGTGGCGTAAACCATGGCCTGCCCGAGTAAGGGGGCATGTATCCTAGTCCAGTCTCCACCCCATCCTGAGCCCATTATGGCGTAGTCGTGATTCGACTCCTTGAGATCCCAAGAGGCTTCGAATAGTCTCAGTCCATCCCCTCTCCCTGAGGTGTTGTAGCAAAGTTTGACCATTTCTCCCATATCTGCGGCGTCCTCTACATCTTGGACGATTTCCGAGGACGAAGGGGGGCTCTCATTAGAATGTGAGGAAGCGATTACCTTGGTATTGCCGTTAGCAGCCTCCATCAGAGGTTCTCGCACCTCGGCGTGGATGTCAATCTCCAAGTCTACCCAACTCACTCCGCTCGAAATGGCGTTGGAAAGGATCTCGATTCGTTGTGCCTCATCACCCGGATAATGGCCTCCTTGACGTTCAGGTCTGCAAGTCAGAACAACTGGGAGATCAATTCCCTGCTTCAACGAATCAAGAGCCGATTCTAGGTCGACTGAATCAAGAGGTTGCAGGACGATCTCCGGAGGGATGTACTTGGACCCCTTGGAGTCGCCATCGGATTCCGCCTCTGAACCACTGGCTGCGGGCTCGGGCTCCTGCTCCCTAGCCCATAGTTTGTCTAGTCTCACCTCCACTAGGTCGGCTCCTGCAGCGGTTGCCACAGCCGCGTCCTTGAGAATGTCATCGACAGTATACCCATTGAGGGTGACGCAGACCAAAGGACGAGGCATCAGGCGGCCCAACTTGCGACTTGGTTTAACCGTGTCGAGGGAAAGTGGTTTCCATTGTTTACAATGGAAAAAACGAAAAAAACGCCCTATTTTACGTATTTTCTGAGTAGGATTGAATAACCACTGGCGTGCGGAAAGTAATGTTGATGAGGGTTCCCTAAGGGAACCCTCAGGAATTGTGATTTAATGGCA